>NZ_JADBEC010000002.1:342298-684596 GCF_014873945.1 Rhizobium viscosum | reverse complement strand
CGGCCGTCCGTCGACCCGACAGACGGAAAAACGCTAATATTTTCACTATGAACTCCTCTCCAGTGGAGGGGGAATAAGGTTTCCGGCCCTTTCTTTCGCTCCACTATCGGGGGGCTGCGTTCAGTTTGTTCGCAGACATTGTGGAGTTTAGATGGAGGCCGTTGCTGGTTATCGACGCAGCCCAATGTGCGCGAAAGAGTTCAGGAGGTCGGCCCACTAACCAAAGGTCTGAACTCGAATTCATTCCTCCTTCAAACATCCACACAACTTCCACGCATCAGCAACATCGTAACGTTATCGAGGCTTCCATCCAGCGGTTGGAAACTCGATGTCCATCAATTCACGAAATAGCGACACAAGTCGCGTTGCAACATTTGAAAGCTTTTCTCATCCTTCTGTAGATCAAGGAGCGTCATCCTCCGGCAGCAGGAAAGCAGCAAGCAAGCAACGAATCCTGCATCTGCTTTTCTCTTCCCGGATAGCGGGATCGGAAAGGTACTGCATCGACCTTGCCAACGGACAGGCCGCCCTTGGGCACGAAGTGCATGTTGCGGGAACATTTGCCTCCCCGATGGCCGCCCTTCTCTCCAAAGAAGTCGTCTTTCACGGCCTCGCGACGCCTCTCTTGCGCGGCATGAGGTTGCGACGGTTGATCGCAAGCGCGGCGATTGAGATTGCTCATGCACATCTCAGCCCTGCCTGCAAGGCGCTTGCCACTGCTCCCAGCAGCGTATCAAAGATTGCAACGCTGCACGTGGGCTTCAAGGCAAAACAACATGCTCGGCTCGACGGCGTGATCTGCGTGAACCGTGCCCAGTTGTCGCGTCTTGGCAACTATCCCGGCCAAGCGCGCCTTATTTCGAACTGGCTGCCGGCCATGGACGAGAACGAGAGTTTCGACTTGCGTTCGAAATTGAAGTTGCCGCGTGAAACAACACTCGTCGGCGCCGTAGGGCGGTTGCATCCGAGCAAGGGTTACGATGTCCTGGTATCAGCCTTTCGACGGGCTGCTCCGAACGATGCGGCGTTAGTCATTGTAGGCGAGGGACCGCAGCGCGCAGCATTGAAAAATCTCTCCAAAGGCGACGACAGAATTCATCTGCTGGGGCATAGCGACAATGTCTCCGGATTCTTGCGCAATCTGGATTTGTTTGTTTCTCCGTCTCGCGAGGAATCGTTTGGCCTTGCGATACTTGAAGCCATGCACGAGGGGCTTCCCATCATTGCGACTGCGGCTGAAGGACCATCGGAGTACCTGCGTGACCATCCAATAACCCTTGTGGAGCCTGGCTCTATCGACCGCCTTGCTGCGGCTCTAGGCGATGCATTCTATATAAAAGCCGCCGCCGGCCTGTCTCGTGCGGCTTACGATTTACGCCCATTTTCTCGAGCGGCGGGCATTGCCAATGTTCTTGATTTCTATTCCCAGGTTGCAGAAAGGACTGCAGTCCAAATCTCTTCCGATACCTCCCGCCACCTCTGATAATTTACGATTCCCTCCATCGGATCTCCGTACGATCTCGGTTTTATTTCGACCATCTCGCGGCAGTGAAATACGATAGCCGCGGAGTCTGCACGGATATGATGTTGAACATCAGTAAAGAGAGCCCGCTGGCGTCAAGTCGCCCGTGGCAGTGAGATCTCGAAGACTGCGCCTCCACGTGAGGAATTGCAGCATGAGGCCTGACCACCGTGAGCTTCCGCAATGGCGCGAACTATAGACAGGCCGAGACCGGAACCACCGTAGAGGCGGGAGCGGGAATCGTCGGCGCGGGTAAAAGGTTCAAATGCACGCTTGTCGAAGTTGGGCGGCAGCCCCGGGCCAGAATCTTCAACCCGAATGACAGCCTTGTTTCCCGATGCCAGCGTGAATACTTCGATACGACCAGGCCGGGCGTAGCGTTGGGCGTTGTTCAGGAGCGCCAGAAGCACCTGTCGGAGCCGGACTGCATCCGCCGGAACGGTCATATCCACAAGCGCAAGCTCCAGCGAAAAACCGGCTTGCCGGAGCGACGGCTCGACAATATCTGCGACTTTCCTGATCTCCGCAGCGAGATCGACAGGCTCGATCTGCAGGTCCAGACGGCCCGCATCCGCAAGGGTGACGACGCGCAGGTCATTGACCAGCCTTGTGAGCCCTTCGGTCTGAACCATGAGGCCGTCGATCAATTTCTCGTCGACGGTGAACAGGCCATCGGCAACGCCCTGCAGCCTGCCCTTGAGTATTGTGAGCGGGGTCCTGAGCTCGTGGGCAATCGCCGCATTCCAGAAGGCGACGTTGTCGGCCATGTCCTGAAGCTTTTGGGCCATAACGTTGAAGTCCGCGACCAGATGGGCGGTCTCGCCAAGCGAATGGTCACCTGGGGTCGCGCGCGCGGTCAGGTCTCCGTCGGCGATGCGGCGAGCGCTCTCAGCGAGCGAGTTGATCGGCACGAGAATGCGCGCAGCGAGTTTCAGAGAGACAAATCCAGCAACGAGCAAGGCCAGGAAGGCAAGGGCGGCGAGAATAAGAAAGTCGGTGCCCGATGGGAGCCAGCTATCCTCGTCCAGCAGGTTCGGAAAGAGCGAAATTAGAATGGCATAGACGATATAGAGGCCGAAGAACACGACCAAGACGGCAATCATCGTGACAACCGCCATCGACATCAGGATCTGACGGCTGAGAGCGGAGCGTCGGATCATTGCTCGGCGGCCAGCCTATAACCGACGCCGCGAACACCGGACAGCATCCCGGGAGCGCCGGCCAATTCAAGCTTCCTGCGGAGATTGCTGACGTGGCTGTCCACCGTCCGGTCGAGCGCATCGCCTCCGGGGAGGCAGGCGTCGACAAGTTCTCCACGCGCAAAGACCTTCATCGGCGCTCTCGCCATATGCGCGAGAAGTCGGAATTCCGTCAGCGTCAACGGCACGGCTTTGTTCTCTCCGTTAGCTTCGACCCTCGCCTGGTAGCTATCCAGATCGATCGTCAACCGGCTTACCCGCAGCACGCCCGCCGCGTTGCCCAGCCCGGCACGGCGAAGGACCGCCTTGGCGCGAGCAACCACCTCAATTGGATTAAAGGGCTTCACGATATAGTCGTCGGCGCCGATGCGAAGACCCTGGAGACGGTCGATATCCTTATCAAGGGCCGTGATCATGATGACCGGGGTATCGCCTCTGCGTCTGATCTCAGCGAGCACCTCCCAGCCGTCGAGGCGTGGCATCGTCACATCGAGGAGCATCAGATCCGGCTTTAGGACGAGGTGCAGGTCGATGGCCGTTTTCCCGTCGGCCGCACGCACCGTGCGAAACCCTTCACGCGTCATGTAGGCGTCAAGGATTTCGACGATCTCCGAATCGTCTTCGGCTATAATGGCAAGAGCGTTCATCTAACAAGGCACCACTGTTTGAAGATTTGATAATATTCGATGTCGCAGCGCCACGTCGAGCTATCAACCGCTGTCTGCGCCATACGTCCACACAACCTCCACGGTTTGCCAGCGTCCGCAGGCAATAGCGCCTGATGAAGAAGCGCGGTTGGCGCGCATGCCGATTGGATCTGACATATGGCCTATGGCTTGCGAGTTTCGCTCGTTGTTCTTGATGCATTGACAGCCGGCGTCCTGTCCGGATGCAGCGACAAAATTCCGGAGGAGCAAATGGCGAATAAGACGCGCTGCGGCCCACCCGTTGGAAGTCTCAGAAAAGAACGAGCGACAGCAAAGACAAAATCAGTGCCGGAAACATGACGACAGTTCCGAGCTTGAGAAACTGCCACGCACTGACGTGCAGTCCCTCGCGGCGAAGGACAGTCAACCACAATATTGTTGCGAGGGATCCCGTGACGGAAAGGTTGGGGCCGAGATCGACTGCAATCAGCACCGCTCCGGCGATCTTGTCTGAGACATGGGCCGCCTGCACCGCACTTCCCGCAACCAGGCCTGCCGGAAGATTGTTGACGAGGTTGCAGACAACCGCGACAACCACGCCTGCAATGCCGGCCGCCTGTGTTTCCGATGCCGCCGCGAGCAGGGCCAATTGATCGGAGAGCATGGTTGTCAGACCGGTACGATCCAGCGCCTCCACGACGACGAACAGGCCTGCGACCAGAGGCAGGACGCTCCAGCTTACACCCTTGAAGGTCTCGATCGGGCTTTGCCGGGTCAGCGCCAGCACCAGCACGGTGGTAATCGTGCCGGCGAGAAAAGTCAGCATACCCAAATCGATATGCATAGCCGATGCCACGATAAGAATGACGGCCGTCAGGACAATTCCCCACCCGGCCAGCCGAGCGCTCGCGGAAAGGGTCGGCCGCGGCACGTTTTCGGCAACGCTATCCTCGGCAAGAGCCTGGCGCTGAGTCCAGTAAAGGCAGCCGAATGTGACCACGATCGAAACGATCGATGGAAGCATGAACATCGACAACCAGCGCGCCAGGGGCGGCATTTCGCCACCCGCAAAGATCACCAGATTGGCAGGATTGGAGATCGGAAGGACAAAGCTCGCGGCATTGGCGATGAAGGCGCAGATCAGCAGATAGGGCATCGGGTCCCGGACGCGGGCCGCCCGGCAGGCCGCGCAGACGGCTGGGGTAAGGACGACGGCCGTCGCATCATTTGAGAGAAAGACCGTCACGACAACGCCGACCAGATAGACAAGCACGAACAGGCGTCGGGAGGAGCCGCGGGAGTGCGTTGTGGCGATCGCTGCAATCCAGTCGAACAGGCCTTCCCGTCGTGCGAGTTCCGACAGCAGCATCATTCCGATCAGAAAAAGATATACGTCGCTGCCTTTCAAGACGCCCGTGATGACATCCTCTGGCCCAATCAGGCGAAAGGCAAAGAGCAGCAAGGCGCCAAACATGGCCCACACCGCTTCCGGCCATCGGAATGGACGAACGACCACGCCCATGGCGGTCAAGCCGGCAATGCTCCAGGTAATGGCGTGTTCTGTCATTCAGTCGCTGTTTTCAGTTGGCAGGCCGGCTTTTATCAGCCGAGATGGCAGGCGCAAGAGAATTATGTCGGCGGCCCTTTGCGTAAGCCAATGTCAAACGTCGAGCAAGAAGGCCGACTGCAGTTGGAGTTCGACGTTTAGATGTCATCCGACAGATGCAATCATTTGACTGAGGATCCGACCGATAGCCGTATCCGGGAAGCCGAGATCGCGAACGCTGCTCATGTGATTGGAGCCTTCGAGCCTTTCGCTGGTGACCGACAGTCCTTGCTGTCGCAGGCGCGATGAGAAGGCGTCCGCCTGCTGATGAAACGGTGGTGTTTCTTCAGCGCCGACCGCGATAATGGCGCGACAGCCCTGGTCAAAGGAATGCAGCATCGGCGAAAGGTCGGCAACCTCTCTGTCGGTAATGGCGATTTCTGAGTGCAGAAAAGATGATTGCAGGGGCTTCAGGTCGTAAAGGCCCCCCAGCAGGAGGGCTGCCGACACGCCCGAGAAAGCCTCCTGTCGATGAAACAGGAAGCTCGCAAGGTGCGCACCGGCGGAATGGCCGCTGACCGTAAAGCGCGAGGCGTCGCCGCCATGGCTCGCGATGTGTTCGAGCACCCATTGCTTGGCCCGCCGAACCTGATCGACGAGCACCTCCATCCTGACATGCGGCATAAGGGCATAATCGACAATGATCGCGATTGCCCCTGTGTCGGTAATGGTGTCGGCGACATAGGAGTAGTCACGCTTGGAAAACATCCGCCAGTAGCCGCCGTGGATGAACATGTGCACCGGTCGCCGGTCGCTTATACCGTCGGGGTAGAAGACGTCCATGGTTTCACTTGCATCGTCCCCGTAAGCGATTTCCCGCATACGCAGTCTTGCACGCGTCGAAGCACTCCTTGCCTTGATCTCCGACACGAGGGCGTCGAATTCCGGCACATGTCCCCGTATGCGGAACGGATCGGTTTCCAAATACTCATCCTCTCTGCCGTCAGAAACTCGCCGCGATATATTTGGCTTCCATGAATTCGGCGATGCCGTGATGCTGTCCGCCCTCACGGCCGAGACCACTCTGCTTGACGCCACCGAATGGCGCTGCCGGATCGGAAACCAGACCCCGGTTGAGCGCGATCATGCCTGATTCCAGAGCGGAGGAAACGCGCAATCCCCGTGCTATGTCGCGCGTGAAGACGTAGGCGGCGAGACCGTATTCGGTGTCGTTGGCACGCCCTATCACCTCGTCCTCGGTCTCGAACCTGTAAAGAGGCGCAACCGGTCCGAAGATTTCCTCATGCGCCATCTCGACACCGTCTGGCATGTCGACGAGAACTGTCGGCGGGTAGAAATAACCAGGCCCGGCGGAGGGCTCGCCGCCGCAGGTGACGCGGGCGCCTTTTGCTTTCGCATCAACGACGAGGCGGTCGATCTTCTCCACGGCTTTCGTCGTGATCATCGGCCCGCATTCGGTAAGGGCATCGACGCCCGGGCCGACGTTGAGAGCAGACATTCTTTTGGCCAGCCCCTCTGCGAAGGACTCGTAGATTCCCGACTGGACATAGAGACGGTTTGCTGCGGTGCAGGCTTCGCCCGCATTGCGCATTTTGGCAACCATCGCGCCGTCGAGTGCCGCCTCCAGATCGGCGTCGTCGAAAACGATGAATGGAGCATTGCCGCCGAGTTCCATGGAACATGAGACGACATGCTTGGCCGCTTCGGCGAGAAGCAGGCGGCCGACGCCTGTCGAGCCCGTAAACGAAAGTTTTCTGACGCGCGGATCCGCGAGAATGGTGGCGCTGAACGCGGCGGGAGTGCTCGTCGTCAGAACGTTGACGACGCCTGGTGGTACGCCCGCCTCCTCATAGATCGAGGCCAGCGCATAGGCCGTCAGCGGCGTCTCGCTTGCCGGTTTCAGAATGACGGTGCAGCCGGCGGCGAGGGCCGGGGCGATCTTTCGCGTGGCCATCGCGGCCGGGAAATTCCAAGGGGTGATCAGCAGGCAGATGCCGATCGGCTGGTAATCGACAATGATCCGGTTGGCTCCCGACGGAGCGGTGCCGAATTCTCCCGTAATGCGGACGGCCTCTTCCGCATTCCAGCGGAAGAACTCGGCGGCATAGGCGACCTCGCCGCGGGCGTCGCGCAGCGCCTTGCCATTCTCCAGGGAAATCAAGGTGGCGAGCATTTCGGAACGCTCGATCATCAGTTCGAAACAGCGCCGCAAGATCTCCGAGCGCTTGCGCGGCGGCGTCGACCGCCAGCCGGGCGCAGCCCGCGATGCAGCCTCTATGCTCGCCTGCGCATCCTCGACGGTGGCGTCCGCTACAGCCGCAAGGAGCGCCCCGGTCGAGGGGTCGGTCACATCGATCTTGCGCCCGCTTTTCGATTGCCGCCAGTTCCCATCGATATAGAGGCCGCGGGCCGTGGCCTCAATGTCTGGCAGGTGGCGGTCGGCGTGTGGCATTTGCTGGGCAATAGTCATTTTGGTCCTCGAATGTTTAGAGGGCAGAGGCGGCAAGATCGCCGTCATAGGCTGCACGAACGAGACGCTTCATGGCGTCGATGTCGAAGGGCCTCGGGTTATTCTTGATCAATCTGTCGATGCTGAGCGCCTGTTCGGCAGTCCAGTCGAGCTTGTCGGCGGTAAGCCCGAGATCGGCCAATGTCGGTGTGATGCCGATGGCTTTAAAGAGCCTGCGGATCTCCTCAATGGCTGCGTCGGCCATTTCTTGCTTCGTCCTGCTCGTTGAATCCAGACCGAGCGCCTGCCCGATCTCAGCCATTTCGGTCATCGAGGCGGAGCGGTTATAGTTCATGACGTAAGGCATCATCGTCGCGACGCCAAGCCCATGGGCCGTATGGGTCAATGCGCCCGCGGGATACTGGATGGCATGCGCCGCTGCGGTACCGGCCGTGCCGAATGCGCAGCCGGCGGCGAGCGCGCCCATCATTACGTCGGCGCGAGCATCTTCGTTCGATCCCTCCCTGCAAGCTGTTTCCAGGCTGCGTCCCAGGAGCTTGATGGCGAGGAGCGCGAAATAGTCGGTAAGTTCACTCTTGCCGATGAACACATGATTTTGGGGCAGCAACGGGTCGGCGCCGCGTCGCGCAGCGGTGAATGCCTCGATTGCATGGGTCAATGCATCCGCGCCCGCGACAGCGGTCAGACCCGGCGGGCAGGACATTGTCAGCTCCGGATCGCAGATAGCCGCTGCGGCGATGAGATATGGGCTCGATATGCCGACCTTCAGCGTCCGATCGGGATCGGAGATGACGGCAACCGGCGTCACCTCTGAGCCGGTTCCCGCCGTGGTCGGCACAGCGATGATCGGGATTGTCGGACCGGGAACCTTGAACTCGCCATAGTAATCCGAGAGGTTTCCGCCATGGCTCAAAAGCAGGGCGGCGCATTTTGCCATGTCGAGGCAACTCCCTCCGCCTATCCCAATCACCATGTCGGGCCTGAAGCTCCGCGCCTCTTCAACGCATGAGGCAACGGTGTCGCGCGGGACATCAGGCAGGACCCGGTCATGGACCAGTGTCTCGATCGATGCGGCGTTCAACGCGGCGACAATCTCGGCGAAAATGGAAGTCCCTGCGAAGCGCTCATCCGTGCAGATCAGCGCCCTTTGACCAAGTCGTTTGGCAACCGACGGCAGTGCAAAACGTTGGCTTTTGCCGAACAGGATTTCTTTCGGGAGCCGGATAGCCGCAAAGAGGATCATTGTGCTGGCCCTTTCGCCAGTTGTGGGATGAAGAAAGACCTTGAGGAAGCGTCGAAAAATTGGAGCGCGATTTCCTTCACGCTTATCCAAATGACCCTCATGAAACCTCCGATATAAAATCCTATAGGATATGGGATTGCATATCGCCGAGCATCGTGTTAGCGATTGTTCCTGTCAAGAGGCAAAAGAAATACAGGGCCGGAATACGATGATGCTCAGTGCCACGCCTGATCCGAGTGGTTTCATACAGCGCAGCAACAGTCTCGCGGACAGCGTCTACGAGGTGATCTTTGCGCAGCTAATGTCTTTGAAGATCGCTCCGGGTGCGCGCATTACCGTCGACAATCTGGTCAAGGAATTCAATGTCTCCCAGACGCCGATCCGTGAAGCGCTCGGGCGCCTCGAGGGAGAGGGGCTTGTCGTCAAGACGCATCTTATCGGTTACAGCGCAGCCCCGCAGATTACCCATCGGCGCTTCGATGAGCTCTATCACTTGCGGTTGCTTCTCGAGCCCGACGGTGCTGCGAGGGCGGCAAAGTCCATGGACGATGAAAAGCTCGCCATCCTCAGGGAAGCGGCCGGCGTCATGGGGCGTCGGGAAGGGGGCGATGAACGGCTGCGCTATTCCACCTTCGCGCGGCAGGACGCCGTTTTCCATGACAGGATCATGGAATTTGCCGGCAACGAGCTTATTCGCCAGACTCTCAGCCACCAGCATACGCATTTTCACATCTTTCGACTGATGTTCCATTCCCGCGTCACCGAAGAGGCGCTGGACGAGCACGAGGCGCTTCTCTCTGCCTTTGCTGCGGGTGATCCATCGGCTGCCGAGAAGGCAATGAGAACCCATCTCGAACATTCACGGGACCGGCTGGTGCCGGCCTTCGACTAAGAGGCGGGTAATGTCGAGCGTCATGATCATGGAGAGTAAGGGGAGGAGCGTGGTGTCCGAGACCGACGGCCTTGTCTCTCATCCGGTCCTTCGTGCGGAGGGCATGTCGAAGCAGTACGGACCGGTCACCGTCCTCTCCGAAGTCACGCTCGATATCTTGCCCGGCGAGATCCATGCCATCATCGGCGAGAATGGCGCCGGCAAGTCGACATTCATGCGGCTTCTTTCCGGTTACGCCGAGCCCAGTGCAGGAGCGCTGTCGATGGGCGGCCGCAAGGTCGACTTCTCAAAGCCAGAGCAGGCGCAGGAGGCGGGTATTGTCCTGGTACACCAGGAGATCCTGCTTGCGGACGCCCTGACTGTCGCCGAAAATCTTTTCCTCGGCCGCGAGCTGATGCGTCATGGGCTGGTCGATGATCGGACGATGCGGCGTCTGGCCGTCGAAAAACTTCACGACCTTGGATGTCACGTGTCGCCGAACGCTTTGGTGCGCGACATCTCGCTTGCGGATCGCCAGCTCGTGCAGATCGCACGTGCACTCCTCGACGACTACAAGCTTGTCATTTTCGACGAGCCAACTGCAGTCCTGACGGGTGAGGAGGTCGAGCGACTGCTTGCCATCATCCTGCAGCTGAAGGAGCAAGGTGCTGCCGTGCTCTACATCAGCCATCGCCTCGATGAAGTCCAGCGGCTTGCCGACAAGGTGACAGTGCTCAGAGACGGCAAGATGGTCGGCACATATCCCGGTCATAGCCTGACGCAGATGGACATGGCGCGTCTGATGGTTGGGCGCGATCTGGCCGCGCTTTATCCCGAGAAGACCGCAAAGCCAGCCTTGCAGGCGATGCTAGAAGTCCGAGACCTCGGCGTTCCCGGCTTCGCAAGCGACATCTCGTTTACTGCCCACAAAGGCGAGGTCCTCGGATTCGCCGGCATGATCGGTGCCGGTCGCACCGAAGTGTTCGAGGGCATCATGGGCCTGCGCCCTGCCACCGGAACCGTAAAATTGCAGGGTAGGGCGATTGATATCAGGCGTCCCCGGGCAGCGATGGATGCCGGCATCGGTTACCTGACCGAGGATCGCAAAGGCAAGGGCCTGCTGCTGCAGGAGCGACTTGCGCCGAACCTCACGCTGTCCGCCCTCGGCAGATTTCACACTGGCCTTCTGATGCGCCGCCGTCGTGAGCAGAGCGCGCTCGTCGAAGCCGTCAACACCTACGACATCCGCCTGAAAAGTTACGCGGTCAAGGCGGGCCAGCTTTCCGGGGGCAACCAGCAGAAGCTTCTGCTCGCCAAGGTGCTTCTCACCGATCCTTCGGTCGTGGTGATCGACGAGCCGACGCGCGGGATCGACATCGCAAACAAGGCCCAGATCTACGCCTTCATCGAGCGCCTCGTCGCAGAAGGCAGGACCTGCATCGTCATCTCGTCCGAAATGCAGGAATTGATTGGGATCTGCGACCGGATTCTTGTGATGCGGGAGGGGCGCATCACGGGAGAGGTGACGGGCGACAGAATGACGGAACATGAGATTGCGCTTCTTGCCACCAGCGAGACGAAGGTTGCGGCGAAGCAGGGAGGAAGACAATGAGTGTGATTACGGATTCGACGCCGGTTCGGCCGGAGCGGGAATGGAACATCGGCTGGTCGGATGTCGGTCCGTTTCTTGCGCTTCTGGCGTTGCTGCTGATTGGCTTTTCGATCAATCAGGATTTCCTCTCGGCGACCAATCTCGGCAATGTGATCACGCGAAGCGCCTTCATCGCGATCATCGCCGTCGGTGCGACCTTCGTCATCTCATCCGGCGGACTGGATCTTTCAGTCGGTTCGATGGCCGCATTCATCACGGGCATAACCATCATGTTCATGAACTGGATGGCTGCCGACTGGGGTGTCCTGGCAATACCTGCCGGCATGGCCATCGCGCTTGTCGTCGGGCTCATCTGCGGGCTGATGAACGGGCTCATCGTTACCGTCGGAAAGATAGAGCCTTTTATCGCGACACTCGGTACCATGGGGATCTTCCGCGCCCTCATCACCTATATGTCGGATGGCGGAACGATCCCAATCGATCGCAGCCTCCGTGATGCCTATAGGCCTGTCTATTTCGGCACCTTTGGCGGTATTCCCTTTCCGATTCTCATTTCGATTGCCGTTGCCGCTATCGCATCCTTCATCCTCTACAAGATGAAGTACGGCCGGAAATGCGCTGCCGTTGGCGCGAATGAGGACGTTGCCCGCTACTCAGGCATTTCCATCATCAAGACGCGCACGATCGCCTACGCGATGCAGGGCGTATGCGTTGCGATCGCTGCGATCTGCTATGTGCCGCGCCTCGGAGCGGCGACTCCAACCACCGGCGTGCTATGGGAATTGCAGGTCATCACTGCGGTCGTCATCGGCGGAACTGCCCTGCGAGGTGGCAAGGGCCATGTCTGGGGCACGGTCGCCGGAGCGGTCATCCTTGAACTCATCGCCAACCTGATGGTGCTCTCGGATTTCGTATCCGAATATCTCGTCGCCGGCGTTCAGGGCGTCATCATCATCATCGCCATGCTCATTCAGAGGTTCTCGAAGTAACCGCGTCCGGACCGCGCGGATTGATGTTTGTGGTCCGATTCTGGGAGGAATGAATGTCTAGAAAATGGATTGCGGCCCTGGCCGCTAGTACGGTGCTGCTCGCCGGTCAGGCCCTTTCGGCAGATAAGAAGGTTGTCGCAGTGTCGATCCCGGCAGCCGACCACGGCTGGACGGCGGGCATCGTCTATCACGCACAGGCTGCCGCCAAGGAAGTCAATGCCGCCTTTCCGAATGTCGAGGTCGTCGTGAAGACCTCGCCTTCGGCAACGGCGCAGGTGAGCGCGCTTGAAGATCTGTCCGCAGGACGCAAGCTCGATGCGCTGGTCATCCTGCCCTATACGTCCGAGGAACTGACGACGCCGGTCAAGGCGGTCAAGGATGCGGGTACCTTCATCACTGTCGTGGATCGCGGCCTGAACGACCAGTCTATCCAGGACCTCTACCTTGCCGGCGACAACATCGCGGTTGGCCGCAATACGGCGAAGTTCATGATCGACAAGCTGGGCGGCAAAGGCAATCTGGTCATCTTGCGCGGCATTCCGACCGTCATCGATGATGAACGCATCCAGGGCTTTCAGGATGCCATCAAGGGAACCGATCTCAAGGTTCTGGACATCCAGTATGCGAACTGGAACAGTGATGACGCCTTCAAGCTGATGCAGGACTATCTTGCCAAATACCCGCAGATCGACGCGGTCTGGGCAAATGACGACGACATGCTTCTCGGTGTGCTCGAGGCCGTCAAGGAATCGGGTCGCAAGGACATCAAGCTTGCCCTCGGCGGCAATGGCATGAAGGACATCGTCAAGAAGGTCATCGACGGCGATACGATGACGCCGGTAGAGACACCCTATCCGCCCGCCATGATCAAGACCGCCATCTACATGACCGTTGCCAATATCGTCGGCCAGGCGCCGGTGCGGGGCACTGTCAAGCTGGATGCGCCGTTGATCACGCAGGAGAATGCCAAGGAATACTATTTCCCCGACTCTCCGTTCTGATGAGACCGAAACCGGGGCGGCCGCAGCCGCCGCCCCATTGCATGAAGAAGAGGAGTAAATCATGCCTGGTAAGAAGATACTGATGCTGACCGGTGAATTCACCGAGGAATATGAAATCTATGTCTATCAGCAGGCGATGGAGGCAGTCGGCCATACGGTCCACGTGATCTGCCCCGACAAGAAGGCTGGCGATCTGATCAAGACCTCGCTCCACGATTTCGAGGGCGATCAGACATATACAGAAAAGCTCGGGCACTTCTTCACGATCAACAAGACCTTTTCGGAGGCCGAGGCGCAGCTCGATCAATATCATGCAGTCTATTGCGCAGGCGGTCGCGGCCCCGAATATATCCGCACCGATAAACGCGTTCAGGCAATCGTGCGGCATTTTCACGAGAAGCAGAAGCCGATCTTTACGATTTGCCACGGCGTCCAGATTCTGATTGCCGTCGACGGTGTGGTTCGCGGCAAGAAGGTGGGTGCGCTGGGGGCTTGCGAGCCGGAAGTCACGCTTGCAGGCGGCACCTATATCGATCTGTCGCCGACGGAAGCCTATGTCGATGGCACTATGGTTTCCGCAAAGGGATGGACCGCTCTTGCGGCATTCATCCGCGAATGCCTGAAGGTGCTCGGCACGGAAATCCGCCACAGCGACGATATCGCAAAGGCAGCCTGAGCCTGCACTCACGCCACGGCTTGTTCCTTGGTTTGATGATCAGGCAATCCTCGCAGAATGCGGGGGTTGCCTTTCTAGGGACGGTCCTGTCCTGCATTCGGATGGCAGATGCATGCGCAGCATCTTCTGCCCGCAGCAAATCACGGCGGCGCCGCGCGCGCCTGCCGCAATCTGCCTAATCTCGTTTCAATGTCGACCTGATGCCGCACAATCCGCGTGGTCTGCACGGTGGCGACGGTGCACCTTGCCGCGGCGGTGCCGATTTTTCCTGGCTCGAATGCCGCGCCTCTCCCGTCGAGCAGCTCGGCTTCGATGCCCGCGAGCTCTTTCCGCAGCAAGTAGAGTTGAACTGCAGTCACTACGATGTTCCGGAGTTTCGGGTCTGGGGATCGAGGTGAACGAAGACGCGCTGAAACAAGCTCGACTTTCAGTATTTCGAGCCGCCGCATTTGCGCCGTCGCGACGGCAGCTTCACCAATTGGGTGATGACAAAAACAGGAAGACCTTGATGTGGCGATTTCAGCATCTTTCGCATCGCCGAACTAAACGCGGGCGGCGACAGGGCTTCAGCCGCACGCGCAAAAACCACCCTTCAATCACCACTTGTTTCCTCAACATTGACCGTGAAAGCCGCAGACTGACCGCGGCCTTGCAGGCGAGCGGCTCATGCGGCGCTTGCGAGGCGGCCGGTGCCGCTCATGTGGTCGAGCTGAAGGTGCTGCAAACGTCGGCAGAGTATCGCTCGGATCGTGTAGAGGCGCTCGCACAAAGAGATAGCCGCGTGCGAGACAATTCTGGTTCCCGCCTTTTCGTCGCCGAGTCGACGGCGCCACCGTTTGAATTGCTACGCTGTCGGAGCGAAATCTGCACTCAGCACGGCCTCCTTCAGCGCACGCGAGTAGGAGTGCTGAGGATTGTCGAGGACCTTGCGCGCCTCGCCTTGCTCGACGATCTCACCTTTGCGCATGATGATGATCCGGTCGCTGATGTAGTAGGCGGTGGCGAGATCATGGGTGATGTAGACGATGGAAAGCCCGAGCTCGTGTTTCAGTTGTTCGAAGAGATTGACGATTGCCATGCGCAGTGACGCGTCAACCATCGATACCGGCTCGTCGGCGATGAGCAGGCGTGGTTGCGGGATCAGGGCGCGTGCAATTGCTGTGCGTTGGAGCTGGCCTCCGGACAGTTCGTGCGGAAACCGGCCCTTCACTTCCGCAAGACTGAGGCCCACATGGCCGAGAGCCTCGTCGGCCAATCGTTCGATCTGCTGCCGATCCGGCTTGCGCGCGCCAGCTGAGAAGCTCCGCGCCGTTTCGAAAAGGTAGCGATCCACGCGCTTGAGCGGGTTAAAGGCTTCGAAGGGGTTCTGCAGGACGGGCTGCACTTCTCTCATGAAGGCGCGACGCTCTGCCTTGCCGTGGAGAGCCACCGCTTTCCCACGAAATTGGAGTATGCCTTGCGTGGGCGCCGTCTGTCCGAGGATCATCGCTGCGATCGTCGATTTCCCGGAACCGGATTCTCCGACGATGGAGAGAATCTCCGGCTCGTTGCCAATCTCGAAGCTGACATCCTTGACCGCCACGATCTGCCGCCGGCCAAGCATGCCGCCCTGACGGTAGATCTTCGTGACATGAGAGAGAGTGAGAAGAGCGCTCAAGCCTGATCTCCCGTAACCGCAAAGCACGCCACTCGCCGATCCGGCTCGACCGTGATCATCGGCGGGACCTTCTGCGAGCAGATTTCCATTCGCTTCGGACAGCGCGGATGGAACCGGCAGCCCTCGGGCGGCATGGCAAGGTTCGGCGGACGCCCCTCGAGCGAAGGCCGGGCCTTCGCATCGCCGATACGCGGCAGGCTGCCGACCAGATGCTGTGTGTAAGGGTGGAGCGGCAGGTTGAAGAGCTTGCGCGTCGGCGCTTCCTCGACAAGGCGACCGGCGTAGACGATGCCGACGCGGTCAGAAACCGTCGCATGCACGCCCATATCGTGCGTGACGAACAAGAAGGAAGAGCCTATCTCACGCTGGATTTCGCGGATCATCGACAGCACGTCGCGCTGGACGATGACGTCGAGCGCGGTTGTCGGCTCGTCGGCAATGATGAATTCGGGTGTCAGGATCGTTGCGAGCGCGATCGTCATGCGTTGGCGCATGCCACCGGAGAGCTCGTGCGGATAGGCCTGGAGCAGATGCGGATCAAGTTTCAGTCTCTCTAGATGCGAGCCGACTTTTGCGAAGAACTCATTTTTCCCGACCTTCATGTGCCGGAAGGCGAAATCGGTGAAGGAGTGGTGGATGCGTCGAACCGGGTTCAGCACATTCATCGACGCCTGCATGATATAGGATAGGTACAGCCAGCGAAGCGCCATACGCTCGTCCGGCGTCATGGCGTACATGTCCTGCGTGCCACCGGCAAAATGGAATACCACCTTGCCCGATACGACCTTGAGCGGCGGCCGGATCGCGCCGGCAATGGTCTTGATCAAGGTTGTCTTGCCGCTGCTGGATTCGCCGGCGATCCCGTAGATTTCGCCACGCCCAATCGTCAGGGTGATGTCGTCGACGGCGCGCACCTCGCGATCGACGCCGTAAAGGAAGGCGCGGTAATAGGCTTTCAGGTTCTGAACCTCGACCAGGGCATCCATGGCTAACCTCCCATCCGGTTCAGCCGGCTGCGCGGATCGTTGTATTCGTTCATCGACATGGACAGGAGAAACAGTGCCAGGAAAAGAACGACGATGACGGCAACGGGTGCAGCCACCCACCACCATATTCCCGCTATCAGTGCCGAATGGGCATTCGCCCAGTAGATCATCATGCCCATGGTCGGCGTCTCGATGTCGGTGAATCCGAGTACCGACAGGGTGATTTCCATGCCGATCGACCAGATCATGTTGTTCATCGTGGTGGCGAAGACGATCGGCAAGACATAGGGCAGGTGCTCCTGGATGAGGATCTTGCGCATGCTCATGCCGGAATAAACGCTCTGGGTGGTAAACGGCCGCGTCTTGAGGCTGATCGCGACCGAGCGGATGAGCCTTGCATCGTAGGACCAGCCGAGCGCGGCCATGATGACGATGAGCGCTGTCCAGGTCATGCTGTCCTTCAGCACGAAATAGAACAGGATCAGCAGGGGGAATTGCGGGATGACCATGACGCTGTCGTTGATCGCCATCAGCACCCGGTCGACCGCCCCCCCGGCATAACCGGCGACCAGGCCGACGACCAGCGATATTATGCGGGAGAGGAAGGCAACGCCGATGCCGAAGTAGAGCGTATTGCGTAGCGCCGTCGTCAACTGCCAGAAAACGTCCTGGCCGCGAGATGTCGTCCCCAGCCAATAGTCTCCGTCCGGCGGCATGTCAGGCGGCAGGAGATAGATGTCCGTCGGGCCGTAGGGCGAGAAATAGGACAGGATGATCAGGCCCACAATGATGGCGAACAGCACAAGGCCGCCCAGGAATTCCATGTTGTGGCGCGTCAGGTCGCGAAGGATGGTGAACATGGCCTACTCCACCTTGATGCGCGGATCGATGAGCGGGCTCAGGATGTCGATGATGAAGACGGCGGCTGCGACGCCGACGATCGATAGGGCGCTGAGGCCGAGCACGAGACTGTAATCGCCAGCATGGACAGCCTCTATCAGCAGGTTTCCAATGCCGGGATAGCCAAAGACGATTTCGGTAATGACGGTGCCGTTGAAGATCGCGCCGAGCGACATTGCCAGCCCGGTAAACTGCGGGACCATGGCGTTGCGGGCGATATAGGAGCGCAGAATGCGACGCTTCGGCACGCCGCCGAGCTCGGCAAAGACTACGTAATCCTCCGTGATGATGTTGGAGACGAGTGCGCGCATCCCGATCAGCCAACTGCCGGCTCCGACCATGATCAGCGACACCGCCGGCAGGATCGAGTGCTTCAGGATATCGAGGACGAGCGCGAAGGAGAGGTCCAGATTGGCGTTCATCTCGTAACCGCCATTGATCGGCAGTACCGGCCAGAGATAGCCGAACACAATGAGAAGCACGAAGGCAAGAATGTAATAGGGAATGGGAAGCAGGGCGATGAAGACGAGGCTGACGGCCTTCAGCACCATATCCTTCCTGTAGTAGCCGGCGAGCGCGCCGATCGCATTTCCGAGCACGAAGGTGATAAGCGTGGAAACCGTCATCAGCCCTATGGTCCAGGGCAGAGACCGCAGAATGATGGTGGAAACAGGTGTGGGAAAAGCCGAGAGCGACGGGCCGAGATCACCGGTCGCAAGCCGCAGCCAAAAATGCAGATATTGCTGCCAGATCGAACCCTCCATTCCGTAGAGCTCTCGCAGCGACTGACGCATCAGTTCAATCGCATTTGGATCGGATTGCCCCATCTGCGTGATGGCACCTATGCTTTCTTCGACCGGATCGATCGGGGTCAGGTGGGTGACGAAGAATGTTATGGTCACGCCAAGAAATACGACGAGCAGAAACTGACCGAACCGCTTCAGCACAAAGATCAGATAGGACGTCATAGAGCAGTGGTTCCTCTCTGGTTCCCTTTTCGAAAGGATCGACGGGACATGGGCCGCATGCCCGTCGATAGGGGGCCGGCGCGACACGATCGCGCCGGCGTTGGGAGGATTATTTCGGTTGTGCCGGTTTCAATTTGACCATCATCAACCTGGAATTTGCCCAATTCGGCACCGGGTCGGTATAGGGGTCTGATATCGTCGGATAACCGGTCCAATACGTCGTATCCATCGAGGTGAAGACGTTGTAGGACATCAGCGGGATGGTCGGCATTTCGCGAGCGACCAGCTTCAGATAGTCGTTGCCGAGTTCGATGCCCTTCGGATCGTCGGCGCTGATGCCGCGGATGCTTTCGATAATCTTATCGAGCTCCGGGTTGCTCCAACGCTGCCAGTTGCGCGGCGGCTGATTGTCACCCTTCTTTGCCACGAACTGCGAGTGCCAGCTGTCGAGGAAGAACGACAGGTCGGGATCGCCGCCCCAGGTCTCGACGCTCCAGGCAATCGCCACCTGGAAATCGCCGGGCTGCAGTGCCACCTGCCATAGTTTCGCGGCAGGCACGGCTTTGGCGTCGATGCCGAAAGAAGCCCATTGTTGTGCGATCAGGGTGCCTGCCCGGGTGAAGACGGAGCGCGTGTCGCCCTCAACCGTCATCCGGATCTTGAACGGTTGGCCATCCGGCGTCATCCATTTGCCGCCGGTTTTCTTGAAGCCGGCTTTTTCCAGAAGTTCGGCTGCTGCCTGCGGATCCGGTTTCCACCAGCCGTAGCCGAATGCGGTGCTGATCGCTGCCGGGTCGGTGGGGATCTGGTCCTTGAACTTTGGCTGCTTGCGCAGGATATCGGCAACCTGTTGTCCGATTGTCGGATCATAGGGTTTGATCTTCCGTTTGCCGGTATCAATCTCGAAATTCTTCAGCCAATCCTGCATCGGCGCCTGGTAGTCTGTCATCGTGGCCGCCGTGGGCGGTACGCCGAGCGCTGACAGCGTGGCAGCGCCGCGGTAGCTCGCCATGTCTACGGCCTTGATGTCGATCAAAAGGGCAAGCGCCCAGCGTACATCGGGATTGGCAAAGGCGGGATCCTGGGTGTTGAAGATCACCGCCGGAAGCGTCGGATCCGGATGGGCGAAAGGAAAGCCCGGGAACCAGGTCTCGACCGACTTGGACTTCTCCTTGAGGGTGAACATGCCCTCGGGCGTGTTGTCGTGAATGATATCGAGATTATGCTCGAGTTGCGCGATGGTGCGTTTATCCGGCGGGCCGGGATCGACATAGGTCACATATTTTGGGGCAGGCTCGCCGAAGCGCGCAAGCGATGTTCGCTGCCAGTCGTCACGCTTCTCCCAGGTATACCATTGGCCCTGAGGGTCGTAGGCCTTGAGCTTGTAGGCGCCGAGTGAGACCGGATTGGCGAAATCATAGCGAAGCGGATCGGCCACCTTCTCGAAGACATGCTTGGGCATGATCCAGGCACCGTTCCAGCGCACGGTGAAAATGGCGTGGAAGCGCGAATTCGGCTTCTTCAGCTTGAAGACGACCGTATAGGGATCGGTCGCTTCGACGCTTGCCACTTGCACGGAAAAGGCAGCACTCCAGACCATGCCGGGATGGTCCATCTGCGTCTTGACCGTATAGACGAGATCGTCGGCGGTGAATTCCACGCCGTCGCTCCAGTAGAGCCCCTTGCGCAGTTTCACCGTCATCTCGGTGAAGTCGGCATTGTATTGCGGTTTGTCGGCGGCAAGGGAATTGTCCCAGGTCGAGCCGCCGAGGCCTTTTTCCGGATCGATGTACCAGAGCGTGTCCATGGTCAACTGCTGCAGGCCGGTTGAAACGCCGCCGCCGCCGTTGACCCAAATATTGAACCAGCCGGGATTCTTGATGGTGCCTTCCGGGTTTTCGACGATGAGAGTGTCCTTGCGAGGCAAGGATTTATAGTCATCCGCCTTAGCCGCGGCCATCAGGCCGAGCGTCGCCAAGGCGACGCCGAATGCAAGCTTCTTCCAATGCTGCATTATCTCCTCCCTTTGAATGCGACGAGAGCGCGGCCGCAATGGACGCATGGGACGTCGCGATTTTGGGGTTCGCAGCGGCATCGGGACTTGTACTTGTCAGGTCCGATGCTTCTGCGAACCATTCCTCCGGCTCGGCTGCCTCCTCGCAGTGAGCGGATATTCTCCAGGCCTGCACAAGAGTGCCGGCCGGAAAGGTCTCAGACCGACAGCCGGATAACGCTGTAGGACTGGGGCTTCAGCGCCGCGCGCAATCTGCCGTCCTCGATTTTTGCGTTCTCGACTTTGACGGGGACAACCGTCTCCGGCTGCCGTGCCGTGTTGACGGCCTGCAGGTCCGGATGCGTCATCTCCACTTGTTCCAGCACGCGCGCATTGGCAAAGCCGTCCAGCTGGGCGTCGAGATCAAGCGCGTTCTGCGGATGACGGTTGACGACAAAGAAGGTCAGCGTCTGGCCGTCATCGGAAAGGACTGCGGATGCGTCGAGATAGGGGACGTCGTCCGCTTCGTCGCAATCATAGGTCGGCGCGTCGGTGATGAGCTGCAAGGCCGATCCACGGCCGTATTTCGACGCGAAATAGAAGGGGTAATAGATCGTCTGACGCCAGGCCGGACCGTTATTCTCGGTCATAATCGGGGCGATGACGTTGACGAGTTGGGCGATGCAGGCAATGCGCACGCGATCCGAACGGCGAATGAAGGTATTGAGAATACCGCCGACCTGCAGCACGTCCTCGAAATTATAGACGTCCTCGAGAAGATGTGGGGCATCGGGCCATTCATTCTTCGCGAGAATATCCTTGTCCTGCTGGTTGGAATGATACCAGACATTCCATTCGTCAAAGGAAATGCCGATCGTTTTCTTCGACCGCTTCTTCGCCTTGATATAGTCGATCACGCCGCCGATCGTGGTGATGTAACGGTCAAGCTTGGTCGTGCGGGCAAGGTAATTGAGCGTATTTTTCTCGCGGTTTGCGAAATACATATGCAGCGAAATATAGTCGGCGCTGTCATAGCACTCGTTGAGGACCTCCGCTTCCCAGTCCGGGTACGTCTTCATATCGGAATGTGACGAGCCGCAGACCACGAGCTCCAGCGACTTGTCGAAATTGCGCATGGCCTTTGCCGTTTCGTCGGCAAGCCGACCATATTCGTGCGCAGACTTGTGTCCTACCTGCCAGGGGCCATCCATTTCGTTGCCGAGGCACCATAATTTCACGTTATGGGGCGCTTCCCAACCATGCTTGCGACGCAGGTCCGACCAGTAGGTGCCGCCGGGATGGTTGCAATATTCGAGGAAATTGCGGGCCGAATCCAATCCGCGTGAGCCCAGGTTGACGGCGAGCATCGGCTCGGTCTTCGCCTTCTTGCACCAGTCGACGAATTCATTGACGCCGATCTGGTTGCTTTCACGGGTGCGCCAGGCAAGGTCGAGACGGACAGGACGCTCCGAACGAGGACCGATGCCATCTTGCCAATCGTAGGCGGAAACGAAATTGCCGCCAGGGTAACGACAGTAGGGCGTATCGAGTTGCCGTACGAGATCAATGACGTCTCGCCGGAAACCGTCCTCGTCTGCTGTCGGATGCCCCGGTTCGTAGATACCTCCGTAAACGGCTCTCCCGAGGTGCTCGAGAAACGAACTATAAAGTCTGGGATCAATGCTCGCGACCTGAAAATCACGATGAACGATGACGTTCGCTTTCAACGAACCCTCCCTTAAATATCGATTTCTTCGTTCTTATGCAGTCATCTTGATAGCTCGATGGGAGGGAGTCAACCAAACGGCGCGTGAGCGATGCTCGGCTTGACAATCAAAAATAGTTGTTATTTTGCAGTATTTTAGAGCGTTTCTTCAATCTTCCGGGGCAAAAATTATCGCAGAATTAAAATCAGATTTTCCGATATTGTCTGTTAAATGTAGAGCCGCATAACGATGTCGCGGCCGTAATTCCCAAACCCGCGGCCAAATATATTCACGCCGCCGGTATGGCCGGCATTTTCGGCAATGCCGACGCGCAGACGGATCGAGGAATGCTTTTCGAGGGCGAGGTCTCCAACCGTAACATTGGAGGTTGAGACGCCGTCGATGAATGTGCCTCGAGTGGAGATGCGCCAGGTCTTCAGCTTGCCGTATTGGGAGCCTTCAAGCTTCCACCAGCCAGGCGTATAGGCGCCGCGTTTGTCACCGTAGTCGCCTGGGGAAGTCCAGGTGCCAACCGGCATTCCATTGACCCAAAGCGTGATGTCGGACGGCCAGTCGGGATTTGTCCCCGGCACCTCCGAAGACAGTTCCATCGAGAACTCGATGGCGCGCACGTCCTTGTTCAGGACCTTGGCGTTGTTCGGGAATTTGTATTCGACAAAGCCGCGGCCGAACCACACGAGACCGGCCTGCATACGCTGTGGATCAAGGAAATAATCGGGAACGTCCAGCAGGCCGATGACGCTGTCGCTTGAGCAAAGACCGCAAGGGGCGTGGATGTCACAACTCGTATAAAGCCCAACCGGCATTTCAACTTCGATGACGTCGTCTGCCTTGTTGACGGACTTGTCCTCAAAGCTGATGAGGATTTCATCGTAAACTGCGGAGCAGATCTTCTGGTTGCCTTTCCGGCCTTTGGCCAGGCGAGATTCGACCAATCCCACCTCTTCCAGAATTTGAATTCCGGTTGCGACGGTTGACTGCGGCAGCGACAGAGCCCGAGCCATGTCGTTGACGTTCATGGGGCCCTTTGAGCATAACAGTTTAAGGAGTTGCAGGCGTCCTGGCGCGGAGAGAGCTTTGATAACGGTGTCGTTGACCCCGGCATCGATCGTCAAAAACGAGCGTTCCATGATTTCTCCAGGCTGCATCATACATGGCTTTATATCGACAATGCTGATGCAGCAAGTTGCAGGAGATGATATGGATCGATTTCTTCGATTTAAATCTCGGCATTCGTTGGAATGAAGAGCGTCTTCTCGGTAACCGCCTCCAGTTTGGTGGTCGGATCTCGGGCGGAGACGCGGGCTATACGACGCCCGTAATCTCGGGAACGAAAGCGGTGATCTTGCTGCTCGAAGAAGCGTTCGATGCTATGGGGTCGCAGGCCAAGCGTGCTGCAACTTCACCGATCAGACGACGTGGGGATCTGGATGTGGCGATCCTCACGGGAAGTGCGGCGGCAAGTTCCAGTCCGTTGAAACCTGCCATCAGAATGTCGTCGCTCCGGAAGGCCTCCACGCTGGCGAATGCGCCTCCGACCGCCATATCGTCATTGGAATAATAGATGCAGTCGAGATTCGGCTCGGCTCGCAGCAACTCGTGCGTCAGATGTTTGCCGAGACCGACGGAGGAAAGCGTATCGCCGAGCCTTTGGCCGATGAAGGCAAGACGGTTTTCATGCAGGACACGCTCAAAGCCTGCCCTGCGTTTTGCCGCACGCAGGTCTCGCTCCAGCGCGCTGCCGATGTAGCCGAAACGCCTTCGTCCGGCGGCGATCAGTGCCCTTGCCATCTCCTCGCCTGCTTTCCCGTGCGAGAGCCCGACATTGAAATCGATCGGCGTACCGTCGAGGTCCATGATCTGAATGACGGGAATATCCGCGCTTCTCAGCATTTTCACCGTGTCTTCGGGCTGGTCGAGACCGGTGACGATGATGGCGCTCGGCCGCCAGGACAGCATGTCTCTGATAACATCACGTTCCTTGCCCGCGTCATAGTCCGAGAGGCCGAACACCGCCTGCATCCCGGACCCCTCGAGCCCGGCCGAAATGCCCGCGAGCACCTCCGGAAAGACGATGTTGGACATGCTTGGCACCACGACGGCGACGAGATTGGTTTTCCGCGACGACAATGAAAGCGCAAGCCGATTGCCGACATAGCCTAGTTGCTCTGTTGCATTCAGCACTCGCTGGCGGGTTTCGGGAGAGACATCAGGTGCACCACGCAGAGCCCGGGATGCAGTCATCTTGCTGACGCCGGCGGCAGCGGCAACCTCTTCAAGAGTGGATTTGCGTATCCCCAAGGGATCCCCCGATTAGTGCCGACACCAGCACACCCCTAAGTCATAAGCCGATTGCGCGAAAAGTGGAACTGCCAGCGCTTGACATATGTTACGAAAGTAGGGCTTGTTACCGATACCGGTATCGATAACACCGTACATGCGGCTGACGATCCATGGGAGGAAGAGCTGTGCAGGACGTGCGGACAGCAGCGGTTATCGGCCTCGGCTCGATGGGATGGGGCGCTGCCCTGTCGCTTCTGAGGGCGGGTTTCACCGTCAGCGGCTGTGACGTCCGGTCCGATGTGCTGCAGCGCTTTTCGGATGCCGGTGGCAAATCCTGCAAAGCACCGTCCGAAGCCACAGTGGAAGCTGATGTGGTGTTTGTGTTCGTCGTCAACAGCAGCCAGGCCGAGGACGTGTTATTCGGACCCGGTGGCGCGCTGGAGGCAGCTCATGCCGGCACCGTCTTCCTGCTTTGCGCCACCATGGCGCCGAGCGCCACAGTCGCGATTGCGGATCGGCTGGAAGCCGCAGGCATGCTTGTCGTCGACGCTCCGGTTTCCGGCGGCCACGCCAAGGCACTTTCCGGCGAGATGGTCGTTATGGGCTCTGGCTCGCCGGAGGCTTTTGCGCGCGCCCAACCGGCGCTCGATGCGGTCTCCAGCAAGGTCTTCCGGCTGGGGGACAGGCCCGGCCCCGGTTCGCAAGTGAAGATGATCAACCAGCTGCTGGCCGGGGTGCATATCGCCGTGACGGCCGAGGCGATGACCTTTGCAGCCAAGACCGGGATCGACCTGAAGACGCTTTACGAAGTCCTGCGGGTTTCGGCAGGCTCCTCCTGGATGTTCGAGAACCGGGGCGAACATATCGTCTCGGGAGACTATACACCGCGCTCGGCGGTGGACATCTTCGTCAAGGACCTCGGCATCGTCGCCTCTGAGGCAGACCGGGCAGGCGCTGCCACTCCGCTCGCTTCGACCGCGCTCTCGCTCTTCCGGCAGGCATCCGAAGCCGGTCTCGGCAAGGAAGATGATGCCGCCGTGGCAAAGGTCCTTGCCGAAAAGAGCGGCGTCGTCCTGCCGGGCATGACTGTTATTCGCTGACAGGCACTGGGCAAAGGAGACATGAGACTTATGTTCGATTGCTACCACTCGCAGATCATGCAAGGTAAGTTGACCTGCAGGTTGCAGTTTTGTTTGATTTTATCTGGCCGGTAGCGTTCCTGAGTATCGGTCCGAATTTTGGAAAACTTGAAGGAATAGATGGCGTTGCGCTTAGTGTGACGCGCGGAATCCGACCGGGGAGAGCGGTTCCGATTTGACACGAGGTCGTCTCGAAGACCGAGACCGACGGCGCTGGGAGGTAAGCCGACATGCATGTGATGATTTTGGGTGCGGCAGGCATGGTCGGCCGCAAGCTGGTCGAAAGAATTGCCCGCGAACCTGACGCGCTCGGCACTACGATCAGTCGATTGACGCTGGTCGATGCATTTCAGCCGCCGGTGCCGGAAGTCCTTCGGTCCCTGTCAAACGCGATGACGTTCGATCTTGCCCGGGCGGGCGTCGCCGACAAGCTGATCGAGGCCCGGCCGGATCTGATCTTTCATCTGGCGGCGATCGTTTCCGGCGAGGCGGAGGCGGATTTCGACAAAGGCTATGCCGTCAATCTCGACGGGACGCGCGCATTGTTCGATGCAATCCGCCATGAGGGTCTGAAATCCGACTATATGCCGCGTGTCGTGTTTGCTTCCTCCATCGCCGTGTTCGGTACGCCTTTCCCTGATGTCATTCCGGATGAGTTTTTCTCCACGCCTCTGACAAGTTACGGTACCCAGAAGGCAATTGCCGAGCTGCTGCTTGCCGACTACTCGCGTCGCGGGATTTTCGATGGCATCGGCATTCGCCTGCCGACGATCTGCGTGCGCCCTGGCGCACCGAACAAGGCCGCTTCCGGCTTCTTCTCCAATATTCTGCGTGAGCCGCTCGCCGGCAAGCCTGCGGTACTGCCGGTCAGTGATGGGGTCCGCCACTGGTTCGCAAGCCCGAGGGCGGCTGTCGGTTTCTTCGTTCATGCTGCAAAAATCGATACGGCGAAGGTGGGTTTGCGGCGCAACCTGACCATGCCAGGTCTCTCGGCCCTGGTTTCGGAGGAGATCGAAGCGTTGCGTCGGATTGCGGGCGACAAGGCCGTTGCGCTGATCAAGCGCGAGCGCGATCCGGTGATCGAACGCATCGTCGCCGGCTGGCCGACGCAGTTCGATGCGAAGCGAGCGTCCGAACTCGGCTTTACGGCTGAGACGAGTTTCGACGAGATCCTGCAGGTGCATATCGAGGACGAACTCGGCGGGAGGATTGCATGAGCGGGGGTTCCGGCGGGCAGTCGAAGATTGCCCTTGTGACTGGTGGCGGCACGGGCGTTGGCCGCGCAATCGCAAGAGGACTGGGTGCTGCCGGCTACAGGGTGGTGATTTCGGGGCGGCGTGCCGATATTCTCGAAAAAGCTGCCGCGGAACTCGCCAGCGAGACAGGTGCAGAAGTGACCGCAATCCCTGCCGATGTCGGCGATCCGGTTTCAGTCAGAGCATTGTTCGACGCGATCGAAAATCAGTATCGCCGCCTCGATCTCCTGGTCAACAATGCCGGTGTCTCGGCGCCGGGGATACCGCTGGAAGATGTATCTTTCGAAGACTGGAGCGCCGTCGTCTCGGCCAATCTGACCGGCGCTTTCCTCTGCACGCAGCAGGCGTTCAGGCTGATGAAGGGCCAGACGCCGTGTGGCGGCCGCATCATCAATAACGGCTCGGTTTCGGCAACGACACCACGTCCTAATTCCTCGCCCTACACGGCGACAAAACACGCAATCACCGGCCTGACGAAATCGACCGCGCTTGACGGGCGCGAATTCGATATCGCGTGCGGCCAGATCGATATCGGCAATGCGGCAAGCGACATGACGAAAAGAATGGCCACCGGCGTTCTTCAGGCCAATGGCACGACTGCCGTAGAGGCGACCATCGATCCTACCCATATCGCCGATGCGGTCGTCTATATGGCGGGCCTGCCGCTCAGTGCCAACGTGCTGACGATGACCGTGATGGCAACCAAGATGCCCTTTGTCGGGCGCGGGTGACCGACCGTCCTGCGCCGACGAAAAGCATAGGATTACGAATACATAGCATGTGATGCTCGATATCTGGGAGGAGGGAGTATGGCAGGTGTTCAATTCGCGGAAGTGCGCAAATCGTTCGGTGCGTTTCCGGTTATCAAAGGCGTGAACATCGATATTGCCGACGGGGAGTTCGTGATCCTGGTCGGCCCGTCAGGCTGCGGCAAGTCCACACTGCTGCGCATGCTGGCGGGGCTGGAAAACATCTCCGCCGGCGAAATCCGGATCGGCGGGCGGGTGGTGAACACTTTGCCGCCCAAGGATCGCGACATCGCAATGGTCTTCCAGAACTATGCGCTTTATCCGCATATGACAGTGCAGCAGAATATGGGCTTTTCGCTCATGCTCAACAAGGCGCCGAAGGCCGAAGCCGAAAAGCGTGTGAAATACGCCGCCGGTATTCTCGGGCTCGATGCACTGCTCGACCGCTATCCGCGCCAGCTTTCCGGCGGCCAGCGCCAGCGTGTCGCCATGGGTCGCGCCATCGTGCGCAATCCGGAAGTCTTCCTCTTCGATGAGCCGCTCTCCAATCTCGATGCAAAGCTGCGTGTTGCCATGCGCGCCGAGATCAAGGAACTGCATCAACGGCTGAAGACCACCACCGTCTACGTCACCCACGACCAGATCGAAGCGATGACCATGGCCGACAAGATCGTCGTCATGCATGACGGGATCGTCGAACAGGTAGGCTCGCCTTTGGAACTTTACGACAAGCCGGCCAATCTCTTCGTCGGCGGCTTCATCGGCTCGCCTGCGATGAACATGATCAGGGGCAGGCTCGATCCAGAGAATGCGGCGCGTTTTATCACAGCCGACGGCACGGCGCTGCCGGTCGCCAATGCGCCGGAAAGCGCTAAAGGACGTGATCTCGTCTATGGGCTTCGGCCTGAATATATCTTGCTCGATGCTGGCGGCCTGCCAGGTGAAATCGTCGTCATAGAGCCGACCGGTTACGAGACACATCTCAGTTTGAAACTTGGCGGCACGGATCTCAACTGTGTCTTCCGCGAACGCGTCAATGCGCGGCCGGGCGAAAGCCTGCATGTGGCGATCGACGCCTCACATGTTCATCTCTTCGATGCAGAAGGCGGCCAGAGATTAACCAGTTGAGGCTTTCAGGCGGAGCGCGACAGAGGAGGAGTCTTCCCGCTCATTCGCCAGATGGCCGGCATCCCATTTTCCGGATGCAGGTACCGTCGTTCATCAAGCGGGAGATGAATGTCGGAGAATTCTCTCCCGCTTTTTTCCAGGAGGAGGAATATAATGACGATCAAGAGACGTGAATTTCTTGCCGCTTCGGCTGCCGCGGCCGGCGTCGCCGGTCTCGGCATCAGGCCGTCTTTCGCACAGGCAGAGCCGACCTACACGCCGGAAAGCGGCGCGAGCCTGCGCCTGCTGCGCTGGACACCCTTCGTGAAAGGCGATGAGGAGGCCTGGCTTGCAAATACCAAGAAATTCACGGAGGCAACCGGCGTCGAGGTCCGCATCGACAAGGAGAGCTGGGAGGACATTCGCCCGAAGGCTGCTGTTGCGGCCAATGTCGGTTCCGGGCCCGACCTCATCATGTGCTGGTTTGACGATGCCCACCAATATCCGGACAAACTGGTCGACCTGACCGAGCTCGCCAACTATCTCGGCAACAAATATGGCGGCTGGTACGATGGGGTCAAAGGTTACGCCTCGCGCGGCGATACGTTCATTGCCATGCCGCTGACGGCGATCGGCAATGCCGTGGTCTATCGCGACAGTCACGTGAAGGCTGCTGGCTTCAGCGAATTCCCCAAGGATACTGCAGGCTTCCTTGAGCTTTGCAAGGCGATGAAGGCTAAGGGCACGCCCGCCGGCTTCCCCCACGGCAAGGCTGTCGGCGACGGCAACAACTATGCTCATTGGCTGCTCTGGAGCCACGGCGGCAAGATGGTCGACGAAGGCGGCAAGGTGACGATCAACAGCCCGGAAACGCTGGCTTCGATCAACTATGCCAAGGAGCTCTATGCGACCTTCATTCCGGGCACGGAAAGCTGGCAGGACGTCAATAACAACCGTGCCTTCCTTGCCGGCCAGGTTTCGCTGATCGCCAATGGTGTGTCGGTCTATTACACCGCCAAGAACGATCCCAAGCTCGCAGAAATCACCAAGGACATTCGCACGACGAACTTCCCCGTCGGCCCGGTCGGCCAGAGCGTCGAGCTTTGCCAGACGAGTTCATTGCTTCTGTTCAAGCACAGCAAATATCCGGAAGCCGCAAAGGCCTACATCAAGTTCATGATGGAAGCCGATCAGATGAATGCCTGGATCCAGGGTTCCAGCGCCTATTGCTGCCAGCCGCTCAAGGAATTCGCCAAGAATCCGATCTGGACTGCCGATCCGATCCATGCGCCTTACGCACGCGCCTCGGAAAAGCTGCGCCCGAACGGCTATGCCGGCCCGCTCGGCTATGCCTCGGCCGCGACCATGGCCGACTATGTGTTGGTCGACATGTATGCCGCGGCCGTCACCGGCCAGAGGTCGCCAGAGGATGCGATGAAGGAGGCTGAGCGCCGGGCAAACCGCTACTACCGCGTTTGATCCCATTTTTCCAAGACTTGCGGCATGCCGGAAACGACGTGCCGCAAGTCCCTAGGGCATATCGCAATCTGGAGATAAGCAATGTCGACGGTGAATTCCGGAGATACGCGCGGACCGACATCCTCGCTCCTGCAGAACAACAACGTGCTCGGCTTCCTGTTCATGCTGCCGGCGGCGGTCTTCCTGGTCTGCTTCCTGACCTATCCGCTGGGGCTCGGCGTCTGGCTCGGCTTCACCGATACGCGCATCGGCCGCGACGGCATCTTCATCGGGCTGGAGAACTACCAGTACCTGATGGACGACGACGTTTTCTGGCTGTCGGTCTTCAACACCGTCCTCTACACGTTCGTCGCTTCGATATTGAAGTTCGTGCTTGGCCTCTGGCTGGCGCTGCTTCTGAACCAGCATCTGCCGTTCAAGAGCTTCTTCCGGGCGATCGTGCTTCTGCCCTGGGTCGTACCAACCGTTTTGTCCGGCCTGGCCTTCTGGTGGATCTATGATTCCCAGTTCTCGATCATTTCCTGGTCGCTAATGCAGCTTGGCCTGATTGACGCGCCGATCAACTTCCTTGGCGATCCCACCAATGCGCGCATTTCCGTCATTATCGCTAATGTCTGGCGTGGTATTCCCTTCGTGGCGATCTCGCTGCTTGCCGGCTTGCAGACCATTCCGGCATCTCTACAGGAGGCTGCCTCGCTAGACGGGGCGACCAGTTGGCAGCGTTTCCGCTATGTGACGCTTCCGATGCTGACGCCGATCATCGCCGTCGTGATGACCTTCTCAGTGCTCTTCACCTTCACGGATTTCCAACTCATCTACGTGCTGACCAAGGGCGGGCCGGTCAACGCCACGCATCTGATGGCAACATTGTCCTTTCAGCGCGGTATTCCCGGCGGCCAGCTCGGCGAGGGTGCCGCGATCGCCGTCGCCATGATCCCGTTCCTGCTCGGCGCGATCATGTTCAGTTTCTTCGGCCTGCAGCGCCGCAAATGGCAGCAGGGTGGCCAGGACTAGGGAGAAAGATATGTCGACCAATTCCAACACCGCAAATGCCGTCCTGACCGACAATGCCGAAGGCATGAGCTATCTGAACCGTCTGCCGCGGCGGGTTGTGATGCTCTACCTGCCAATGGCGGTTTTTGTCTTCGTGCTGCTCTTTCCCTTCTATTGGATGGCGATCACCGCGGTGAAGCCCAACGAGCAACTGACCGACTACACTAATTACAGCCCGTTCTGGGTGGTCGGGCCGACGCTTGCACATATCAAATATCTGTTCCTTGAAACGTCCTATCCGGGCTGGATGTGGAACACGATCCTGGTCGCAGTCTGCTCGACCTTCCTGTCGCTTGTGGCGTCGGTTTTGGGTGCCTATGCGATAGAGCGCGTGCGCTTCACCGCCTCCCGTTCCATCGGCCTCGTCATCTTCCTTGCCTATCTCGTGCCGCCATCGATCCTGTTCATCCCGCTTGCTTTCATCGTCTTCAAGCTCGGGATCTATGACACGCGGCTCGCACTGATCTTCACCTATCCGACTTTCCTCATTCCCTTCTGCACCTGGCTTCTGATGGGCTACTTCCGCTCGATCCCGTTCGAGCTGGAGGAAAGCGCACTGGTGGATGGCGCCAATCGCTGGCAGATCCTGACGAAGATCATCCTGCCATTGGCAGTGCCTGGCCTGATCTCGGCCGGTATCTTCGCCTTCACCCTGTCGTGGAACGAGTTCATCTACGCTCTAACCTTCATCCAGTCGTCGGAGAACAAGACGATCCCCGTTGGCGTGCTGACGGAGTTGGTGCGTGGCGACGTGTTTGAATGGGGGGCGCTGATGGCGGGAGCTCTATTCGGCTCGCTGCCCGTCGTCATCCTCTACTCGTTCTTCGTAGACTATTACGTCTCGTCGATGACCGGGGCGGTCAAGGAGTGAAAGGAGGGGCAGAACTGCCCCTCTCACCAAACTTAGCGATTTTTCTTCTTTCGCCATTCCGCGAACCTCTCGCGTGGCGCTTCGCTGGTCGCGCGCAGGCCGCGTTTGAAAAGGGCGGTTGCGGCCATGCGCAAACACCTGTCCGGTACGCTGTCGATCCTCGATCTCATCCGCGAACAATATCCCGATTTCGTCCAGCGCTAAGAGCAGACTCAAGAAAGCACGCAGCGCAGGAGATGGCCGGAGGCGTCGCTCTGATCCGGATCGGCCATGCGTCGCGTGGTGACGAAGACGGTGCGCGGTATTGTCCGGTTCATCACGAGCTTAGTCGGATGGGTTACCGGTAGCTCCACCGGCTCAAGAGGCTCACCCGTTGGCGCAAAGCGCAGCAGCTGCGAGCCGCCGACACCGGCAATCCAGTAGACGCCGCCGTCGTCGACAAAGGCGCCATCGGGCCGTCCTGCAAAGGCATGTGTTGTCGCAAAGAGCCGCCGGTTGGACGGCGTGCCGGTGGCGAGATCGTAGTCGCAGGCCCAGATGGTTTGTACCGATGGATGGGAATCGGAAAAATACATTCTCTGCCGTATCGGATCGAAGGCCAGACCATTCGGCGTCCAGAAATCTTCGAAGACCCGGCGGTGGCTAAAATCGGGCTCGATACAGAAGATCGCTCCGGCTGGCGCTGCCATCTGCCGCTGCATCGTGCCGGCCCAGAGCCGGCCGGCGGGATCGAGCGTACCATCGTTGAAGCGGACATCCGGGCGGCTTTCCGGCGCGCAGACGCGCTTGAACAGGCCTGTCCGCGGATCAAAGAGGAAAATGCCGGTCGCAAGGCCTGCAAGCAACGTTCCATCCGTCCGCAACGCGATGCAGCCGACTGCTTCGGGTGCGTCCCATGCCGAGGTCTTGCCGGTTGCCGGGTCGGTGCGCAGCAGCTTGCGGCCATCGGTATCAACCCACCAGATGCAATTTTCAGTCTCCGACCAGACCGGGCTCTCGCCAAGATGCGCCCAGTGGTCGGAGAAGACTTCGAACGTGATCGTCATTTCGCTCCCAGGCTTGCCTGCCGCCCACCCTTTCACCGGAAAGGCCGCTGACGAGGTCCTTCGGTCACCGGATTTCGCTTTTGATCCATATAAAAGCCCCGCAACGTTGCAACAAGCCGCGCTAAAGCACCAATGCTCAGTATATCAAATACGAAATGGACTGACGCTTCCCTGCGGACCGCCAGGCTGAAGATCGCGCGGCGGCACTCGTCACGACCTCGTGTGAGGCGAATTCTCGCTTTCCCGTGCGTTTCGCGCGGTGCTATGTTGAAGCCCCGAATAGGCGTCATTGTCTCCCGACGGACCCTGCTGGATGGTTTTTCGCGGCCTTGCAAAGGATGCCGTTTACCATTTGGTTGCCAAAAAACCATAATTACCCGCCTAGATCGCACATCGACAACAGGCCTTGAGAATTGGATCGAAGCTGAATGCGCATACCATACGTTTTTCTTGGTGCATTTCTTGCACTCGCGCAGTCCGCCTATGCTGAAGTCGCATCGCCGCCTGTTTTGGCGCCGCTGAAGCAACAGGCGCAAGCCGCGCAGTTGAGTGCACAACTTCTCACGCGATACAGCTACAGGCCCGTTCCACTCGACGACGCTTTGTCGGCCAAGATCATGGATCGGTTTATCAAATCACTGGATCCGGACCACGTGCTCTTCTTGCAGGCGGACATCGACAGGTTCATGTCTGACCGCAGCGAGATCGACGATGCCGTCGAACGGCGGGATTTGAAAATCCCGTTTGCGATCTTCAACGCATATGAACAGCGTATTGTCGACCGCATGAACTACGCGCGCAATTTGCTTAAGCAGGACTTCGATTTCGGCGTGCAGGAAAATTATTCCGTGCTGCGCGACAAAGAGCCCTGGCCGCAGTCGGAAGCCGAGAGCAATGAGCTTTGGCGCAAGCGCGTCAAAAGCGACTGGCTGCCGTTGAAACTCGCCGGCAAAACCGACGCTGCTATTCGCGATACGCTCGACAAACGTTACGCAAACGCTCTCGAGCGCGCCTACCAGTATAAGAGCGAGGACGTTTTCCAGTCGTTCATGGAAGCCTATGCAACGTCGATCGACCCGCACACAGACTATTTCGGCGCGACCGCTTCGGCCGACTTCGACATCGCGATGAAGCTTTCGCTGGTCGGTATCGGTGCGGTACTGCAGGAGCGCGACGACTATACGACGATCCGTGAACTCGTGCCTGGCGGTCCGGCCCAGCTGTCCGGCAAGCTCTCGGTCGGAGACCGCATTACCGGCGTTGGTCAAGGCAAGGATGGTGCAATAAAAGAAGTGGTAGGCACGCGCCTAGATGAAGTCGTGCAATTGATACGCGGGAAAAAAGGGTCCGTCGTGCGCCTGGACATCCTGCCGGCGGATGCCGGAGCAGATGGCGCACATCGCGTTGTCAGCCTTGTGCGCGATAAAATCAGTCTCGAAAAGCAGGCTGCCAGGAAGGCCGTATTGTCCGTGAACGTGGGCGACGTCACACGCAAAATCGGGGTGATTACTCTGCCGACATTCTACGAGGATTTTGAGGCCCGGCACAAGGGAGACAAGGACTACAAAAGTGCAAGCCGCGATGTCGCCAAGCTTCTCGACGAACTGAAGCAAGAAAAGGTCGACAGCGTTCTCATTGACGTGCGCAACAATGGCGGCGGTTCATTGGACGAGGCGATTGATTTGACCGGTCTGTTCATCGGCAATGGCCCGGTCGTTCAGCAGCGCGGTAGCGATGGCAAGGTCGCGGTCAGAAGCGCTGATTTTGCAGCGCCTGTCTGGACAGGCCCGATGGGTGTCCTGATCAATCGCGGATCTGCATCGGCTTCAGAGATTTTTGCTGCGGCAATCCAAGACTACGGTCGAGGCGTGATCATCGGGGAACCCAGTTTCGGGAAGGGCACGGTTCAGACCGTCGTCGATCTTGATCAGATGGTTCGCAACAGCAAACCCGAGTTCGGGGAGCTGAAAGTGACGATTGCCCAGTTTTTCCGGGTCAACGGCGGTACCACGCAGCTGCGCGGTGTAACGCCCGATATCAGCTTGCCTGGACTTTCCGATCCGACGAGCTTTGGCGAGACCAGTTATGACAATGCCCTGCCGTGGGCGCAGATCAAGCCCGCGAACTACACGCCCGCCGACACGGTCACGGGGTTGCTTCCGGCATTGCAAAGCCGCCACGATGCGCGGGTTGGAAGCGATCCGGACTTCCAAGGTCTCCTGAAAGACATTTCCGACCTGAAGGCGCAGCGTGAGAAGGGGATTATCTCTCTCAATGAAGCCGAACGCCGCAAAGAAGCGACTGCTCGAGAAAATCGACGGAAGTCTCGAGCCGAGTTAGGCGATGGCGAAGGTCCTGCTGGAGATGATGGCCTGGAGTCAAACGAGCGCAGCCTGAGTGCTGATATCGCCATTGAAAATGCACGCAAGAAAGCAAAAGACGTGTTGCTGAACGAGGCAGCGGCCATTCTTGCCGACGAGGCGGATTTGCAGAAGGGCGTGCTGCGGGCAGCTACGAAGCAATCGGGGGAAACGGACAAATAGTCATGTCCGATCAACTCCCTGGCTTTATGGTGATAGTTGCTCCATGAGAAGAGATCAGAGCGAAGGCAAGGCGCCATAAGAGCGGTAGGCGGCTGTCAGCGCTCTTTCGACACCTCGCAATTCGGCAAGCCCTTTCATCCTCCCGATCAGGGGATAGCCAGGCTGTCCGCCGCGACCGATGTCATCTAAAATCTCCTGACCGTGATCCGGCCGCATCGGGATCTGGTGGTCGGCTCGGCCCCGATCGCGCCGGCTGGCCTCCTCATTCACGATCGCGCCGATCAGAGCGACCATGTCGACGCTGCCGCCGAGGTGCTCGCTCTCGTGGAAGGAGCCGCCGGCAATGTCGCTCTCGCGCAGGACGTTCCGCAGATGCAGGAAGTGCACGCGGTGGCCGAGGCGTTGCATCATGCCCGGCAGATCATTGTCGGAGCGGGCGCCGAGAGCGCCTGAGCATAGCGTGATGCCGTTTGCCGGGTCATCGACGGCTTCGATGATGCGGCGATAGTCGTCCTCCGTCGACATGATCCGCGGCAGGCCCATCAGCGGAAACGGCGGATCGTCCGGATGGCAGCAGAGGCGCAGGCCGAGCCGGCTTGCGACCGGCGTGACCTCTGAGAGGAAATCGATGAGATTGGCGCGCAGTCGATCCGGTGAGATCGCACCATATTCGGCAAGATGCTGGCGCACCTTATCGAGTGACAGACTGTCAGCGGCTCCGGGCAGGCCGGCCATGACGGCGGCGGCGATCGATGTCTTGCGCGCATTGTCCATGGTTGCGAAGCGTTCTCCGGCCGCTTCGACAATTTCCTCGGCGAATTCACGATCCGCGCCAGGACGTTGCAGCAGGAAGATATCGAAGATCGCGAAATCGGCGGCGTCATAACGCATCGTTGTGCCGCCATGGCCAACCTTCCAGCGCAGATCGGTCCGTGTCCAGTCGATTACCGGCATGAAATTATAGCAGATGGTCGAGATTCCGGCCGCGGCCAGGTTTTCCAGGCTTTGCTTGTAGTTGGCGATATGGGTGCGCCATTCGCCCTTCTGTTTCTTGATCGCCTCCGACACAGGAAGGCTTTCGACGACGTCCCATGTCAGGCCCGAGGGTGTTCCATCACTGCGGTTGGCGATCTGTTGCTGGCGCCTTGCAATTTCCTGCGGCGTCCAGAGATCGCCGTCCGGCACATGATGCAAGGCCGAGACGATGCCGGTCGCCCCGGTCTGGACGATGTCGTCGATGCGGGTCAAGTCGTTGGGGCCAAACCAGCGCCAGCTATGCTTCATGGGGTTCCTCGTGGCTGTTGCCGGCTCTGCCGTCGTTTCCGTCAGGTGTCGATACGCAGGCCATCCGCATCGAAGAGATGCCAATGATCGGGGCGGGGAACGATCGTCAGCGTGTCGCCGCGCTGGACCCGGCTCTGGCCCTGCTGATGTAGCAGGAGCGGCTCGCCATTTGGCAGCGTGCAATGCAGGTAGCTATTGGCACCATGTTGTTCGGCAACGCTGATCGTTACCGGCCAACCCTTGCCCTGTTCGTCGACCGAAAAATCCTCCGGACGTATGCCGAGCGTCACCTTCGCGCCGGCGGGCAGCTTGACGCCTGTGGGCAGGGTAAGGGATGGCAGGCCCTCTCCGGTAAAGGTCAAGGCATTCCCATCCGAAGCTGGGGCCGTGCCCTCGATGAGGTTCATGCGGGGCGAGCCGATGAAGCCCGCCACGAAAGTATTGCGGGGCCGGTTATAGAGATCGAGCGGCGCACCGACCTGCTCAATCACACCACGGCGCAGAACGACGATCTTGTCAGCCATCGTCATGGCCTCGACCTGGTCATGGGTAACGTAGATCATCGTGTTGCCGAGCCGCTCGTGAAGCTTGGTGATCTCGACTCGCATCAGCACGCGCAGTTCGGCATCGAGATTGGAAAGCGGCTCGTCGAAGAGGAAGATCTTCGGGTCGCGGGTAATGGCGCGGCCGATGGCGACACGCTGGCGCTGACCGCCTGAGAGTTGGCGCGGCCGGCGTTCGAGCAGCGTGTCGATCTGCAGCATCTTGCCTGCCGCATCGACCCGCCGGGCGATCTCATCCTTCGGCATGCCGATATTTTCCAGCCCGAAGCTAAGGTTCTGGCGTACCGTCATATGCGGATAGAGCGCATAGGACTGGAACACCATGGCAACCCCGCGGTCCGCGGCGGGCGTATCGATGACGCTCTCGCCATCGATAAGGATGTCGCCGGCGCTTGCCTCTTCCAGACCGGCGATCATGCGGAGCAAGGTCGACTTTCCACGGCCAGACGGTCCGACGAAGACGACGAATTCGCCATCCTCGATGTCGAGGTTGATCTTGGGGATCACCTCCAGGGCGCCGAAGGATTTATTGATGTTTTCAAGCACGAGATTGGCCATGGATGAAGCTCACTTGATGCCTGTGGATGCAATGCCTGTGGTGATGTAGCGCTGCAGGAAGATGAAGGCGCAGGCCAGAGGCAGCGCCGTCAGCGTCGTCATCGCCAGCAGCAGGTCGTAGCGGACCTCGTATTCGCTCTGGAAAGAGCTGAGCGCGAGCTGCAGCGTGTAGACTTCGCGCCGGTTGAGCACGATCAGCGGCAGCAGGAAGTCGTTCCAGCGCGACAGAATCGAAAAGATCGCCACGACCGCCAGCGCCGGCGAGGAAAGCGGCAGGATGATGCGCCAAAAGATGCGCCATTCGCTGGCATGGTCCATGCGTGCCGCTTCGATCAGCTCGTCGGGAATGGTCAGCATATATTGCCGCAGCAGGAAGACGCCGGTCGGTGTGGCGACCGTCGGCAGGATCACGCCCCAGAGATTGCCGACGAGGCCAAGCTCGGCGACGATCAGATAGGTCGGCACCAGCACGACAGTTGCCGGGATCATGATCGTCGACAGGATGGAGACGAGCGCGATGTTGCTGCCCTTGAAACGGTACTTCGAGAGCGCGAAGGCGGCCATGGAATTCATGACGAGGGTGATGACTGTCGCCACGACGGTAATGAAGAGGCTGTTGTAGACGTAGCCGCTGATCGCGCCGCCGGAATTGGCGACAAGTCCCGTATAGTTCTCGGTTGCAAGCCTGACCTTGCGCACTGCCACCGCGTCGCTCACGGAAACGGTCACGCGGCCGGCCTGCGGATTGATTGGATCGATCATCTGCGCGTTGCGACCGACGCGGCGGATTTGCGCCAGGCGATGCCTGGAGCCGTCCTTCAACGTTACATCGTAGAGAGGCAGCGGCTGATCGAAACCTTCGACAATGGCTGTCTCGCTGGAATAAGGCAGGATGCTCGGCGGGAATTCCTGCAGGTTCGCCTGCGTCTTGAAGGAGGAGAGTACCAGCCAGGCGACCGGCGTGAACATGATCAGCAATCCGAGCACAAGGAAGCCGTAGGTCAGCACGTCGCTGAAGTCCATTCTCCTGCGCCCGCGCCGCGCCGTCAGCAGACCGCGCACGGATGTTTCGTGTTTGTTGAGCGCGACATCAGCCATTCTGCGAATTCCTCGACAAGCGGAGCTGGAGAGCCGTGAAGATAAGGAGAACGATGCCGAGCAGGATCGACGCGGCGGCGGCAAGACCGAAATTGCGCGGCTGAACGGCAAAGCCGACCTCGTATATATACTGGACGATCAGCATGGTCGCCGAACCAGGCCCGCCGCCGGTGAGCACATAGAGCTCGTCGAACGTCTGAACCGACCGAATGACGCAGAGTACGAAGACGACGAGCAGAACGGGTTTCAGCAATGGCAGTGTGATGCGGGTGAAGGCACGCCAGTTGGTGGCGGAATCCATCTTTGCGGCTTCGTAGACATCCTTCGGAATGGATTGCAGTCCGGCAAGCAGGATGATCGTGTAGAAGCCCATATGCGCCCAGACCGTCACGAACACGGACCAGAAGAACGCCGTATTCGGAAAGACCAGCCAGTTGACGGGTTCGAGACCGATCGTCATCAGGATGCCGTTCAGTGCGCCATTGCGCTGCAGAATCCACTGCCAGGTCAGCGCGACGACAACGGGCGACAGCATGACCGGGAAGAAGAAGACCGCGCGAAAGAAGCCGCGTCCCTTGATCTCGCGGTTAAGGCAGACAGCGGCAAGCAGTGCGACGCCGATCATGCAAATGACCTGGACCGGCACAAAGATCAGGCTATTTCCGACAGCACGCCAGAAGAGGTCGCTGGCACAGCTCGACGCATCGAAATAATTGCCGCAGTCGAAGAGCGTCGCATAATTGCTTGTGCCGACGAAGGGCCGTTCAGACGGATACAGCCGGTCGCTTCCGGTAAATGAATAGAAAACGTTGACGACGACCGGGAGGAGTGAGAACAGAAGCACCGCCAGAAGGTTGGGCAGCAGGAAGACCCAGGGCATTCGCTTGATGCCCAAGAATTTTTGCAATCCCGTCATGACCGGCTCGATGATGCGCGCCGGCAGGACGATAATGCCGCCTGCCACTTCCGCTGTCTGGCTTCTGAAGCCCATATCCTGCTCCTCCCGCTCGGTCTTATTTGCTGCCGGCGGCCTTGATGGCGAGGTCGACGTCCTGCTTGATCCGATCGAGCGCGGTATCGACATCGAGCTCGCCATTCAGAACCTGGCTGATACGCGTCGTCATCGCATTCATCATGGCACGTTGATAGCGCCAGCCCTGGAACCGATAGGCAGCTGGTGCCATCTTCGGAATCTGGGCGATGAAGGTCGATAGCGATTGTTGCGTACGCTCGGAAGCGCCGGGATAGGTCACGCCGCCCTCGATCAACGACTTGCTCGATGGGATCTCCACTGAGGCAGCGATGATTTCGGCATTGTTTTTCGTCTGGGCGACATAGTCGATGAACTTGCCGACAAGCTCAGGGTTCTTCGTATGTTTGAAGCCGACGAGAGCGCCGCCGCCCGGCATGACCGTGCAGGAGGAGGGGCCGCAAGGCGCCGGCACCACTTCCCAGTCGAAGAGATCGCCGACTTCCTTGTCCATCTGGCTCAGGGTCCAGGAGCCGCCGAAATAAAAGACGGTTTTGGCGTTCAGGAAGTCCGAGAAGAGCTCGCGGTGCGTTGCGCCGCCGACGGCGCCCCACAGATCCATGGGCATCGTGCCATCCTTGTGCCAGGCGACGAATTGCTCGATGGCATCCTTCAGGCCCTTGTCGATCACCGGTTGGCCCTTGTCATCGACGAGTTCTGCGCCGTAGCTGATCGCAAGGCTCGCAAAGCGGTGACCGGAGCGGTCCATCTCCATGGAAAAATCAGTGCCGGTAGCTTTGGAGACCTTGCGTGTCGCCTCAGCCCATTCTGCCCAGGTTGCCCCTTCCTTCGGAACCGGCACACCTGCCTGCTCGAAGAGAGCAAGGTTCACATAAGCGCCGTTGACGGTCAGCGAGGTCGGCATTCCGTTGATCGCCTTGCTGCTGGGATCGGCGCCGCGCAGCCATTGCAGGACCTGCCCATATTCCTTTTCGAACGAGGCGACGTTCACATAAGGCGTAAGGTCGAGATAATAGCGGCTCAGGCCACCGAGGTCGGTGATGATCGCCGCGTCGGGACCCTCGCCGGATTCAAGCTGCACCGGCAAGCTTTCGACGATCGTCTGGTAGCTTACCGTCTCGAGCTTGATGGTCGTGCCGGGATTTTCTGCCTCGAAACGTTTGGCAATCGGCGCCATCGTAACACAGCCAAAGCCGATGTCGTCGCAATAAACTGTGATTTCCTGCGCCTGGGCAATACCCGTCAGCGCCGTGACCGCGAGCAGCGCCGACGCTGCCCGCAAGCCAATGCGGGTAAATGTCATATCTTGTTCCTCCGGAGATCAAGCCGCGGGCCTCCCGCCCATCCAGCGATCTCACGTAAAACCTTGTCTGGTCTTACCAGATTGTCAACCTGGTTTTTTGAGTAAATTTTTTTATCCTATAAAATCAGATGTTTGTACAATTTGTCGCACAAGATTCTTGGAAAGTGAGTCTTGACAGGCCTTATTTTTGGTTATCTGGTCTAACCAGTTTCAGCGGCTGGGAGTGCCGTCATCGAAGCCAAGGAGGGCTTGAGTGCGATGCTAAGATTTGCCGTCGTCGGAATCGATCATGGGCACACTTTCGATCATGTGAAGGGATTGTTGGCAGCCGGCGCCGAATTCGTCGGCTATTGCCCGCAGACATCAGTGCCGGCGATCCGCGAAAATTTCGAAAAGACCTATCCGGATGCGCCGCAGATCGACCGTGAAAAGATCTTCGCCGATCCCTCGATCGACGTCATCTGCATTGCCGCGATCCCGCGTGACCGCGCCGGCCTTGCCATCCGCGCCATGAAGGCCGGCAAGGATGTGATGACCGACAAGCCGGGTGTGACGACCTTCGCCCAGCTCGAAGAGGTCAAGCGTACCGTTGCCGAGACCGGCAGGATCTTCTCCATCTGCTTTTCCGAGCGCCATTGTGTGCGCTCCGCCGTCAAGGCGGGTAAGCTGGTCAAGGAGGGGGCGATCGGCAAGGTCATCCAGACGCTCGGCACCGGGCCGCACCGGCTGCAGCTGCCGACACGGCCGGACTGGTTCTTCGATCCGGAAGCCTTCGGCGGCATCATCGTCGATATCGCCTCGCATCAGGTCGACCAGTTCCTGTTCTATACCGGGTCGACGACCGGCGAAGTGGTCGCAAGCTCTGTTGGTAATTTTGGCATGCCGGAAAAGCCTGATTTCCAGGATTTCGGCGAAGTGCTGCTGCGCTCAGACAAGGCAAGCGGTTATGTCCGTGTCGACTGGTTCACGCCGGAAGCGCTGCCCACCTGGGGCGACGGACGCCTGACCATCCTCGGCACCGAGGGTTATATCGAGCTGCGCAAATATATCGATATCGCCGGCCGTCCCGGCAAGGATCATCTCTTCCTCGTCAACGGCAGGGAGATGACGCATATCGACTGCAGCGGCGAGAAGCTCGACTATTTCGATGCCTTCGCCGCCGACGTGCGTGACCGCAGCGAAACCGCCATGACGCAGGACCATGTCTACGAGGTCTGCCGCCTCTCGCTCGAAGCACAGACCAAGGCCGTCAAGCTCGGCGGTCGGTAAGGAAGGAACATATTATGACGAAGAAATTGCGTGTCGGCGTCATCGGTGCGGGTATCGCCGCCCGCCATCTGATCGGCTACGACTGGAACAAGGACCTTTTTGAGGTTCCGGTACTTTGCTCTCTCGATGCCGATCGCGGCCGCGAGCTGTGCGAGAAGCATGGCATTCCGCAATATACGCAGAATGCCGAAGAGCTCTTCGCCCGTAACGATCTCGATATCATCGACGTATCGACACCGCCGGATTCGCATTTCGACCTCTGCAAGCGGGCTATTGAATCGGGCAAGCACGTGATCTGCGAGAAGCCGCTCTTCGGCTCCATCGCCGATGTTGATGAGATGAGCCGCATCGTTGCTCGTTCTGGCAAGAAACTGATGCCGATCTTCCAGTATCGTTACGGCAGTGGCCTGCAGAAGCTGAAATTGCTGATCGAGCGCGGCCTGGCCGGTCGTCCGTTCATGACCACGATCGAGACGCATTGGTGGCGTGGCCCAGCCTATTACGAAGTTCCCTGGCGCGGCAAATGGGCGACGGAACTCGGTGGCGGCCTGCTTGGACATGCCATCCATGCGCATGACATGCTGAACTACGTCCACGGCGCCTGCGCCGAAGTGTTCTCCTACGGCGAGACCCTGGTCAACAAGATCGAGGTCGAGGATACGATGGCGCTTGCCGTTAAGATGCAGAACGGATCGCTTGCGACGCTGTCGATGACGCTCGGTTCGCGCAAGGAAATCTCCAGACTGCGTTTCTGCTTCCACGATCTGGTCGCCGAAAGCATTCTGGAGCCTTACACCATGGGCCGTGACCCCTGGACCTTTACGGCAGGAACGGAAGAACATCAGAAGCGGGTGGATGAGGTGCTTGCCGGTTACGAGCCGAAAGAAGACGGCTATACTCGCCAGTTCGAGCTATTCCACCAGGCACTCATGGACGACAAGGACCCGCCAGTTACTCTGCAGGATGCTCGCAATTCGTTGGAGTTAGTGACCGCCGCCTACTATTCGCAGCGTACCGGCCAGCCGACGCCGATGCCGATCACGTCCGACCATCCGCTCTACCGGTCCTGGCTGCCGGAAGAGGAGCGGCGTTTGGCGGCGAATGCCTGATATACGCCATTGCAAAGTCGCGTCGCTCGAGCGGGCGGCGCAGACAAGGAGAGAGTGAATGGAGTTCGCGGCACAAGGCTTCCGAATTCAGGGTGAACAGCGTCTATACCAGATCGTTGCCCGGCGCATCGCCCGCATGATCGAGGCGAATACCGCAAATCCGGACTGGCGCATGCCCTCGGAGCGGGAGTTGGCTGAAGAGCTCCAGGTCAGCCGACCCGTTGTGCGTGAAGCAGTTATTGCGCTCGAGATGCGCGGCATCGTCGAGGTCAAGGGTAGGGCGGGTATCGTCGTGCTGCCCACGCGAAACATCTCGAACAATTTTGAGAAGATCAGCGCCGATATCGGTCCGGGTCCATTTGAACTGTTGGAGGCACGGCTTGCAGTCGAGTCGAGCGCAGCCGCGATGGCTGCGGAACGTGCGACGAACTACGATATCCTGGTGCTGGAAGAATGCATTTCCCAGATGGAGCAGGAGACAAATGTCATGCTGCTCAAGGAAAAGGGCGACCGCGACTTCCACATGACCATCGCGCGCATGACAGGTAACGCCATCATCGTTTCGATTGTCGAGGCCCTCTGGGCGCAGCGAGACGAATCCGTGATGTGGCGCAAGCTCCACGAACATATTCACGCACCGAGTGTGCGCCCGCTGTGGATCGGCGACCACCACGCCGTTCTGACTGCTCTTCGCCTGCGTAACCCGGACGCCGCCTATAAGGCCATGGCCCGCCACATACGTAACGTAAGCAACGAGCTGATGGACGCATACGAGCGCGGTCGGTTTTCCCCGGACATCATGCAGCTCGACGAAAAGAAGGGCCTATGAAAATGCTGAAATCGTTCGAGCATGTTGGCATGACGGTCAGCGATATGGACCGTGCCATCGAATTCTATTGCACACTTCTCGGCCTGCGCCTGCATTTGCGCAAGACGGCATCCGATGGCTCTCACATCGCTTTTCTTGATGCCGGCGGCGCTATGCTGGAAGTCTTCGCGCCCGCCGACGGCGCGGCGCGGGCCGTCGACGTCCCGGAAGGCGCCTCTGGCCTCAGGCATCTGACTTTCCTCTTTGAGGACATCGACGCGACCTTCGCAAAGCTTGAGGAGGCTGGCGTCGAGCTAAAGGAACGGCCACGCCTCGCCATCAATCGCGAGATACTGCACAAAGTGGCATTCGTGCGCGATCCTGATGGCATCCTCATCGAACTTGCTGAACGAGCGGATTAAAACTTCATCGCCGACAACGTCAGGCTTTCTCGCAGACACGCATTCGTCCATCTGCTCGACAGCAGAGGGAAAAGCGCGCCGCCTGTGGGAACCAGCCGCATCAAACTCGGCTTGGTCCGGCCGGCGAAAGGATTGATTACCGCCAGTCGCGATCGCGATCCCAACGATCGTAGCGCCTGTATTCACGCCATTCCCGGTGCGGACGACCCCAGCCGTAACCGCGATCCCAACCGTAATAGCGCGGCGGCGGTGCCCACCGATTGGGCCGGCAAAAGCCACGTGGGCTCAGATGATAACCGCGGCCACATGCATAATCGACTGTTATGACATTCGAGGCCGCCGGTGTCGTGACGCTGCCAATAGGCGCTGCGTTTGCGGCTCCAGCTGTTATTCCGGCTGCGAGGAGGGCTAGTGTGACTAGAAGTTTTCGCATCTTCGTTTCTCCGATTGTTGGGGGATTTAGCGCTTGTCCCGGTGAACCGAGGCTGAAAACGCTGTTCACCTGAGCGACAGCTTCCCGCTGCTAGTCACGGTCCCAGCGATCACGTCGGTCATCGCCGCGTCGATCGTCGTTGCCGGAGTTGGATGCTTGTAAATGCTCCAGCACCTGCAGAACAGCGTCGGTGCAGTCCTTTGTGGAGTCGCCGTCGGCGCACCTGAGGTCGATCCTGGTCTGACCGTTCTCGATGTGGAACCGGGCGCCGCGCTGTCTCGGTTGCGAACGCCAATCATCATCAGCGCGCTCCTCGTTCTTGCTTGAAGAACTCGGCGGTGACGGCGGATTTTGCCTGCTGGATTCTGGTGGTGGGGGTGGAGGCGGCGATGGTTCGGCTGGTGCCTGCGCAAGGGCGCAGGTGGAGATCAGTCCAAAGATAGCCGCCGATGATAGTCCTATGATTTTGTTCATGACGTTACCTCGCTTCTGTGCGGAGGTAACGAAGGGTTGAGGCGATAGTTCCTATCGGGCAGTTGCGGCTAACACCTGGCGATGTAGGCGCCTGTATCGTCCAGTCCGATCTGGCCTTTCACGAACAGATCGCCTGGTCCTGTCTTGCGGACGGGATTGGATCTCGCACGAGAGATCGCTAACTTCCTTTATGTCCGGTCGATACCTAATGAAGACCCTGCAGCCGATTTCGCCGCTCACTCAACAATTCATGGCGAACCAGGTCCCGCGCTTCGTTCGAAAGACCATTCGGTCCGGATAGTCCGAGCTCGACTAACCTTGCTTCGATCGCCTGTGGAACGCTATCTGCTTCGTGCTGGCAGAGCCGCACAAGCCACTTCCATTCGTCGCTTGTCATGTCCCTTCGCGCGACCATCAACTGCCTCCCACCCAAGGACAACCCTAATTTCGAGGATACTACAATTGTCGTCGAAAGGCAGCAATGTCAGCTGCGCCACGATCGAGCTTTCCCGGCTCCTCCAATAGAAGGCGGTCCAAGGTTTGAGAGCCTGGTTCTCCACGTCATCCTCATCACATTGGAGGTGGTACGACTTCGCTACGTCGATCCCGAGGGAGCGCCGGATTTTCATAGACTTGCGGCATCATCGCGGCCATCGATGGCGCGTGTTGTTGCAGGCAGTTGCAAGTCCATCGTAGGAAGTCTCGACTGCGTCTCGCAACTTCGATTTCATCAGCTGGAATTTTTCGCCAGCAGCTCGCAAAGCGTGTGCTAGCCCCCTTAAATCGGCTAGCGGCAAATGAGAAGAGCCGGGTAGCTGCAACCTATCCTTGACTCTGATAGCCTGCTATCCGACAGTGCCGCCTGTTAAATTCATGGGGATTCGATGGGCCTCACGAAAGGCTTCACGATTGTCGGCCGGGCTGCGATAGCCGCCATCGTGTCAATGTTCCTTGCGCTCTCGCTTGTCTTGGGCTTCTGGCTGCATTCGAGCTACTTGTCCGCCGTCAGGCGTGGAGAAGACCAGGTCACGGCCACTGCCAAGATCGTTGCCGCTAACGCGATCTGGATCAATTCCCTGGCGCGCCAGACCCTTCACCGCATGGACGATGCCTTCGGAACGGCGGAGGCATCATCAGAAGGGGAGCGCATTCGAAGGTTCAACGCCGCGACGGCCGAATTGCCGACCACGGCAACCGCCTACGTGGTCGCTGCGGACGGGACACTGCTCTATTCGACCGACCGGGAAAGCAGCCCCGCCGACATCGTCGACCAGAGCTTTTTCCGCCGCCTGGCCAATGGCGCAGAGGACTACACGTCAGCGATGACGGTCATGCGCAACACGGATCGCCACGTCTTCCTCTCCGCTGCGCGTATCGAACGGAACGACAAGTTCGAAGCCGTGGCGATCCTGGCGTTTGATGTCGGGATGTTGCGATCGATTTGGGACGCTGCGTCGCTCGGACCAAGCTCGACGGTGAGCTTCTTGAGGCGTGACGGAAAGATGATCGCCAGGTATCCCGAGCCGAAAGTGGCCGTCGATCTCGGCAATTACGTCCTGTTTACCGACTATATGCGCAAGGCGACATCGGGCTCTTATGTGTCTGTCTCGCCCGTCGACCAGATGAAAAGGCTGGTGGCATACCGCATCGTCGAGCGGACGCCGTTCGTCGCTATTGCATCGGCCGACACCGCGGCAATCCTCCAACCTTTCTGGACCGATGTCTCGATTGCTGCGCTGATCGTTCTTCTGGCCCTTTGTGCGGCCGTGGTCGGCGGGTTGAAGATCCTGAGGTTGGCGCATGCGGACGCGCGCCACACCGCCGAACTTGCCGAGGCGCTTCGAACCAATCAGGTGCTGATGCGGGAAATTCATCACCGGGTGAAAAATAATCTGCAGACGGTAATGGCGCTCATCCGGCTGCAGGGCCTGCGGCCTGAAACCGTTCAGAGGGTGAACGAGCGGATCGTCGCCATGTCGGCGGTGCACGAGCAGATGTACGGCTTCGATCAGTTCAGCAGCGTCACTGCACGGCAGTTCGTCCCCAACCTGGTTCGCACGCTGGTCGGGCTGCATGATCGCGAAATCAAGCTGACCTTCGAGATCGACGACATCAGGATCGATGCGGACAAGGCCACGCCATTTGCCTTATTGCTGAACGAGCTTCTGACAAACAGCATGAAATACGCCTTTGTCGGTCGGACCGACGGACATATCCGCATCAGGCTGCTACAGCGTCCCGACGGCAAGGTCCTGCTTGAAGTGGCGGACGACGGCGTCGGATATGAGCCGGTTGCAACGGACACCGGCATGGGAAGCAGGTTGATCAAATCCTTCGTCGGCCAGATGGATGGGACCTACAGCACCGAGCGGGCACGCGGTACCATCTTCACCGCCCTGTTGTCTATCGCCGCACGATAATGCTGGTGGCGGGAGGAAAATCTATCCACGCAGGCAAAGTGTTCTGTTGAGCGGTGCCCCGCAGGGTTTGTTTTCTTCAGCAACCTCGTCCGGCTGATCGATATTACCGCGGCTGCATTCCTCGTGCTGGCGCGGAAACCCAAGAGCTGCCGTCGTTTGATGCGGACCATCACCGGCGTTCCGAATCCCCTGGGCCGGGAAGCAGCCCGTTGTCAGACAGTGACTGCTTCGGCGTCAGCTCCCGACGGGTCGAAGGACACCCATTCGGAGGCCGAGTCGAGATACCGTCTCCGCTGTCGCCGCTTATCTCGGGGAAAGGTCAGTCTTATTCCAACTTGGCATTGCAAGTTTCCCGCTCTGGATTATTTGATAGGGTTCGAAGAACACATCCGGAGTGTCCGTTGAATAAAACCCGGCCAGCGCTCCTTCTCATTACGGCGTCGCTCATTCCGGTCATCATACTGGCGGCGCTGATGGGAAGGTTCTTCATCAAGGAGCAGCAAGCCGCGCTTGACGACGACATTCGCGGCCGGGCAGCGACGCTGGCCGCCACTCTTCAACGTGAACTCAAGAGCCAGATCCAGCTGCTCTCGATCGTCGCCGATTCTCCCCGCCTCGACCCTCCGATTCCGCGCGCAGCCTTTGCCGAGACTGCGCGGCGTCTGCGCGATCGGGTGCCTGAATGGGAGCAGATCCGGATTTCGAACGAGAAGGGTGAAGTGGTTCTGTCGTTTCCGCCGCTCGATCCGTCGGCCGATACGCGCGTTGTGGACATGGAAAGCCATGACGCCCTGGTTCGCACGGGTGTCGCCCTGGTCGGCAACATCGCCATTGGGCCGAAAGGCCAGGCGGCCTTTGCTTTGCGCGCTCCGATCCAGAGGAACGATCGTTTGAAAGCCGTCCTGTCGGTGGTGATCCGTCCGACGATCGTGACCAAACTGCTTTATGCCAATGGACTTCCAGGATCCTGGTCGGCCTGGATCGTCGATGGACGGGACCGTCTGGTGGCATCGACCGGCGCTCCCGCGCTTGCCGGTAATCCGGCCAGCGAATTCGCAACCTTTTCCGGCCAGGATTTTGGCGCGGCCACCCTCAAGGACGGGATGGAGCTTCGGGTCGCCGAAGTCGCGCTCGCTGACACGCCCTGGCGGGTAAGGGTTGGTCTGCCGGTCTCTGACTATGAGCGACTGGCGCGCAGGGCCACCATACTGCTTGTGACGGCGAGCTGTTTCACGCTCCTGCTGTCCGGCTCGGCTGTATTCCTCTTTTACAGGGAGCTGCGCGCCAGAAACCGGGAGTGGGAGAGCATGGCCAACTGGCAGCGGATGGATGCGCTTGGAAAGCTGACGGGGCAGGCGGCCCACGACTTCAACAATCTCCTGATGGTTTTTCAGTCGGGGGTGGAGGGCATCAAGAGACGACGAAACGACGAACAGCGCGTGACGCAGCTTCTAGCGCATATGAGCGATGGTGTGGCTCGTGGAAAGGCGATCACGCAAAGGCTGCTGTCGTTCTCAAGACGCTCCAACCAGGGCGCCTCCCAGGTCGAGTTGGACGTCAGGCTTGCCGAACTGTCTCCGCTGCTGCGCCAAGCCGTTAACGACACGATACTGATGGAGATCAGGGTGCCGGAAGATACCTGGCCGGTTCACGTCGATCCTGCGGGGCTTGAAATCGCCCTGATCAACATTCTGACGAATGCGCGCGAAGCCATGACGGGAGGGGGAAAGGTGACCATTTCCGCCCGCAATGTGCTCGACGCCGCCACCGAGGATTCCGGGCTGGAGGGACCGTTCGTCGCGCTGACGATTTCCGACACCGGGACAGGGGTTGCCCCGGAAAATCTCGCACGGGTGTTCGAGCCGTTCTTTTCCACCAAGAAGGATGGTGGCTCAGGCCTTGGCCTGACGCAGGTCCACAGTTTCGCTACCGGCAGCGGCGGTGCAGTCAAGGTCGCAAGTCTGGCCGGCCACGGCAGCGCCTTTACCTTGCTTCTGCCGCGATCAAGCGAGCCGCGGGCGGTGCGTGAGGATTCAGCCTCTTCGGCGAACCTTCCCCGTACGATCATGATCGTCGACGACACACCGGCATCGCTGGAATCCGTGCGACTGGCGCTCGACGGCATCGTGCCGACGATCTTCGTAGCCGCAGGTGGAGCCGAGGCGATCGAGATCCTGGACCGTCATCCTGAAATCGAGGCGATCGTCAGCGACATCATGATGCCGGGCATGTCGGGCATCGAGCTCGCCGAGGAGATCCGCCGCAGAAACGCGTCTCTGCCCGTCGTGCTGATGACCGGCTATAGCGACAGGCTGGAAGCCGGTAAGGAGGTTGGACGTCCGGTCGTCCCGAAGCCCTTCAAGGTCGAGGATCTGGCCGCCTGCCTCGATAAGGCGAAAACCTCGGTGGCCTTTTCGGCAAACGTCGTGCGTCTGGAAATTCCGACAAAGGGCTGATCAGCCTCGACACCTGTATGAGACTCATTTCCTCGCGTAGCTGCGGCAAACCTACGCCGGTGTCCGGTTCAGCCAGCCGGCCGGGACCACCAGCTCACAGGATCGGTTTGCCACCTGTCACTGCAATCGTTGCTCCCGAAACATAGCTCGACAGCGGATCAGCCAGCATCACATAGGTGGTCGCAAGCTCGGCGGGCTGACCAGGGCGCTGCATCGGGACCTGCTTGCCGAAATTCCTGACGGCCTCGTCCGGCATCGTGGATGGAATGAGCGGTGTCCAGATCGGGCCCGGCGCGACCGCATTGGCGCGGATGCCCTTTTCTGCCAGCATTTGGGCCAGACCCGCCGTGAAGTTCTGGATGGCGCCCTTGGTCGTCGCATAGGCGAGCAAATGCGGGCTAGGACTGTCGGCATTGATCGAGGCGGTATTGATGATAGCGCTGCCCGCTTTCATATGCGGGACCGCCGCCTTGGTCAGGTAGAACATCGCATGGATATTGACCTTGAAGGTCAGCTCCCACTCCTCATCGCTGATCTCGCCGATATCCTTGAAGCTTGCCTGATGCGCGGCGTTGTTGACGAGGATGTCGATGCCGCCAAATTCGCTGCGGGCGGTTTCGATGATGTGGCGGCAATGCTCAGGATCCTGCAGATCCCCCGCCACGAGGATGGCCTTTCGCCCTGCCTCTTCGATCCACTTTTTTGTTTCGCGTGCATCTTCGTCCTCGTCGAGATAGGCGATGAGAACATCCGCGCCCTCACGGGCATAGGCAATCGCAACGGCTCGTCCGATACCGCTGTCGCCGCCAGTAATGATCGCTTTCCTGCCGGTCAGTCGGCCAGATCCTCGATAGGTCTGCTCGCCGTGGTCTGGTACCGGCGACATCGCCTCGGTCGTGCCCGGCATGGGTTGGCGTGGCGTATCGAAGGGTGGGGTCGGGTAATTGACCATTTTCTGTTCCTCCAGATTTGAGACGGCGGACCAACGCCAGATGACGTCGGCCAAATGAATTTTCGATCTTCGCTAGCGGTAGAAGCGGGGCGAATGTTCCCGTACAACAACTCGCGGGTGGGCCGGCAGTTCCCTCGTAGTTCGCAGGGCTTCAGATCGAACGCGTGCCTGACACAGCGCGCGGTCGAAACCGCAGCGCGCATTTCCACGAGCAGCGTCATCAGTCTTTCAAAAAACGAATCGTCAGCAGCTGATAACGGCTCTTGACAGGCAATCCCTTGTCATGGAGTGTAAGTAAAGCGTTTTACTAAAGCGGTTTACAAAACTGATGGCGCATGGACGGACTCCAGGCTTGAAAGATGTCGCGAAAGCTGCCGGCGTGTCGGTGACGACCGTCTCGCGCATGCTGAACGGTTCGCTGGATTTGCCCGCGCTCACCAAGCAGCGGATCGAAAATGCTATCACTTCCCTCAAATACCAGCCGAACCCTCACGCGCGACGGCTGAGCCGCGGTCGTTCCGACACGATCGGACTGGTCGTGCCCGATATCGCCAACCCATTCTTCGCGACTATGGTGGCGGCGGTCGAAGAGGAGGCAAACGACCGGGGGCTTGCCGTTTCACTCTATGCCACCCTCAACCGGACCGGCCGTGAAGTCGCCTATCTCCGGCTGCTCGAGCATAATCACGTTGATGGCCTGGTTTTCGTTACCAACCATCCCGACAACGGCGATCTTGCGGCTCTCATCAATCGAACAGGCAAGGTCATCGTCGTCGATGAAGACGTTCCGCTTGCCAGTGTCCCGAAGCTTTTCTGTGACAACTTCCAGGGCGGCCATCTTGCGGGACGCCATCTGGCGGAGTTTGGTCATCGCAACGTGCTCTATGTTGGTGGCCCCGATGCGATGATCAGCACGCAGCGCCGTTTCAACGGATTGCGCAAGGGCCTGCAGGAGCGTTTCGGCGACGATGCCTCGATCAGGCGCTACAACGGCGAATATACGATCGCCTGCGGGCGGGACATGGCGCGCCGCTTCCTGGATGAGGGCATGCCGGCGACGGCAGTCTTCGCGAGCTCCGACGAAATCGCCATCGGCATGATCGAAGTCCTGAGGGAGAAAGGAATATCGATCCCCGAGGACCTGTCGATCATCGGCTTCGACGATGTCAGTCCGCTACATCTCTTTGCGCCGCCAGTAACCGCGATCCGACAGCCGGTGCGCGCCATCGGCCGGCGTGCCCTATCCCTTCTTCTCGAAACAAACTGGCAGGAGAGCAAATCGCTCGCCACCGAGGAACTCGTGCCAGTCGAAATCGTCGTGCGGAACTCCGTTGCGCCGCCGTCGACCCATAATAAGCAACGAGAACAAAACCAGAGGATGAGAACATGAAACAGATCAGACGTCGGGCGTTTACCGCCGCTCTTGCCTTTACCGCGCTCGCCAGCGCCACGCTCGGAGCGTCTCTTGCTCAGGCGGCCGGAAAGACCTATGCGCTTGTGCAGATCAATCAGCAGGCGCTTTTCTTCAACCAGATCAATGAAGGTGCTCAGAAGGCGGCGGATGCTGCCGGCGACAAGCTGGTCATCTTCAACGCCAACAATGAAGCGTCCGCTCAGAATAGCGCCATCGAAAACTACATCCAGCAGAAGGTCGATGGCCTGATCGTCGTTGCGATCGACGTCAATGGCATCATGCCGGCCGTCAAGCAGGCTTCGGATGCCGGCATCCCGGTCGTTGCCATCGATGCGGTTCTGCCGGACGGCCCTCAGAAGTCGCAGATCGGCGTCGACAACGGCAAGGCCGGCGCCGACATGGGCGCCTATTTCCTGGATTACGTGAAGAAGAACATGGGCGGCAAGGCCAAGGTCGGCATTGTCGGTGCGTTGAACTCCTACATTCAGAATATTCGCCAGAAGGGCTTCGAGGACGCCATCAAGAGCGATGGCATCGAGACGTCAGGGGTCGTTGATGGCCAGAATATCCAGGACAACGCACTTGCCGCTGCCGAGAACCTGATCACCGGCAATCCGGACATGACGGCGATCTACGCAACCGGCGAGCCGGCTCTGTTGGGCGCGATCGCCGCTGTTCAGAGCCAGGGCAAGCAAGACAGCATCAAGGTCTTCGGTTGGGATCTGACTGCACAGGCAATCTCCGGTCTTGACGACGGCTATGTCGTTGCTGTCGTCCAGCAGGATCCGGCCGGTGAGGGCAAGGCGGCAGTCGAGGCTCTCGCCAAGCTGAGCGCAGGTCAGAGCGTCGAAAAGAGCATCTCCATTCCGATCACGATCGTGACGAAGGATAATGTCGAGCCGTACCGGGCCGTTTTCAAATGATGAGTGACAACCGGCCTGTTTATGCCGGAGCCGGGGAGGCGCAAGCCTCCCCGCATTCCTCCGGCTCGTCCGCACGAACGCCTGCCGTCTCGCTGCGCGGTATCCGCAAGACCTTCGGTTCGCACCAGGCGCTGCGCGGCGTCGACCTCGATCTCTTTCCGGGCGAATGCCTCGGCCTCGTCGGCGATAATGCTGCCGGCAAGTCGACACTCACCAAGATCATCTCCGGAACCTACCTGCCGGATGAGGGAACGATTTCGCTCAACGGCGAAGAGGTTCACTTTTCCGGGCCTGCGGATGCCCGCGATCGCAACATCGAAATGGTCTTCCAGGATCTGAGCCTGTGCGATCATATCGATGTTGTCGGCAATCTGTTCCTCGGACGTGAGCTCACCAGGGGTCCTTTTCTCGATCGTCAGAAAATGATGAGCGAGGCGCGCAGGATGCTGGACGCCCTCGAGATCCGAATCCCACGTCTCTCCGCCAAGGTGGAGAAGCTGTCGGGTGGCCAGCGCCAGGCGATTGCAATCGCCCGTGCGGCATCATTCAATCCCAAGGTCCTGATCATGGACGAGCCGACCTCGGCCCTTGCGGTCGCCGAAGTCGAAGCCGTGCTCGCTCTGATCAACAGGGTCAAGGCAAAGGGTGTATCTGTCGTCCTCATCACCCACCGTCTTCAGGACCTGTTCCGGGTCTGCGATCGCATTGCCGTCATGTACGAGGGCACCAAGGTCGCCGAGCGCGATATCGCCAAAACCAATCTCGAGGACCTCGTCAAGCTCATCGTCGGGGGAGAAAGACATTGACCGTCTACACCGAAAGAGCCAAGGGCTCGCCGATGGCCGACTTCCTGAGCGAAAACGCCCAGGTCCTGTCGATCGCCTTCTTCTTTCTGGCATGCCTCGTCTTCTTTTCGCTGACGACCACGACCTTCATGACGACGGGCAACATCCTGAACATCGTGCGTCAGGCTGCGCCCATTCTCGCCGTCGCGGTCGCCATGACGCTCGTCATCGTGACCGGAGGCATCGATCTGTCGGTCGGTTCGATGCTGGCCTTGATCAACGCCGTCGCTGCCATTGCGCTCGCCACAGGCATACCCTGGCCGGTCGTCTGCCTCGGCATGCTCGCTCTTGGCGGCATCGTAGGCCTTCTGCAGGGCTGGTTCATCGCCTACCAGAATATTCCCGCCTTCATCGTCACCCTTGCCGGGCTTTCCATCCTGCGCGGCGTGGCACTCTATCTGACTCAGGGCTATTCCATCCCAATCAACAACGAGCCCGGCTTCTTCTATCTGGGACGCGGCGAACTGGCCGGCTTTCCCGTTCCGGCGCTAATCGCCATCCTGGTCGCGATCGTGGGCTATGTCATCATGGCAGTCACCAAATACGGACGGCAGATCGTGGCGGTGGGATCCAACATGGAAGCAGCGCGCCGCGTCGGCATGCCGGCCAAATGGATCGTCGCCTCGGTCTACCTCGTATCAGGTGTGGCCTCTGCACTCGCCGGTCTTTTGATCGCCGCCCGCCTCGGTTCCGGCTCGTCGAACGCCGCTGTCGGCTTCGAACTGCAGGTCATCGCCGCGGTCGTGCTCGGCGGCACCTCGCTGATGGGAGGGCGCGGCACGATGATCGGCACTGTCCTTGGGACGATGACGATTGCCGTCATCGGCAACGGCCTTATCCTGATGCATATTTCGCCCTTCTTCACCCAGATCGTCACCGGCGCCATCATTCTGGTTGCTATCTGGCTGAACACCCGCATCTTCACCGCAAACTTCCGTCTGGCGGGCAGGAGGAAAAGCTGATGGCAACGGACGAGCTTTCGCCGGGTCACGTGCGATCCGGGAAGGTGATGACGGTCTCCGGGCCGGTTCCCGTATCGGAGATCGGCGTCACGCTGATGCACGAGCATATCCTCAACGATTGCCGCTGCTGGTGGCACGCGCCGAAGACGTCCGAGCGGCAATACCTTGCCGAAGGTTTCGTCTGCATGGAGATCCTCGGTGAACTCAGGCAGGATCCTTTCGTCAACAAGCACAACATCACGCTCGACGATGAGCAGCTTGCCGTCACTGAACTGCAGGACTTCGCCGGTCTCGGCGGTCGCACGGTTGTCGAGCCCACATGTCAGGGCATCGGCCGCGATCCTCTTGCCCTACGGCGGATTTCCAGGGCGACGGGACTGAACATCGTCATGGGTGCCGGCTTCTATCTCGGTTCCTCGCATCCGGCCAAGGTTGCCGGCATGTCTGCTTCCGAGATCGCGGACGAGATCGTCTCCGAAGCCACCATCGGCGCGGACGGTACCGACGTGAAGATCGGCCTGATCGGCGAGATCGGCGTGTCGTCCGATTTCACTGCCGCCGAGGAAAAATCGCTGCGCGGTGCTGCCCAGGCGCAAGTGCGCACCGGTCTGCCCCTGATGGTCCATCTTCCCGGCTGGTTCCGGCTGGGCCACAAGGTCCTCGATATCGTCGATTCCGAAGGCGGGGATATGAGACACACCGTGCTCTGCCACATGAACCCGTCACATGACGATCTTACCTATCAGTCCGAACTTGCCGCCCGCGGCGCGTTTCTCGAATATGACATGATCGGCATGGACTTCTTCTATGCCGATCAGCAGGTGCAATGCCCGAGCGACGAAGAGGCGGCTCGCGCGCTCGTCAAGCTCGTCGAGATGGGGCATACGGATCGCCTCCTGCTCTCCCACGACGTCTTCCTGAAAATGATGCTGAAGCACTACGGGGGCAATGGCTATGCCTATATCCTGCGCCATTTCCTGCCGCGCCTGAAGCGTCACGGTCTCGATGACGCAACGCTCGATATCTTCATGCGCGCCAATCCGAAATCAGTCTTTCAGGCCAGGGCCTGACCGCCACATAAAAAGAAATGGAAACATCATGACAAAGAAGGTTCTTCTCGTCGGCGAAAGCTGGGTCAGTTCCGCCACGCATTATAAGGGTTTCGACCAGTTCGGGAGCGTCACGTTTCATCTCGGCGCCGAACCGCTCGTTGAAGCCCTCAAGGGCAGCGAATTCGAGCTCACCTACATGCCGGCCCACGAAGCCGTTGAAAAATTTCCCTTCGACATGGCGGGGCTCGACGCCTTTGACGCGATCATTCTCTCCGATATCGGCGCCAACTCCCTGTTGCTTCCCCCGGCGGTCTGGCTGCATTCCAAGACCGTCCCGAACCGGCTGAAACTGCTCAAGGCCTGGGTTGAAAAGGGTGGCGGCCTGCTGATGGTCGGCGGTTATTTCTCGTTCCAGGGCATAGACGGCAAGGCGCGCTGGCGTCGCACGCCGGTCGAGGATGTCCTGCCGGTCACGTGTCTGCCCTATGACGACCGGGTGGAAATCCCGGAGGGAACGACGCCTGTCCTCGTCAAGCCCGGTCACGAGACCGTCGCCGGTCTGTCAGGAGAATGGCCATTGCTGCTCGGCGTCAACGAAGTCGAGGTACGCGAGCGTGCCGATGTCGAAGTCATTGCCCGGCTACCGGAAGCAGAAGGTGGCCATCCATTGCTGGTCACAGGCCGCTTCGGCAAAGGCCGAACTGCGGCCTGGACCTCGGATATCGGTCCGCATTGGCTCTCGCCGGCCTTCTGCGAATGGGAGGGTTACGGACGTCTTTGGAAGAATATTCTCGGCTGGCTGACGGAGGCAGAATAGCCTCATTCGCCGGCGAGAATGCCGGCGAGTTCCGCTTGGGTCGGGAAGGCCGAACGCGTCCCGCGGCGGCTGACGGTAATGGCCGCGGCTGCAGTTGCGTGATGGATCGCCTTCGCATCGAGCCTGGTCGATCGGAGGGCAGCAGAGGCAAGGGCGACCGCCATGAAGGTGTCGCCGGCGCCGGTCGTATCGACGACCTCCGTGGCACGGGCAGGAACGGTTGCCAGGACCTGACTTCCGCCGGCAAGGATTGCCCCATCGCCGCCGAGGGTCAGCACGGTCTGCGTCACGCCGGCTTCGGCGAGGCGCTGAATCGCGGCCTCGCCGGACGATCCGGTCAGACTTTCGGCCTCGCCCCTGTTGAGGAAGGCGATGTCGATGAGCGGCCAGAGCTCGGCGAAATAGGGCCTGAGCGGCGAGGGATTGAAGGCGGTCGTCAGGCCGCGGCGTCTGGCTTCGGCCAGAATGCCGCGGGTCACGTCCTCGCTGAGGTTGCCCTGGAGCACGACGAGATCGCCGCCGGCTGCATCCTTGAGCGGGGCAAGCGCCTCGGACAGGGTCAAGGCTTCGGCCGATTCCGTCGTCGTGACGATGGCATTTTCGCCGTCGGGCGTCGTGAAGATGATGGAGAAATCGCTGGAGCGGTGAGGACTGCCCAGCAATCGGGCGTCCAGCGCTTCACCAGCGAGCTGGTCGCGGATCGTCTGGGCGCGAAAATCTTCGCCGACGGCCGTGACAAGCGTCGTGAGAAGGCCTGTGCGGCTCATCACGACGGCCTGATTGGCGCCCTTGCCACCGAGGTCGCGGGTTTCCTCCCGACCGAGGATCGAGGCGCCGGCTTCGGGCATGGACATTACGGAAATGGTTTCGTCGACGGCGACGTTACCGATGACATAGGCACGCATGGCTGGCTTTCAGAAGGGAAAGAAAAATGCAGCAGATATCGGATAAGGCCACAAGCGCCATACGGGAAATATTTGGCACTGACAAGGCGCTGATTGGCATGATCCATTGCCCGCCTTTCCCGGGTGCTCCACGCTACCGCAGTGCGGCAATGGATGTGATCTATGACGCTTGCATGCGCGATGCGGAGGCGCTTGTCAAAGGCGGCATCCACGGATTGATCGTCGAAAATCATGGCGACATCCCCTTTGCCAAGCCGGAGGATATTGGCCACGAGACCGCAGCCTTCATGTCGGTTGTGACGGACCGCATCTCTCGTGCCGTCGGGGTACCGCTCGGCATCAATGTGCTTGCCAATGCGCCGATCCCCGCTTTCGCGATCGCGGCAGCCGGTGGGGCGCGCTTCATCCGTGTCAACCAATGGGCCAACGCCTATGTTGCCAATGAAGGCTTCATGGAAGGCCGTGCAGCCGAGGCCATGCGCTATCGCTCGGCTCTGCGTGCCGAACATATCAAGGTGTTTGCCGACAGCCATGTCAAGCATGGGGCGCACGCCATCACCGCCGACCGGACGATCGACGAACTGACGCGTGATCTGGCGTTCTTCGATGCCGATGCAGTGATCGCCACCGGCCAGCGAACGGGCAACAGCGCAACAATGGAGGAGATCGAGGAAATCGGCGCTGCGACCCATCTTCCGCTACTCGTCGGCTCGGGCGTGACCAAGGATAATATCGTCGAGATCCTTAAGCGTACGAACGGCGTCATCGTCGCCTCGTCGCTGAAAGAGGGTGGGGTCTGGTGGAACCCTGTGGAGCCGGCTCGCGTCGCAGCCTTCGTCGAAGCCGCAAAACCCGGTCTGGAGTTGTGACGATCATGGTATCTCTCTCCGAACAAATGCTCGACGAGAACCGCGACGTCTTCGAAGCCATGGTGCATCACCGCTTCGTCAATGATATCAAGGCTGACCGCCTCCCGAAGGAGGCCTTCGAACGATATCTTGTCTTTGAGGGTGCCTTCGTTGAAACGGCGATTGCGATCTTCTCCTACGCCACGGCAAAGGCCGGGACCATCGAGGAGAAACGTTGGCTGATCGGCGTCCTGGATGCACTTGCAAACCAGCAGATCGCCTATTTCGAGAAGACCTTTGCCGCTCGCGCCATCGATCCCGCTCGCTATGATACCGGTAGGGCCGATGTCGCTGCGTTTCGCGAGGGAATGTTGGCAATTGCCCGTGACGGCGGCTTTCTCGATACGATTGCCGCCATGTTTGCCGCCGAATGGATGTACTGGACCTGGTCGACCGAGGCCGACCAAACCCATATCAGCGATCCGCTTCTCAAGGCATGGGTCAGGCTTCATGCCGAACCGGAGTTCGAAGCGCAGGCGCGCTGGTTGAAGGCGGTGCTGGACGAGGCCGGCGAGACGATGGATCCTGCCGAACGTAAGCGATTGAGCGCCATTTTCGGCCATGCTCAACGCCTTGAGATCGATTTCCACGAAGCAGCCTATTCCTGAGAGCCTGCGCAATGACCGGCAATCCCGAGATCAATGGAGAACGCCTGCTGGAACGCCTGGATCGGTTCGCCGAGATCGGCGCGACCGCGGGCGGCGGCGTCAATCGTCAGGCCTTGACGGAGCTGGACCGAAAAGCCCGGTTGCTGCTGGCAGAGTTGGCAGAGGCGCGCGGTTTCGGCGTCTTCCAGGATCCCGCCGCCAATCTCTTCATCCGCCGCCGAGGCAAGGACGAGAAGGCGCCGCCGCTCCTGATCGGCAGCCATCTCGACAGCCAGCCATCCGGAGGCCGCTTTGACGGTGCGCTCGGGACGCTGTCGGCCTTCGAGGTCCTTGAAAGTCTTGAGGACGCCGGCGTTGAAACCCAAAGACCGGTCGAAGTGGTTGCCTGGACCAACGAGGAGGGATGCCGCTTCGCACCGGGCTGCATGGGATCATCAGCGTTCTCGGCAGGCGAAATTCCGCTTGCCTGGTCCGACATGGCCGCAACCGACGGCGCGCGGTTTGGCGACGAGCTGAAGGCAACCATTGCCAGTCTTCCGCAGGCCGCGATGCGTGATCTCGGCTTTCCTGCTTATGCATATCTCGAACTGCACATAGAGCAGGGACCTTCCCTGGAGAAAGAGGATATCCCTATTGGAATCGTCACCGGAATTCAGGGAACGCGGTGGCTGGAAGTGACGGTGTCGGGCCAGACCGCCCATGCGGGGACCACTGCGCTCAACTATCGTCGAGATCCGCTTCGCGCGATGATCGCGACCCTCAACGGACTTTACGCCAGTATTATGCCTCAGGACGAGCGTGCCCGATTCACCGTCGGACGTATCGCCGTAGAGCCGGGCGCCATCAACGCCATCCCGCAGACGGCACTATGCACCATCGACATCCGTCACCCGGATTCGTCAGAGATCGAACGTCTGAGTGCGGCCGTCGAGCAGGTCTTTAGCGACCGTGCCGGGGCAGAACGTTGCCAGGTTGCGCTCAGGCAGACCTTCGATATGCCGCCGGCCAACTTTCCTCAAAAGGTGCTCGAGGTATTGGGCAGGGCCGCGGTGAAAGGCGGACTGGCGACCACGAGAATGTTGTCAGGTGCCTTCCACGATGCATTGTTCGTCAACCGGGTCGCGCCCGCGGCAATGATCTTCGTGCCTTGCCGCGATGGCCTCAGCCATAACGAAGCCGAATATACCGCACCACGTCATGTAGTCTCGGGGGCACGCATGCTGCTGCTATCGACGATCGAAATCCTGGAAACCGAGGTTTGAGCAAGGCTTCGGATCGAAACGCTACATTGATAGATGGCCTGTCACGAAGATGGCTGCACTTGAGGAAGGTGCGGTGCGCGGGTGGTCGGGCCGATGGGTGCATGTAGCGCCCAATGGTGGGCGTGAGCGTCATTCGCCCCGTGGAAACCGCTGGTTTTCCTCCAGCACGTTCAGATCCATATGATTGCGCATGTATCGCTCGGCAGCTTTCTGCAGAGGTTGATAATCCCAGGGATAGTAGGCTCCCTCGCGCAACGCCGGATAGACGACCCAGCGCCGAGCCTGGCTTTCTCGAACTGCCGCGTCGAAGGCTGCGAGATCCCAGCGAAGCTTCGCCTGATCGAGAAGCATGGCCAGCGTATTTGCATGGGCCGGGTCGCCGGCCAGATTGACGAGCTCGCGGGGATCGGCCTGAAGGTCAAACAGCAGCGGCGGATCCTTCTCGCAGACAGTCAGCTTGAAGCGCCCGGCGCGAATGCCTACCAGCGGCGCGATCGATCCTTCGGCCGCATATTCCATCAAAACCGGACTACGGGTTTTCGTGCCGTTCACCAGTTGTGCCAGGTCTTCGCCATCCGTCCAATTGGCGATCGCCGAAATATCGAGACCGGCGAGACCGGCAAGCGTCGGCGTGACATCGAGAGTGGATACCGGCTGATCGACCAGGGCGGGCTGCCAGCCCGGTGCCGATATCATCAGCGGCACGCGTGCAGAACCGTCGAAGAAGCACATCTTGAACCACAGGCCGCGCTCACCCAGCATGTCGCCATGGTCGGAGACGAACAGGATGACCGTGTCTTCCCGCATCCGTGTGCGCTCCAGCACGTCGAGGATCTCTCCGACCTTCTCGTCGACATAGGAGATATTGGCAAAGTAGCCGCGCCTCGCCCTGCGGACCTGTTCGGCAGTGATATCGAAGGCCCTGTAGTCGCAGGCCTCAAGCAGGCGCTTCGAATGCGGGTCCATCTCGTCGAAGGGGAGCGGCGGGACCGTCGGGTCAAGTGCGGGGCAGTCCTCGTAGAGATCCCAGAATTTCCGCCTGGTGACATAGGGATCGTGCGGATGGGTGAAACTGACGGTCAGGCACCAGGGACGCTCGTCTTGACGGCGCGACAGGTCGTAGAGCTTTCGAGTGGCATTGTAGGCAACCTCGTCGTCGTACTCGAGCTGGTTGGTGATTTCCGCGATGCCCGCGCCGGTCACGGACCCAAGATTATGATACCACCAGTCGATCCGCTCGCCAGGCTTGCGGTAATCGGGGGTCCAGCCGAAATCTGCCGGATAGATATCCGTCGTCAGGCGCTCCTCGAAGCCATGCAACTGGTCGGGCCCGACGAAATGCATCTTGCCCGACAGGCTAGTGTGATAGCCGGCGGCCCGGAGATGGTGCGCATAGGTCGGAATGTCGGAGGCAAATTCGGCCGCATTGTCGTAGACCCGCGTTCGGCTCGGCAACTGGCCCGACATGAAGGAGGCGCGCGCCGGTGCGCAGAGGGGGCTTGCTGTATAACTATTGGCAAAACGGACCGAGCGGGCAGCGAGTGCCCTGAGATGCGGCGCATGCAGGAAATCGGCCGGCCCGTCCGGAAACAGCGTGCCGTTCAGTTGGTCGACCATGATGATGAGAATATTGGGACGGGCCATGATATATCGACGCTGCTCAAGTTCGGGGGCTTTTCGGGGGAAGGGGTCTACCATCATGTCGTCTGAGAGAACCGGCTGTCGCCGGCGGGTGCTGGTCTGGCTCGGCGAGCGCCGATCAGGTCCATTACCCTCTTCAGAAGCGGCACTGATCGTCGCATGAGTGATCCTCTCGGCGGCGTGGGTCGCAGTTGTCCCTTCACGATAGCCAACTTGATGATTGCACACTATCGCCTTGCCGACATCCGTTGTTCCGGGCGCTCGCGTGTGCCTCTTTTCGAGCGGCGGATTTGCCGGCGACACCAGGGGTCGCAGCAAGACAGGCGTGGCGGCGGAGCGCGTGCATGATGCAGTCTCGGCTAGCTGGCTGTCGCCTGACAGCATCTTGCGAGCACGCGGAAGGATCTTCATGTCGATCGACCGACCGATGCCCACCGAAGAGAGCATTCTGGAATTCCTTGATGTCTGCGAAGGTTTTTACCCGCCGGATGCGGTCGGCGCATCGATCGAGCAGCAGCGTCAATGGTATGACGCACTCTGCGCGCGGTTTGACCACGCCCTGCCGCAGGGAATGGTCTATGCGGATGGCATGGTGCTGCGCATACCAATCCGCCGGTATCGGCCACGGATGATCACGACATCAACCGTTCTCCTCTATCTTCACGGTGGCGGATTTGTTGTCGGCTCACTCGAAAGCCATCACTCGATCTGTGCTGAAATCGCCGATTTTGCCGGCGCCGAACTCGTTTCCGTCGATTACCGGCTGGCGCCTGAGTACCGCTGGCCGGCGCAGAGCGAGGATTGCTTCCTCGTCTTGAAGCATCTGCTGTCGTCCGCCGGCAGCAAGGTCGTCATCATCGGCGATAGTGCCGGTGCCAACCTGGCGGCGGGGCTCGCCATCAGGGCGCTGGAGGAGGCCCTGCCTGGTATCGCCGGTCAGGTTCTCGTCTATCCGGCGCTGGGTGGTGACCTGCAGAAGGGTTCCTATGTTGAAATGGCAAATGCGCCGGGGCTGACCACGGCTGATGTCGCTTATTATCGCAGCGTTCTGCAGGCACCGCCGCGCCATCCGGTCGCCGCGCCGCTTCACGCGGTATCGGTCGAACGGCTTGCTTCCGCCTTCATCACGGTCGCGCGATTCGATCCCCTGCGAGACGACGGACGAGCCTACGCGGCCCGGCTTGCGGAGGCTGGCGTGGAAGTCTGGTTCCGGGAGGAACCGCAGATGGTGCATGCGTGGCTACGCGCCCGCCACATAAGCGAGGGTGCGCGGGCAGGCTTTAAGGCGGTATGCGAGGCGGTGCGGCTCTTCGCGCACCGCTGACGGCTACATCAGGTCACGGGCGATTGCCGTCTCGCCAAAATCCTTCTCAAAGATCTTTATCCCGCCTTCATGGGCAACGACTGAGGCGGCGATGATCCAATGCGTTGCCGTGCAACGGATCGATGCTGTCGCAACCGTCGTCACTGACCAACCAGGACGCTGCATGTCGCAAGTCCAGGTCGAGGTGCCCGTCATCGATAGCGGATCGTTCGGCGCGATTGACCAGATTTCCTCGCGCAGCTGCCGGGTGGAAAGACCGGTGCCGGGATGCTCGAAAAGGCCGGTATCCTCATGGATTTCATAGCGCGTGAGGCCGGCCGATAGATCGCGCACCACCTGCCGTTTTGTGGAGGCGGGTGCGTGTTCGATATATTTCGGTAGGGGATCGGGATTGTCAGGCTGCTTGATGTCGATGATCTCATGCGCGCCGAGCTTGGGTAAGGCTAGACCGATTGAGGCGATGTCGATTGTCAGCCCCGGATCTTCCGGCGGCGGCAGCACCATCGGCCAATAGGCCGTTGATAGCGACAGGCGGATACGGTGCCCCTTGCGGAAACGATAGCCGCAGGCATCGAGCGTGATGGTAATGGTTGTCAGTTCCCCCTTGTTCAGCGGCTCCGGTGCGGCATTGCCATTGCGATGAGCGAGGTTGAGCACGCCAAAGGAGACGCGCGTTGCCGTGCCGTCTGGATGGACATCGACGAGCCTTGCGCAGAGATTGGCGGTTTCGGTGTCGCATCTGAGCGTCAATGTGACGGCCGGGCGTCCGAGATAATCATGGTCCTCGACCAGTGGCGCTGTCTGGAAGGTTAACGATCCGGCGTCATCGAGGCGCTGATCGATCGCCAGTTCCGCATCCGGCTTCAAGGTGAACCATTCGCCCGATGCCGTGCCCGTATCGAGCGGCGAGCGCAGATAAACAGGATGTTCCGGCGCATGTGGGATCGGCATGCCTTCCATCAAGGCACCGAACTGCTCGACATAGAAGCACTGCATGTCCGGCTGCTGCCAAATACGCTTGGCGATCCAGAAACCGGGGTCGAAATCGCGGCGCTTGGCGGGCTTTATGGCATCGAGAATATAGGCGCGTAAGGATGGCATGGCCTCAGCGCCATTGGATTCGCCGCGCAACCAATGGTTCCACCAGGCAATGGCTTCTCCGTGGAAATCGACCCGCGGCTTCGGCCAGGCGAAATGCGGATACTTGTGGATCCATGGACCGATCAGCGCCTTCGCTTTCTCGCCGAGACCCTCGACGGCCAGCAAGGGCGTGTTGCGATAGCCATCCGCCCAGCCGGCGATGACGATGGCGGGAATATCGAAGCCCGCGAAATCTTCGCAGATCGACCCATGCCGCCAGAAATCGTCACGGCGCTGATGCTCCAGCCATTCTTCCATGAAGAAGGGTTCCTGCTCCAGGCGCTGCCGCCACATATCGCGCCAATCGTCGCCGACGATGGCCGGATCGGGGGAGCGCGATTGGTAGGCAAGCATGGTCGCCGCCCAGGAAAGCTGGGCGGAGAGGTGGCAGCCGTTCTTGTAGTGGATGTCGTCATTATAGCGGTCGACCGTGGAAGCGATTGAAATCACCGCCTTTAGCGCGGGGGGCTTCAAGGCTGCGACCTGCAGACAGTTGAAGCCGCCCCAGGAAATACCCATCATGCCGACCGAGCCGTTCGACCAGGGTTGCGCTGCGATCCAGGCGATCAGCTCGCAGGCATTGGCAAGCTCGAGCTCGGTATATTCGCCATCAATGATGCCGCTGGATTCGCCGGAGCCTCTGATGTCGACACGCACGCCGGCAATCCCGGCTGCAGCGAAGACCGGGTAGGTGGATTCATCACGCGGGCTTGTCCCGTCGCGCTTACGATAGGGCAGGAACTCGAAGACCGCCGGCACGGGATCCTTCTCCGCGCCGTCGGGCATCCAGATGCGTGCGGCGAGCCGCGTGCCGTCCTTCAAGGTGATCCACTGATTTTCAATGGTCGTGAAGCTGCGGTCTGACATGGTCATATATCCAGAAGCGCTTTAGGCATTAAGCCACACGCGGCTGCCGATGTAGCCGTTGGACATATCGTTGCCGATATCGTCGACATATCCCTTCAGCGTTTTCGAAGAGGCCATGATGTAGTCGTTGAAGACGGGCAGGATCAGACCGCCATCGTCTCGCACCATCAGCGCCAATTGCCGATAAAGCACCTTGCGCTTGGCCTCGTCGAGTTCAGACCTTGCTTGCAGAACCAATTTGTCGAAGTCAGGGCGCTTGAAACGCGTGTCGTTCCATTCTGCGGTCGACAGGTAGGAGGTGGAATAGCGCGAATCCTGGGTCGGACGACCGCCCCAGAACGAGGCGCAGAAGGGCTGCTTGTTCCAGACATTGGTCCAGTAGCCGTCTTCCGGTTCGCGCTTGACATCGATCGTGATGCCGGCCTTGCGCGCGCTTTGCTGGAACAGGATCGCCGCATCCACGGCGCCCGGAAAGGCTGCGTCTGACGTGAGCAGCTGAATGGAGCGGTCGAAACCCGATTTCTTGAAGTGGAAGGCGGCCTTGTCCGGATCATAAGGGCGCTGCTCGATATCGGTCGGGGCGAGGGCGTAGTTGGAATTGACCGGATAGTCGTTGCCGATCGTTCCGTAGCCGCCCAGAACCTTGTCGAGGATCGCCTGACGATCGATGGCATATTTCAGGGCAAGCCGAAGATCGGCGTTGTCGAAGGGAGCCGTGTCGCAATGCATCAGGAAACAATAGAAGCCCTTGCCTGTATTCCGGAGGATGTCGACGGTCGGGGCTCTCTGCAGCATCGGGACGGTCTTGGGGTCGACATTGTTGACGAAATGGACCTGGCCGGAGGCAAGTGCGGCAACGCGGGCGGTGTTGTCGTTGATGACGAGGATTTCGACGCTGTCGACAAAGCCGCGGTCGGAGCGCCAATCCCTAGGGTTTTTCTCGAAGGTTGCACGAACGCCCGGTTCGAAGCTTTTCAGAATGTAAGGACCTGTACCGATGGCCGCCGCAGGCTTGTCGAGGCCGCCCTTCGTCTGGATGATCAGGTGGTAGTCGGTCAAAAGCAAAGGCAGGTCCGCATTGCCTTCCGAAAGCGTCAGGACAAGGTCGCCCGCTTTCTCTTCGATACCGGTGATCGAGGCCATGAGCCCCAGAGCACCCGACTGCGAATTCTTGTCCGCATGTCGCTTCAGTGTCGCGACGATGTCCGCGACGGTCATCTTGCTGCCATCGTGAAACTGCACGTCGTTCCTGATCCTGAAAGTCCAGACGGATGCGTCCGCCGATGGCGCCCAGGACGTCGCCAGCGACGGCAAGGGTGCACCGGTCTTGGGGTCGGATTCGACAAGTGTATCGCCCCAGAGACGGCCAATGACGAACAACACGGAGGCGCTATAGGTCGCAGGGTCGAGCGCATCACTGGTGGCGCCGCCCTTGAGGCCGAGTTTCAGATGACCACCGCGCTTCGCTTCCTGCGCGCGGGCCTCGCACGGTATCAGGAGGCCGTTGGTGAGGGCAGGCAAAGCGCCCAGCGCGACGGCACCGCCCAGGAAGTGACGGCGGCCGATACTCAGCGGCGAAGATTGATCCTTTTCACGTGTCATTGCAGTTCCCTTTTTCAACCTTATTAGAAGGGAACGTAGAGGTCAGGCTGCTTCACACAATTTCGCGACTTGACGCATCTTTCAGCGAGTTTACGCTACTATCATTAAGACAGAGCCGCCAATGCCTCACCTGGTCGAGAACCTCAAGATTGCCTGTGCCACGCAGCGCTCCATTTCGCATCTGTGCCGCGCGATCGATATCAATCGGCAGCAGTTCAATCGATATATCAACGGCCAGACGAGGCCCTCTGCCCATAATCTCGCGCGCATAGCCAAGTATTTCGATCTCGACACAGCCGACTTTGGTCTCGCTCCAAGGCTCTTTCGCGAGCGGCTTCGCAAACCGACTCTAGACCTCAATCAAAGTTCCGAACTGTTAAAGGCGTTCCCAGGAGATCTGACCGCGCTCCGGCGCCATATCGGCTATTTCCAGACATATCATCGCTCACCGTCCTGGCCGGGAATGGTTGTCTGTTCGTGCAGCCGCATTGTCGAGAAGGGTGGGCTTGTGCATGTCAAATCAATGGAGCGTCTGCGGGATCCTGGAAACGGCATCCAGCAGTTTTCGAAATATGTCGGCCTTGCGGCCTTCTATCGAAACCGGATCTTCATTACGGAGCGGGTCGTCGGCCCGAATCCGATACTGTCACAGACGATCCTCCTGCCATTCGACGAGTACCAGCGCGTCTATCTGCGCGGGACGACAATGGGAGTTTCCTGGCGAAGGGAAAATCTCCCCTATGCGTCGCGGATGATCTGGCGGCATGTCGGCGCAGAGCCCGACCTGCGCGAGCTTCTGTCGCGCTGCGGACCACTGCCGCTGTCTTCACGCCAATTGCCACCGACGGTGCGCTCGTTCCTCGCAGATCCGTCCGCGGAAGTGTATGCTGTGCCGGCAGAGTATTGAAGACACCGATTTGCGACGAAGCCATCAGATCCGGATGAGCGCGGCAAGATTTCGAGTCTTCAATTTCCAGCGCTTGCCATCTTCCGCGTCGTCAGTACCCGCTCCAGCCAGCCGATCTCCATCTCGGGTACGGATTTCAGTAGCAGGTCGGTGTAATCGTCGAAGGGCGGCGATAGCGCTTGGGATTTGGGACCGAAGCGGACGAGCTTGCCGCGATGCATCACCGCGACGCTGTCGGCGATGGCGCGCACGATTGCGATATCATGGGTGATGAAGACGTAGGAGAGATGTTCCTCTTCCTGCAGCTTCAGCAGCAGTTTCAGAATGCCTTCGGCAACCAGCGGGTCGAGTGCCGAGGTCGGCTCGTCGCAGAGGATGAGTTCCGGCTTGGCCGCAAGCGCGCGGGCGATGGCGACGCGCTGCTTCTGGCCGCCCGAGAGCTCTGCCGGGTACCGGTTCAGGAAGCCGTTGCCCATCTCGATCTGGTCGAGCAACTCCTTCACACGGTCCGTCTTTGCAGCTCCCCTGAGGCCATAGTAGAAGGTCAGCGGCCGGCCGATAATGTCGCGCACGGTCTGGCGCGGGTTCATCGCCGTATCGGCCATCTGGTAGATGAGCTGGATGCGGCGCAGGTCGTCGCGTGGCCGGTGTCGGACATCGGGCGTCAATGGTTTGCCGGCAAAAGAGATCGTCCCGGCGCTGGGCGACAAGAGCCCGGTAACGACGCGGGCGAGCGTCGATTTTCCCGAGCCCGATTCACCGACGATCGCCAATGTCTGTCCCTTCGGCACATGCAGACTGACGTTGTTCAGGACCTTGAAGCCATTGGAATATTCTGCGCTGACGTTTTCGATCTTCAGCAGCGCATCGGACTGATCAAGAGCTTCGTCCCTCGGCGTCTGCCGGACGTTGACAAGCGCGCGGGTATAGTCCTCCCGTGGCGCTTCGATGATGTGCCGGACACTGCCGTATTCCACTGTCTTTCCATGGCGCAGCACCATGATGTCGTCGGAGATCTGGGCGACGACGGCGAGATCATGGGTGATATAAAGGGCCGCCGTATGGGTTGCCTCGATCGCATGCTTGATAGCCGCCAGCACGTCGATCTGGGTGGTAACGTCAAGTGCCGTGGTCGGTTCGTCGAAGACGATCAGTTCGGGGTTTGAGCAGAGCGCCATGGCCGTCATGGCCCGCTGCAGCTGGCCGCCCGAGACCTGGTGCGGGAAACGCTCGCCGAAACTTTCGGGATGGGGAAGGCCAAGCACCTGAAACAGATAGAGCGCTCTGTTTTTTGCCTCCTGTTTGTTCATGAGCCCGTGTTTGACGGAAGCTTCGATCACCTGGTCGCCAAGCCGATGGGCAGGGTTGAAGGCGGCCGCGGCCGACTGAGCCACGTAGCAGACGCGGGCGCCGCGGATCTGCCTGATGCCATTCCTGCCAAGGGCAAGGATATTGTCGCCATCGAGCAGCACTTCCCCGCCGGTGATCTCGGCACCGCCTCGACCATAGGCAAGTGCCGAGAGCCCGATCGTCGACTTGCCGGCGCCGGATTCACCGATCAGCCCGAGCACTCGGCCTTTCTGCAGATCAAAGGAAACGCCGTCAACGATGGTCACGCGTTTCGGCGCTTCACCCGGCGGATAGCTGGTGGCTTCGATCTTGAGATTGCGGACGGAAAGAAGATCAGGCATCGCCACGCCCTCCCTTGAGGCTCGATGTTCGTTTCAGAAGCCAGTCGACGACCAAGTTGACGCAGACTGCGAGGATGGCGATCGCGCTACCCGGAACGAGCGCTGCCGAAATGCCGAAGATGATGCCGTCCTTGTTGTCCTTGACCATGCCGCCCCAGTCGGCCGACGGCGGCTGGATGCCGAGGCCGAGGAAGGACAATGTCGAGAGGAACAGGATCGAGAAGGCAAACCGCAGGCCGAACTCGGCAAGCAGCGGCGTCAGCGTGTTCGGCAGGATTTCCCGGAAGATGATCCAGAGTTTTCCTTCGCCGCGAAGTTTGGCCGCCTCGACGAATTCCATGACGGCGACATCGAGCGCCACGGCGCGGCCGAGACGATAGACGCGGGTGGAATCGAGGATCGCCATGACAAGGATCAGGACGATGATGTTCTGTGGCAGGACCGCCAGAACCACGAGCGCGAAGATCAGGGTCGGGATCGACATCATCAGGTCGTTGAAGCGCGAGAAGACCATGTCGATCAGCCCGCGCGAGACGGCTGCCGTAAAGCTCAGGATGACGCCGAGCGAAAAGGAGATGACCGTTGCGGCAAGCGCCACGAAAAGCGTCGTACGTGCGCCGTAGATCAGCCGCGAGAGGATGTCGCGGCCGAGATTGTCAAGGCCGAAGACATATTGGGCATCCGGCATCTGCCAGACGCTGCCGACGACTTCGGTCTCCCCGTAAGGCGCGATCAAGGGTGCAAAGAGAGCGAAGACGAAGGCAATCGCGATGCCGATCATGCCGATCCAGGCGGTGATGGGGATGTCTCTCAATCTCATCTTGGATGCCTCAGCCGGGGGTTGGCAATGATGGCGAGAATGTCGGCCAGCATGTTGAGGAAGATATAGACGGCGGCAAAGATCAGGCCGCAGGCCTGCACGACCGGCATGTCGCGCACCGTCACGGCATCGACCATGTACTGGCCCATGCCGGGATAGACGAAGACCACCTCGACGACGACCACTCCGACCACCAGATAGGCGAGGTTCAACGCCACGACGTTGATGATCGGTGCAAGCGCGTTCGGTGCGGCATGCTTGACGATCGAGCGAAACGCCGAAAGGCCCTTCAGCTCAGCCGTCTCCATATAGGCAGACGACATGACCGAGAGGATTGCGGCGCGCGTCATGCGCATCATGTGGGCAAGCACGACGAGTACGAGGGTCGCTGTCGGCAGGGCAATCGCCTTCAGGCGGTCGGCAAAGCCCATGCTCTCATACACAGTTGCGGGAAAGGTGGCGACGCCGAACTTCACCGCGAAAAACATGATCAGCAGGTAGCCGATGAAGAACTCCGGCAACGAAATCGCAGCGAGCGAAATGATGTTGATGATCTTGTCGGGCAGGCGGCCCCGGAAATGCACCGAAACCATGCCAAGCCCGACGGCAAGCGGCACGGAGATCAGTGCGGCAAAGCCCGCCAGAAACAGCGAATTGCCGAGCCGCTTTCCGATCTGCTCGCTGACGGAGTTCTTGCTGGCCCAAGATGTGCCGAAATCCCCCTGCACGGCATTGCCGAGCCACTCGACATATCGCGTCGTCACCGGCCGGTCGAGGCCGAGATCCTTGCGGATATTGGCGACCGCCTGCGGCGTTGCCGACTGGCCCAGATAGGTCGTGGCGAAATCGCCGGGAAGGGCTTCCAGACCGCCGAAAATGAGGATGGAGACGGCAAAGAGCAGGATGATGCTGAGCACGAAGCGCTCGAGAATAAGGGCAAGCAGCGGAAAACGCTGCCGGAACCTGAGACCAGGCAGGATATTGCCTGAGGTCGGACTGGACATGGTGATGGCCTCGCGCTGAAACGTCAGGAGGACCGCGGGTTTTGTCCCACGGTCCCGGCTTCGGTAGAGATCGGAAGGCAGACGCCCGGCGTCAGGCCTCCAGCCAGACGCGGGTTGCGACGTAGCCGTTCGACATGTCGTTACCGATGTCGTGCACGTAGCCCTTCACCTGCTTGGTGGAGGCGTTCACGAAGTCGTTGAACATCGGCAAAATGACGCCGCCCTCGTCGCGGACCATCATCGCCATGGCGCGATACATGTCCTTGCGCTTGGCTTCATCAAGTTCGGAGCGGGCCTGCAGTAACAGCTTGTCGAAGTCAGGGCGCTTGAACTTGGTGTCGTTCCAGTCCGCCGTCGAGAGATAGGCGGTGGAATACATCTGGTCCTGCGTCGGGCGGCCGCCCCAATAGGAGGTCGAGAAGGGCTGGACGTTCCAGACGTTGGTCCAGTAACCGTCGCCCGGCTCGCGCTTGACCTCGATCTCGATGCCGGCCTTCTTGCAGCTTTCCTGATAGAGGACGGCCGCGTCGACACCGCCGGGGAAAGCGACTTCGGAAGTGCGCAGAAGGACCGAGCCGCTGTGGCCTGATTTCTTGTAGTGGAAGGCCGCCTTGTCGGGATCGTAGACGCGCTGCTCGATGCCCTCGGGGAAAAGCGCATAGGTGCTGTTGATCGGGAAGTCGTTGCCGACCTTGCCGTAACCGCCGAGGATCTTCTCCACCATGGTCTCGCGGTCCATGGCGTATTTGAGCGCCAGGCGCAGGTCGTTATTGTCGAACGGCGCCTTGTCGCAATGCATGATGAAGACATAGTGGCCGCGTCCGGCGGTCGAAAGGATCTCGACATTCGGAGCACGCTTCAAGAGGTTGACGGTCTTCGGATCGACACGGTTGATGTAGTGCACCTGGCCGGACGAGAGCGCGGCGATGCGCGCCGTGGCATCGTTCATGCCGATGATTTCGATGGAATCGACATAACCTCGGTCGGTGCGCCAGTCATCCTTGTTCTTCTCGAAAGTGGCGCGCACACCGGCCTCGAAGCTCGTGAGTTTATACGGGCCAGTGCCGATCGAGGCGAGAGGATCGTCCACGCCGCCATTCGGCTGGATGACCAGATGATAGTCGGTCAACAGCAGCGGCATGTCGGCATTGCCTTCCGAAAGCGTCAGGACGAGGTTACCGCCGTCCGCCTTGATTTCCTTGATCGAGCCGAGAACGCCGAGCGCGCCGGATTCCGACGCCTTGTCGGTATGACGCTTGAGTGTGGCGACTACGTCATCGATCGTCAGTTCCTTGCCATTGTGGAACTTGACGCCCTTGCGGATCTTGAAGGTCCAGGTTGCCGCATCCTTCGACGGTTCCCAGGATTCGGCAAGTGCCGGTACGGCGGCACCGGTGAGCGGATCGGACTCTACCAGCATGTCGCCCCAGCAGCGGCCGACGCAGAACATGAATTGCGACAGAAATTTCGCCGGGTCCTTGGAGTCGGTTGCAGCCCCGCCTTCCAGGCCAAGCTTCAGATGACCGCCGCGCTTCGGTTCGGCGGCTTCGGCACTTTCGGTAAAGAGCTTGTCGGCAACGGCAAGCGTCAGGCCGGCTGCCATGGCGCGTCCCAGGAATTCGCGGCGGCTGAGGCCACCGGCGGTCACCCGGCTTGCGAGATATTTCGTGTAGTCGTTCATTCCCCTTCTCCTTCTTATGGTGCGTTGACTTCGATTTTTGGGCATGATCCCCGAACGGTTTCCTCTTCCGTCCAAGGTGCCCGCACGCTTGCGGGAAGATGATGCGGTTGCCGCCGCCTTGTTACCGTCCTTTCCAGTTAGGGCTTCGTTTCTCGGCGAAAGCCCGTGCGCCTTCCAATTGGTCCTCGCTCGAATAAAGCCGGTCGACCGTTGCAAACTGCCGTTTGGTGATTTTGTTCATGGCAGTCTGGAAGGTCGAACCTTCCGATTCACGCACGATTTCCTTGATTGCCGCATAGACGAGCGGCGGTCCGCTTTCGAGCAGGCGGGCGAGATCCCAGGCCCGCTCCATCAGCTTGTCTGCTGTCAGGATCTCATTGACGAAGCCCCAGCGATGCGCCTCCTGAACGTCAAGCCAGCGGCCGGTCAAAAGCATGTCCATGGCGATATGATAGGGGATGCGCTTTGGCAGCTTTATGGAGGCGGCATCGGCAACGGTGCCGGAGCGGATTTCCGGAAGGGCGAAGGTTGCATGTTCTGCTGCCAGGATCAGGTCGGCGGAGAGTGCGATCTCCAGCCCGCCGCCGCAACAGATGCCGTTGACGGCGCAGATGACAGGTTTGTTGAGATCGCGCAGTTCCTGCAGCCCGCCGAAACCGCCGACACCATAATCTCCGTCAACCGCGTCGCCTGCCGCTGCAGCCTTCAGGTCCCATCCGGCACAGAAGAATTTCTCACCTGCGCCGGAGATGATTGCCACGCGCAGCGATGGATCATCGCGGAAATCACGGAATATCAGTCCCATGGTGCGGCTGGTGGCAAGGTCGATGGCGTTCGCCTTCGGCCGGTCGATGATGACTTCCAGCACTGCGCCAACCTGTCGGGTGCGAATGGGGTCGCTCAACCTATGCTACCTCCTCCGCCGGATCAGGGCATCGACTGCGGCCACGCCGTGACCTTCGGGAAGAACCATCAACGGATTAATGTCCAGTTCCTCCAGCCGTGCCGCATTCATTACGACATAATCTGCCGCCCGTGCGACAGCCGTCACGGTCGCTTCGAGGTCTCCTTTCGGGCGCCCACGATATCCTTCGATCAATTTTGCGATCTTCAGGCGCGAAATTGCCTCGGAAATCTCCGATCTCGTCGTCGGCAAAGGCAAAATGACGGAATCCTCCAGCAATTCGACGAAAATTCCGCCGGCGCCGAGCGTTAGCGATAATCCGAAGACCGGGTCGCGGGAAGCACCGACGATCAGCTCGGCGACGGGCCTGTCGATCATTTTCTCGACCAGAAAACCGTCTGTCGCAGCCATCTTTGATGCGGCATCCGATACGGCCTTGGCATCCTTCAGGTTGAGTGCGACAGCGCCTGCTTCGGTCTTGTGTGCGACGCCAAGAGCTTTGAGGACAACAGGAAAGCCGAGCCGTTCAGCACAATCCGCCGCCTGAAGCGGCGAACTTGCAACCCGACCTTTGGGGATCCGAAGGCCGGCGAGATCGAGTTCGGTCTTTGCGTCAGCCTCCGTCAGCGTTTCGATTGCGCCTTCGACAGACGCCACGCTGAGAAGCGGCAGGCAAGGCGGTTTGCGCCAGGTATCGCCGATGCCGGCTGCGACTTCCGCGGCAATCAGGGTCTCATCAATACCGCAGAAGGGAACGACGCCTTCCGCGATCAGACGGTCGGCAACAGCCTCCGGCATGGTTTCAGGTAGGGTCGCCAGGATCCCGGCAAGCGCGCCTGTCGCAGATGCCGCAGCGGCGACCGCGTCAGCCGTCGTCACCCAGTCTGCTGCCTCGCATCGATCGGCACGGGGAAAATCGAGGACGACGAGATTGAGGTCATAGCTACCTTCGAACATGGCGGTGAAAGCCTCTGTCTGACGCGCACGATCGCCCCACACGAACGTGTGGTAATCGAGCGGATTGGAGAGCGTCACCATGTCGCCGAGTATGCCTCTCAGGCGCGGCAGTTGCTTTGATTCAAGATCTCTGAACGTGACGGCGCGTCCGATGGCAGCATCCGCCATCAGGGAGGCTTCGCCACCCGAGCAACTCATCGAGGAGATCGAGGCACCTTGCAGCGGGCCTGCGACATGCAGGAGTTTCAGCGTTTCAAGCAACGCTGGCAGCGTTTCGACGCGGCCGATGCCGAGGCGGGCAAGCACTGCATCGGCCACCGCATCGCCGCCGGCAAGGGATGCGGTATGGGAGAGCGTTGCCTGCCTTGCCTGTTCGGACTTGCCGACTTTCAAAACAACAACGGGCTTTTTCGTCAGGCGGGCTACGGCGGCAAGGCGCTCGAGCGCGGCTTTGTCTCCAAAGCCTTCGACATGCAGGCCAAGCGCCGTCACGCGCGGGTCGGAAAGCAGGCCACAGGCGATATCGGACAGCGAGGTTTGGGCCTGATTGCCTGATGTCACGACATAGGCGATCGGCAGACCGCGCGTCTGCATGGTCAGGTTGAGTGCTATATTCGACGATTGGGTCAGGATCGCCACGCCACGTTCGACGCGCGTCATGCCGTGCTGGTCGGGCCAGAGAAGTGCGCCGTCGAGGCCGTTGATGAAGCCATAGCAGTTTGGTCCGAGGATCGGCATGTCGCCGGCGGCGTCGACCAATGCCTGTTGCAGGTCGCTGCCATCGGCAAGCTCCGCCACCGCCTCGCTGAAGCCCGAGGCATAACAGACCGCACCGCCGGCACCCGCTGCCGACAGGCTGCGCACGATCTCAATGGTCAATATCCGGTTGACACCGACGAAGGCCGCGTCTGGTGGTGACGGCAGTTCGGAAACGCTTCTGTAGCAGCGTCGCCCGAGGACCTCGTCGAGCGTCGGGTGAACGGGCCAGAGCTCGCCGGCAAATCCCATCCGGTCGCACTGCTCGATCACCCGACGCGCTTCGCGGCCGCCGAAGACGGCGATCGTTTGCGGTCTGAACAGGCGGTCGAGCGCGCGTACTGTCATCGGCTACGCTCCCAGAGGCCGCAGGAGATCGCGGCTGATGATGTGGCGCTGGATTTCCGACGTGCCGTCCCAGATGCGTTCGACGCGCGCATCCCGCCAGAAGCGGGAAAGCGGCAGATCGTCCATCAGGCCCATGCCGCCATAGATCTGGATCGCCTCATCGGTGACGCGGGCGAGCATTTCGGAGGCGTAAAGCTTGGCCGAAGCGATTTCGCGATCGGAAGTCAAGCCTGCATCCAAGCGCCATGCCGCCGAAAGTGTCAGCCAGTCGGCAGCGTCGATCTCGGTGATCATGTCGGCAAGCTTGAAGGAAACCCCCTGATTGGCTCCGATTGGCCTGCCGAACTGCTTTCGCTCGGCAGCATAGGACAAGGCCATGTCGAAGACGCGCCGCGCCCGGCCGACGCAGGTGGCGGCGACAGTGAGCCGCGTGCCGTAGAGCCATTGATTGGCGAGTTCGAAACCGCGATGCACCTCGCCCAACACCTGGGAGGCCGAAATCCGGCAATCGGCAAAGCTCAAGGTGCAATTGTGATAGCCGCGGTGGGAGACGGAATCGTAGCCCTTGAGGATTTCAAAGCCTGGAGTGCCGCGATCGATCAGAAATGCCGTGATCTTCTTCTTGAGACCCCTTGGCGTTTCCTCTTCGCCGGTTGCGGCAAAGACGATGATGAAATCGGCGACATCGGCATGCGAGATGAAATGCTTGGTGCCATTGAGAACGAAATCACCGCCGTCGCTGCGAGCGGAGCATTTCATGCCGCGCATGTCGGAACCGGCATCGGGCTCGGTGATCGCCAGCGCGTCGATCTTTTCTCCGCGGACGGCGGGAAGCAGATACCGTTCGCGCTGCTCGCCCTCGCAGGCCATCAGGATGCCGGAGGGACGGCCGAAAAAGACCGTCAGCGCCATGGAGCCCCGACCGAGTTCCCGCTCGACAAGCGTGAAAGTGACATGATCGAGGCCGGCGCCGCCCGCCTCTTCGGGGAAATTGCAGGCGTAGAAGCCGAGGTCGATGCATTTGCGCCGGATCTGAGCCGCAAGATCTGGCGGAACGAAACCCGTGCGCTCGACTTCGTTCTCACGCGGATAGATTTCGGTTTCGACGAAGCCGCGGACCGTCTTGACGATCATTTCCTGTTCTTCGCTGAGGCCGAAATCCATGTTGATCTCCCTATCGTTTCTGGCCGACATGGCGGCCAACCCCATCGGGGGGAGGCAGCTTTGCATGGGCCGCGGCAATCAGGTTCGCTTTGTCGAGGACTGCGATTGGCGCCGGCGTCGCCTTGCCGGCTTGGGAATCGACATGCAGCAGCATCTGCTCGGCGGTGGCGAGCAAGGCGCCGCTTTCAGTGTCGCGGATCGTGTGGAAGAGTTGCAGCCGCTTCTCATCGACTGCGAGGATCTGGCAGGTCGAATGGATCGCCTGCCCGAGCTTGGCCTCGCCAAGATGGCGGATATGGGTCTCGACCGTATAGTAGCTCTGCCCGGCCTCGACATAGGCAAGATCGACCCCGATCAACCGCAGAAGCGCGTCGGACGTATCGCCGAAAACCTGCAGGTAGCGATGCTCCGTCATATGGCCATTATAGTCGACCCAGGCGGGGCTTACCTTCGTCTCGACGAGCTTGAGGGGGCCAGAAGGATCGGCAGTAGTGGTTTTCCCACCGCCTGCTGCCCACAGGGACCGTTCGAAATCCTTCAGCAACTGGCCGGCGCCCCAGCCCTTGCCGTCATTTCCGGCCTTCAGCGCCTGCAGGATGCCGACGAGATTTTCGTCGCGGATGCGCTCCAGTGCGCGGATTGAAAGGCCGGCAGCCTGTTCGTCGGATTGTTTTCCGATCTTCTCGATCAGCGCTTCGTCGAGATCCACGACGTCGGTGAGCTTCGTCCATGGCCAGGCGAGACACGGACCGAACTGGGCGAGGAAATGGCGCATTCCGGCCTCGCCGCCGGCAATGCGATAGGTCTGGAACAGACCCATCTGCGCCCAGCGCAATCCGAAGGAATATCGGATGACGTCGTCGAGCGTTTCGACGGTGCAGATATCGTCATGGATGAGCCAGAGCGCCTCGCGCCAGAGCGCTTCGAGCAGCCGGTCGCCGACGAAGGCCTCGATCTCCTTGGCAATATGAACGCCCTTCATGCCGATTGGAGCGAGCCGCTCCATCGCGGCCTCGATAGTCGCTTTCGAGGTCTTCTCACCGCCGACGATTTCCACCAGCGGCAGCAGGTAGACGGGGTTGTAGGGATGGGCGACGAAGAGGCGCTCGGGATGTTTCATGTCGCGCTGCAGGTCGCTTGGCAGCAGGCCTGATGTGGACGAGCCGATCAGCGCGTCCGGTCGTGCCGCAGCATCGATTTCCGTCAATACGCGGCGCTTGAGGTCAAGCCGTTCGGGCACGCTTTCCTGGATCCAGTCCGCGTCGGAGACGGCCTCTTGCAGCGACGTTTCAAAGGTAAGCCGGCCGCGCTGCGGCAGCGGTGCGCCAGTCAGCATGGCATAGGCTTTTTCCGCATTGGCAAGGACCTCGCCGACGATGCGGCTTGCTTCCGGATGCGGATCGAAGACGCTGACATCGATACCGGCAAGTAGAAAGCGTGCAATCCATCCGCCGCCGATGACGCCGCCGCCAATACAGGCCGCTTTGGTAATTCCTGTCATGTCGTCCTCAGCGTTTCGTCAGCTTCAGTTTCTTGCGGACGTCCTCAGGACCGATGATCCTGGCACCCATGCCTTCGACCACCTGCACGGCCTTTTCGACGAGCTGCGCGTTGGTGGCGAGAGTGCCCTTGCCGATATAGAGATTGTCCTCCAGGCCAACGCGGACATTGCCGCCCGCCAGAACCGCGGCAGCCGGATAGGCCATGGCGTTGCGACCGATCGAAAAGGCGGAGAAGGTCCAGCTATCGGGCACGTTGTTGACCATGGCCATGAAGGTGTTGAGATCGTCAGGGGCACCCCAGGGAATGCCCATGCAGAGCTGGATCAGCACCGGATCTTCGATCAGGCCTTCTTCGGCGAGCTGCTTTGCAAACCACAGATGGCCGGTGTCGAAGGCTTCGATCTCCGGGCGCACGCCGAGATCGGTCATTTTCCTGGCCATTGCCCGCAGCATGGCGGGCGTGTTGGTCATGACGTAATCGCCGAGATTGAAGTTCATCGTGCCGCAGTCGAGCGTGCAGATTTCCGGCAGGCATTCGGCGACATGGCTGACGCGCTCGGTTGCCCCTGCCATGTCCGTTCCCGCCGCCTTCAGGGGAAGGGGACTTTCGACATCGCCAAAAATCAGGTCTCCGCCCATACCGGCCGTCAGGTTCAGCACCACGTCGACGTCGGCCGAACGGATGCGGTCGGTGACCTCCCTGTAGAGGGCGTTGCGGCGGCTCGCAGCACCCGTTTCCGGATCGCGGACATGGCAGTGAACGACTGCCGCCCCAGCCTTGGCGGCATCGATCGCGGAATCCGCGATCTGCTTGGGAGTGATGGGAACGTGGCTGGATTTCGAAACCGTATCGCCGGCACCGGTTACGGCACAGGTGATGAAGACATCGCGGTTCATCGCAAGAGGCATGATTGTTGTTCTCCCTCGTCTTGGGGGCATTACGCGCCAGGATGAGAGAGGATGCTTTGCATTTTCGGAATCGATCGATACATTATCGGAACACCAGGGAGGGGACTGTGCTGGAGCGATCGACGGAACGGCTCGACATCGATCTTCTCGTCCTGCCGGACACTAACCTCATCCTCATTGCCTCTGTCATCGAACCGCTGCGCGGGGCAAACCGCATTTCCGGCAGCGAGCTTTACCGCTGGCGCATCTTCACGCCTGATGGAGAAGCTGTGCCGACAACCAGCCACATTGCCATACCGACACAGGGAACGTTCCAGACCACGGCATCGGATACGCCACTCTTCGTGCTGGCGAGCTACAACTGGCGGCAAAGCGCGACAGCGGGCCTGAAGATGCAGCTATCGCAGGCAGCACGCCACCGGACCATGATCGCCGGCATCGAATCCGGCACCTGGCTGGTTGCCGAAGCCTGCCTGCTCGACGGCTTGTCTGCGACGGTGCATTGGGAGGATTACGAGGATTTCGCGCTTGCCTATCCGCAGGTTTCGGCCGTCAAGGACCGGTTCGTTATCGACGGCAAGCGGCTGACGACATCAGGCTCACTGCCGACCGTGGATCTGATGCTGGAGATCATCCGGCGGCGCCAGAGCTATTCGCTGGCGCTCGAGGTCAGCCGGCTGTTCCGCTATGAGCAGCCATCCTTTCATGCCGACGAGGCGCTATCGGCAGGCTTGCGCATGGACGATCCGCGGGTGGCCCACGCCGTACGGCTGATGGAGGACAATATCGAGCAACCGATCGTGCTAGCGCGGCTTGCCCGCAGGGTCGGGATCAGCGCCCGGCACCTGCAGGATCTCTTTCAGGCCTCGATCGGCGCGCCGCCCCATATCCACTATCTTGCCCTGAGACTGAACGCGGCGCGGCGCAAGGTGATAGAGACGACGGCGTCCTTCGCCGACATCGCAGCCGCAACCGGCTTCAATTCGGCCTCCGCCTTCGCGCGAAGCTATCGGGCAAGCTATTCCGAAAGTCCCTCGGAAACGCGGCGACGGCTGCGGCGTCCGGTCAGGCCATCGGAGGCCCGGCCATAGGCTGGAAGGCGTCGCGCACCATCTCGGCAAGCTCGCGAACCGCTTCGCTCGACCGGAAGGTGTTGCGACGAAGCACGACCCTTGAGGAATCGACCGGCGGGAAGCCGTCCTCGGTCGTCAGTTCCCGGCAGCCGGGTGGGATGTTGCTGCGCGACAGCGTGGTGACGGCAAGACCGGCGGTCACGGCGTTCTTCAGTCCGGAGCTGGTATCGGCAATGAAGGCGACCCGGTAGTTGCGACCGAGCTGGTGCAGCGATTTCAATGCAAAATCGCGACACCAGCTCGAGTCTCTGTAGGTTGCGATCGGCAGCGGGTCGATGTCGTGCAGCCGGTGGACGATCGAGGTCACCCAGACAGTCGGATCGATGCAGAGCACCTCGCCACTCATCTGATCGCTCCAGTCGAAGACGACGGCGAGATCGAGCTCGTCGCGTTCCAGGGCGGCGATGTTGCGAACAGTATAATCGCAGGAGATTGTGACCTCGACAGCCGGATGACGCACGGCGAAGGCTGCAAGTGCTGCGGGCAGCACGGTCTGGCTATATTCCTCGGGAATGCCGATGCGAACCGGTCCGCCGAGCGGTTTGCTGCGGATTGTCGCCGCCGCCTCGCTCAGGAGATCGATGACACGGCGGGCATAGGGAACAAGCTGGACGCCCTGACGTGTCAGCACCACCCCGCGGGCGCCGCGTTCGAACAGTGCTTCGCCGATCGTGTCTTCCAGCTTCTTGATCGCCGCGCTGATCGCAGATTGCGTTCTGCCGACGCGCTGTGCGGCCGCAGAGAAATTGGTGGTCTCGACGACGACGAGGAAGGTCCGGAGAAGATCACTCTCGATGGGCTCGCGCATGGACAGCCATAGAAAAAATCGATGACATCCATCTCTACTATTCGTTTGTCTGATGTCAATTGCGGGTGCAGAAAGGAGGTGCGTTCGACTTTTCCTCCTTCGAGACTAACTTGCGTGACCATTGACCATCCGGCCAGGCACCTCGGTGCCGGCGAGCGCGAGAAGGGCATCCTTCTCGTCATCGGGGCGACACTTGCCTGGAGTGCCAGCGGCGTCTACTCGCGGCTCCTGACGACAGACGTCTGGACGGCGATCGCCTGGCGTTCGCTGTTCGGCGGGCTGTTCCTGCTGATCCCCTGCCTGTTCCTCGAAGGCGGGATATCACGAAAGCAATGGCGTTCGGTCCTGCATCCGTCCGGCCTGGCGATGATTGTCTGCCAGACGGTCAGCCAGGGCTGCTTCATCGGGGCGCTCTATATGACCAGCGTTGCGAATGTGACGATGATCTATTCGACCGCACCCTTTATCGCCGCCCTGTTTGGATGGATCATCCTGAAAGAAGGTGTCGGACGGCGCACGATGATTGCCGGGGGCATTTCTCTTCTGGGTGTTGTGGTCATCGTCGCCTCGTCGATCGGCGGTGGCACCGGGGTCGGCGACCTGTTGGCGCTTGGCATGACGGTCTCCTTCGCGCTCGTCATCGTCATCCCGCGCATCAATCCTGAAGTGCCGAGCCTGCCGCCGACTGTTGTCAGCGCCTTCCTGACGCTCGTCATCTTCGCTCCCTTCGGCTCGGTCGGCTCGCTTGATCTTCATAACTGGATCGTGCTTGCTGCTTTCGGTGCGACCAATTTTTCGCTGGCGCTTGTGCTTTTCCTCGCCGGGGCCAGGCGAATGCCGCCGGCCGAAGCTGCGCTGATCGGGACGATGGAGATCGTGCTGACCCCGTTCTGGGTCTGGCTTCTGTTCTCCGAGCAACCGCCTGTCGCCACCTTCTTCGGCGGCGCCATCATCTTCGCAGCCGTTCTCTGGCATACCGCCGTCGACCTCAGCCGTAGTCGGCGGGCGCATGCCGGCTAGAAAGCGACGCCGATCGGATCGTCATTTCAGGCGGCATGGGTCAGAATAGCGGTTTGATTGCCACTCCCACCCAAGCAACGAGTGCGGATATGTCCTCCAAAGACCCCCTGCTGCAGCCGTTTCAACTCAAGCACCTGACGCTGAAAAACCGCGTCATGTCGACCGCTCACGAGCCGGCTTATTCGGAAAACGGCATGCCGACGGATCGCTACCGGCTCTATCACAGGGAAAAGGCGAGAGGCGGTATCGCACTGACCATGACGGCGGGATCGGCGGTCGTCTCGCCTGACTCTCCGCCGTCCTTCGGCAATCTCCATGCCTATCGGGACGAGATCGTGCCTTGGTTGAAGAGACTTGCCGACGACTGTCATGAGTTCGGTGCGGCGGTCATGATCCAACTCACGCATCTCGGCCGCCGCACAAGCTGGAACAAGGGCGACTGGCTGCCCGTTCTGGCGGCCTCGCCGATCCGCGAGCCGGCGCACCGGGCCTTCCCGAAAGAGGTGGAAGACTGGGACATCGAGCGTATCGTGGCCGACTATGCAAGCGCCGCGCAGCGCATGCAGGAAGCCGGCCTCGACGGCGTCGAGATCGAGGCTTACGGCCATCTGCTCGATGGTTTCTGGTCGCCTGCAACCAACCAGCGTGAGGACGAATTTGGCGGCTCGCTCGACAACCGCATGCGTTTTTCTGTCATGGTCACGCAGGCGGTTCGCGAGGCGGTTGGGCCGGATTTCATCGTCGGCATGCGCCTTGTCGCAGACGAGGACTGGGAGAAGGGACTATCGCGCGAGGAAGGTATAGAGATCGCCTCACGATTTGCCCGATCCGGCGATATCGATTTTCTCAACATCATTCGGGGTCATATCGACAATGATGTTGCGCTCACCGAGGTCATTCCGATCCAGGGCATGGCATCTGCCCCGCATCTCGATTTTGCCGGCGAAGTGAGGGCGACAACCAAGTTCCCCGTCTTTCATGCCGCACGCATCGGTGACGTGGCAACAGCCCGTCATGCCATCGCCGAGGGAAAGCTCGACATGGTCGGCATGACGCGCGCCCATATTGCCGACCCGCATATCGTGCGCAAGATCGAGAGTGGCGAGGAGGCACGCATCCGGCCCTGCGTCGGCGCCACCTATTGTCTCGACCGGATCTACGAAGGCGGCGAGGCGCTCTGCATCCACAACGCTGCGACCGGTCGTGAAGGAGAAATCCCACATGAGATCGCCAAGGCGGAAATCCGCCGCAAGGCGGTCGTGGTGGGTGCCGGACCGGGCGGCCTCGAGGCCGCCCGTGTGCTCGCGGAGCGCGGTCATGCGGTGGATGTACTGGAAGCGACAGGAAAGGCTGGCGGACAAGTCAATCTGCTCATCCGAAATCCCCGACGCAAGGAGATGATAGGCATTATCGATTGGCGGCTGGCGGAACTTGAGCGGCTGGGTGTTCGCATGCACTATGATGTCTACGCAGAGGCAAGCGACGTCATTGCTCTTGAACCCGATCTCGTTGTCATTGCGACCGGTGGCATCGCGCAGCAACCAGAACTCGATGCAGGCGATGAGCTTGTGACATCTTCCTGGGAAATCCTCGCCGGCGGCGCCAGGATCGCCGACACGGTGCTGCTCTTCGATGACAATGGCGGACATCCGGGCATGTCGGCGGCTGAGGTGATTGCCAGAAGCGGCGCCGAACTCGAGCTTGTCTCGCCCGAACGCTTTTTCGCGCCTGATATGGGTGGCATGAATCACGTGCCATACGCCCGTGCCTTCGCCGAACGCAATGTCAGGGTTACCATCAACACGCGGCTCAAATCCGTCCGCCGCGATGGCAATGCCCTCGTCGCCGTACTCGGATCGGATTTCGCAGACCGTGCAGAGTGGGAGCGGCGTGTCTCCCAGGTCGTTGTCGAGCACGGCACCCTTGCCAATGATGGGCTCTATCTCGAGCTGAAGCCGCTTTCGCGAAATCTTGGTGCCGTGGACTATTCCGCCCTGATCAATCGTCAGTCACCGCTGCGACAGCGCAACCGCGAGGGGCGTTTCGACCTCGTGCGGATCGGTGACGCCGTTTCCAGCCGCAATATCCACGCTGCAGTCTATGATGCTCTGAGGCTATGTTCGCTGTTTTGAGCTCTTGACGGTGGGGTTTCCTACCGCGGTGGGCCTGGCTTTTGTGCGCAGTATGTTGTGGGACTTTGGACTAGGTTGCCGCGGCATGTTCGAGCATCTCGTAGAGATCCTCGGCGAAGCTGCGCAGTACCGTGAGCTCGAAGCGTGCTGCCTGCGTGCGCGTCAGCTGGACGGAGACATGCCCGAAAAGCGTAACGGCCGATTGGCCGATAGGGAAGGCGGCGGCATCGAGATCGACTGCCGTTCCCTGAGCGAGCAGGTCGGCAGCGCGGGGACCGGAAAGAGCGATGCGGATGCGGCCGTGGCTCTGGTCGCTGACGAAGCCTCTGCCTTTCAGATGATCGGCAAGCAGGGCGATGCGCGAGGGCGGCAGGCTTTCTTCGCCTGTTATATACCATTGCTGATAACCGGCCGCTCGCACAGTACTCGTTGCCAATCCAGCGGTGGGGAGCGCGTTGGCGAGACTATCGCCATCAAATGCGCCTATGACATGCAGGAGATGGCCTTCCGGCAGCGGCTCCAGTCGGATGCCGGAGCCTTCAACTGTCGCTTTGTCGGCGAGGGCGGGCTTATGTTCCGGACGTTCAGGCATGGAGCTTCTCATTGTCGGGATCGATGAAGACAGGACTGCAGAGCGCGGCCTCGGTGAATTCGTTTCTCAGTCCATTCCAGACCACGACCTTTTCCCCTATGCGCTCCGGCCCGCGTTTGACGAGCGCAAGTCCGATCGTATGGCCAAGGCTCGGCGAGAAGGCGCTCGAGGTTACATAGCCCTGATCGTTTTCGAGAGTGGCAGCGGAATGTTCGGCAAGGATGTGTGAGCCGGTGCGGAAGCTCATCGCCGGATCGAGCGGCTTGACGCCGACGAGGCGGAGGCGGTCTCGGGCCTGCAAACCTTCACGGGCGAGCATCGCCTTGCCGACAAAGTCGGGTTTGGTGGCCGAGACCATGCGGGCAAAGCCGAGATCGCCCGGCGTAACCGTTCCGTTGATCTCGGCATGGGTGACATGGCCCTTCTCGATGCGCATCACCCCGAGCGCCTCGGCACCGTAGGGGCAAATGCCGTGCTTTTCACCAGCCTGTATGATCCGGTCGGCGACCCATTCGCCGTAGCCGGCCGGCACGGCGAGTTCATAGGCGAGTTCGCCGGAGAAGGAGATCCGGAAGAGCCGGCCTTCGAGCGAGCCCCCGAAGAGCGAGACCACACGGGCGCTCATGAAGGGGAAGGCGGCATCGGAAATATCCTCGTCGACGATCTCGGACAGGATCGCCCGTGATTTCGGACCGGCGACCGCCATCTGCGCCCATTGGTCGGTCGAAGAGGCAAAACGGACGTCGAGCTCCGGCCAGAGCGTCTGGGAACAGAATTCGAGATGGGTCAGCACGCCGGCGGCGAGCGCCGTCGTTGTCGTCATGAAGAAATGGTCCTCGCCGAAACGGCTCGTCGTGCCGTCATCGTAGATCATGCCGTCCTCGCGCAGCATGATGCCGTAGCGCGCCCGGCCGACGGGCAGTTTGGCAAAGCCGTTGCAGTAGACGCGGTCGAGGAAGGCAGCGGCGTCATTGCCGAAGACCTCGATCTTGCCGAGGGTGGACACGTCGCAAATGCCGGCATTCCGCCGGATGTTCAGCACCTCACGGTCGACGCTCTCGCGCCAACTCGTCTCACCTGTGCGTGGAAACCAGGAGGAGCGGTACCATAGCCCCGTCTCGACGAAGACAGCGCCATTCTTCTTGGCCCAGCCATGCAGCGGCGATTTGCGCACCGGCTGGAAATGACGGCCGCGCGAGGCGCCTGTCAGCGCGCCGAAGGAGACAGGCGTATAGAAGGGACGGAATGTGGTCGTGCCGACTTCGGCAGGCGATACTCCGCGGACTTCAGCTAGGATGCCGATTGCATTGATATTGGAAAGCTTGCCCTGATCGGTCGCCATACCGCTGGTCGTATAGCGTTTGGCAAGCTCGACATGCCCATAGCCCTCGCGAACAGCAAGGCCGAGATCCTTGAGGTGCACGTCGTTCTGATAATCGATAAAGGCCTTGCCCTTTGAGCCCTTGATGGACCAGAGCGGCCTCGGGTTTGCCTCGGTTTCCTCGACAGGCGCGAAGGCGGGCTCGACCTTCGTGAAGCCGATCGCCTTCAGCGCCTCGGCCGCCTTGGCCGCGCCATCGCCGAGGCAGGCGGCGGTTGCGCCGAGCCCGGCCGCAGAGCCGGCGATCGATAGCCCCTGTTGGCGCTCCGGTGCCAGAAAGGCTGCCTTCTCGTCCGACCAGACCGGTCTGGCGCCGCGATGGCAAGCAAGGTGGATGATGGGGCTCCAGCCGCCGGACATGGCAAGCGCGTCGGCCTCGATGCGCTGCATTCCCGAGTTCGTCTCAACGGCGAGATGGCGCAGGCGCTTGCCGCCATGTGCGTCGAGTACGCGGCTTCCGGTCAAGAGGGGCGCCCTGCCGGACCAGGCATTTCCGGCCGCGCGGCTATCGATGACGGCGGCGACATCGAGGCCGGCAGCTTCGAGTGCGGCTGCCGTGCGATAGCCGGAAGCGTTGCTTGTGAAGACGACGGTGCGGGCGCCGGGTGCTACTGCCTGGCAGCTGAGATAGCTGTGCATTGCGTCAGCCATCATCACGCCCGGAATGTCATTGCCGCCGAAGACCAGCGGGCGCTCCTCGGCGCCCGAGGCGAGGATTGCCTGTTTGGCGATGATGCGCCAGAGCCGCTCGACGGGGCGATGCGGATCGGGCAGTGCCACATGTTTTTGCACACGCTCGACGGCGCCGAAGACATTATCGTCGTACCAGCCGACGACTGTAGTGCGCGCCAGGAGACGGACATTCGCCAGGCCCTCGAGTTCGTCGAGCATGTCCTGCAGTGCGGTGCCGCTTTCGAGGAGCAGGCTGCCGCCGAGCGCGAAACTTTCATCGGCGAGGATGACGCGGGCACCGGCGCGCCCTGCCGTCAGCGCCGCTGCAAGGCCGGCAGGCCCCGCGCCGACGACAAGCAGATCGCAGTGAGCCCAGCGCTTCTCGTAGGAATCCGGATCTGGCTCGTAGGAAGCCTTGCCGAGGCCCGCGGCCTTGCGAATCAGCGGCTCGTAGAGCTTTTCCCAAAGGGCGGCCGGCCACATGAAGGTCTTGTAGTAGAAGCCTGCGCTCAGGAAGGGCGAGAGCAAGCCGTTGACGGCGCCAATGTCGAAGCCGAGCGAGGGCCAGCGGTTCTGGCTGCGGGCGACAAGCCCGTCATGGAGCTCGATCATCGTCGCGCGCGTATTGGCTTCCGTGCGACCGCCGGTGCCTGTCGTCACCAGCGCGTTGGGCTCGGCCGCACCCGCGGTCAGAATGCCGCGCGGCCGGTGATACTTGAAGCTGCGGCCGACAAGCTGGATGCCATTGGCAAGAAGGGCGGAGGCAAGCGTATCGCCGGGATGGCCCGTCAGCTCACTGCCATCGAAGGAAAAGTTCAGCGTGCGCGATCGGTCGATCCGGCCGCCGCTGGGAAGCCGCGAACTCGTCATGCCGCACCTCCGAGCTTGGCGAGCGCGGCATCACTGACGGTGTGAACGGCATGGCTGACAGTGTCGCGCTCGACAATCAGCCAGCGCCGGCAGCCGGAGGAATGGTGCCAGTATTCCTTGTGCCGTCCCTTCGGATTGTCCCGCAGATAGACGTAGTCGTACCAGACGCCGGCATCCGCATCCCCTGTCGGTCGGGCGAGGCTCGCATCACCGCGAATAGTGAATTCTTCCTTGGGACGGACACCGCAATGGGGGCAGGAAATCAGGCTTGCCATGGCGTCAGGTCCTCAATGCAGGTTGGGCTGGGCGCCGACGCCCTTTTCATCGATCTGATAGCCGCGCCGGAAGCGGTCGAGGCGCAGCTCGCGCGCCGTCTCGTGCGGCTCGTTGCGGGCGATCAGATGAGCGTAGCAATAGCCGGAGGCGGGTGTCGCCTTGAAGCCGCCGTAGCACCAGCCGGCATTCAGATAGAGATTATCGATATGGGTTCGGTCGATGATCGGCGAGCCGTCCATGCTCATGTCCATGACGCCGCCCCAGGTTCGCAGGTACCTGACCCGCGTCAGCGAGGGAATCATCGCGACGCCTGCTTCGGCGACATGTTCGACGGTCGCAAGATTGCCGCGCTGTGCATAGGAATTGTAGCCATCGATATCGCCGCCGAAGACGAGGCCGCCCTTGTCCGATTGCGAAACGTAGAAATGGCCGGCGCCAAAGGTGACGACGGTATCGATGAAAGGCTTCAGCCCCTCGGTGACGAAGGCCTGCAGCACATGGCTCTCGATTGGCAGGCGCAGGCCCGCCATGTCGGCGACCACGGTGGAATTGCCGGCGGCAGCGAGCGCCAGCTTGCCGCAGCCGATGAAGCCTCGGGTGGTCTCGACGCCTGTCACGCTGCCATTCTCGCTGCGAATGCCGGTAACCTCGCAATTGGTGATGATATCGACGCCGCGGCTGTCGGCGCCACGGGCATAACCCCAGGCGACCGCATCGTGGCGCACCGTGCCGCCGCGCGGCTGACGGAGGCCGCCCAAGATGGGGAATCGGGCATTGTCGAAATCGAGGAAGGGCAGCATCTTGCGGACCGCAGCCCGGTCGAGGAGCTCTGCATCGACGCCATGCAGGCGCATGGCATTGCCACGCCTTGTGTAGGCATCGCGCTGCGCATCGGAATGGAAGAGGTTCAGCACGCCGCGCTGTGAGACCATGGCGTTGAAATTGAAATCCTGTTCCAGCCCTTCCCAGAGCTTCATCGAAAGCTCGTAGAAAGGGTTGTTGCCGGGCAGCAGGTAATTGGAGCGGATGATTGTCGTGTTGCGGCCGATGTTGCCGGAGCCGAGATAGCCCTTCTCCAACACGGCGACATTGGTGATGCCGAATGTCTTCGCGAGATAATAGGCCGTCGAAAGACCGTGGCCGCCGCCACCCACGATGATCACGTCATAATGCGGCTTCGGCGAGGGCTGACGCCAGGCAGGTGCCCAGCCACTGTTGCCGCGAAGCCCGTTTAAGAAGATGGAAAGAGCGGAATAGCGCATGGATAGATCCGGTGGGAGCTGGTGCCATGATGCCAGAAAGGCGGGGTGAGACTTGCCTGTTTAGGACATTTGTCGATAAGAATGGGACATGAGGTCCATAGAAGCAAAAAACCTTCATTCCATCGGCTTCATTCTTCTGCCGGGATTTGCCCTGATGTCCTATGCCTCGGCGAGCGAACCGCTGCGCGCGGCCAATCTGCTTGCCGGGCGGGAAATCTACCACATCTCATGCTTCTCGCCGCAAGGCGGAGCGGTGTTGTCTTCTGGCGGCGTGCCTGTTCCGGCGGCGCCACTTCCCGGTCGCGGTTTCGGGCTCGGCACTGTCTTCGTCTGCGCCGGCGGTTCGCCGCGCGACTGGCACTATCCGACCGTACTCTCCTGCTTGCGCCAACTCGCACGCGAGGGTGTGCGCATCGGCGGCATTTCGGGCGGTCCCTATCTTCTGGCCGAGGCTGGGCTGCTGACAGGCCGTGACTTTACGATCCATTGGGAGCATGCGCCGGCGCTCCTCGAAGCCTTTCCCGACCTGTCGCCGCGCCAGGCGCGTTTCGTCGTCGACGGCAACCGCATTACCTGCGGGGGCGGCATTGCGCCGCTCGACATGATGCATGCGCTGATCGCCGAGCGCATGGGGCCGGATTTCGCCCGCCGGGTCAGCGACTGGTTCCTGCACACCGAGGTCGGCGAGCCAGCGGCGCCCCAGCGCGCCTCCCTTGCCGAACGCTACGGCGTGCATCATCCGGGTCTGCTGAGCGTCCTGGAAAAGATGGAGGAAACCATCGAGATGCCGCTTAACCGCACAGCCATGGCCCGCATTGCCGGGGTGACGCCGCGTCATCTCGACCGTCTGTTCACTGCCCATCTCGGCATGACCTTCCTCGAGCAATACAGACGCATCAGGCTGCAGCATGCCCGAAGGCTCATCGAGCAGAGCCCGCTGTCGATTTCCGAGATCGCCATTGCGACAGGTTTTTCCGGAGCCGCGCATTTTTCACGCCTCTTTCGCGGCTTCTACGGCACCAGCCCGAGTTCAGTCCGCAAGCTCTGACTTTCTTCACGGTTGAGAAGATTTCACTCTGGCGATAGGGTGTCTTGCAAGGAAGCCACCGAAGGACCGCGAATGAAGACCAAGCTGGATGAAACGTCGAGCCAGGAGCATGCCCATGCGATTCGCCAGGCCCTGTCCCAGAATCCGCATGCGGTGCGCGAGCCGAAGGAAAACAATCTCGAAATGGCGATCGGCCATGAGGTGCGCGCCTATCGCAAGAAGCTCGGCATCACCGTCACCGATCTCGCCGCTGCGACCGGCATTTCTCTCGGCATGCTGTCGAAGATCGAGAACGGCAATATTTCACCGTCGCTGACGACCTTGCAGTCGCTGTCGCGCGCCCTCGGCGTGCCGTTGACGGCCTTCTTCCGCCGCTACGAGGAACCGCGCAACGCCGTTTTCGTCAAGGCCGGCCAAGGCATCGAGCTTGAGCGGCGCGGCACACGCGCTGGCCATCAATACAATTTGCTCGGCCATATCGACAACAATAGCAGTGGCGTCATCGTCGAACCCTATCTCATCACGCTGACGACGGATTCGGATGTCTTTCCGACCTTCCAGCATGAAGGCATGGAGCTGATCTATATGCTGGACGGAGAGGTCGTCTATCGCCATGGCGATCAGCTTTTCCCGATGCAGCCGGGCGACAGCCTGTTCTTCGACGCCGATGCCCCGCACGGGCCGGAAAAGCTTGTGAAATTGCCGAGCCGCTATCTCTCCATCATCAGCTATCCGCAGCGCGGCAAGAATGACTAACTTGCCTTAAAGGAAAAAAATATTCCTACAGGTTGAAAACCTAAAATAGACCTGATAGTCATTTTGCAGACGCGAAATGGAGGTTCTGTCATGTGCGGAATTGTGGGTCTCTTCCTGAAGGATAAAAGCCTGGAACCGGAGCTCGGCGCGATGCTGTCGTCCATGCTGGTGACGATGACGGACCGCGGGCCTGATAGCGCAGGTATTGCGATCTACGGCGCAAGCAGCGGCAATAGCGCAAAGATCACCGTGCAGTCCGCCAAGCCGAAGAAGGATTTCTCCGGTCTTGAGGCGGAGCTCATGAAGGAACTCGGCACGGACGTCTCAATCGACATCAAGAGCACCCATGCCGTTGTCACTCTGCCGAAGGGCATGCTCGAAGAGGGCCGTGCCGCTATCGCCGAATTGCGCCCCGACATCCGTATCATGAGCAGCGGCGACGCGATCGAGATCTACAAGGAGACCGGCCTGCCGAAGGACGTCGTTTCGCGTTTCGCCGTCAATTCCATGGCCGGAACACATGGCATCGGCCATACCCGCATGGCGACGGAATCGGCTGTTACCACGCTCGGCGCCCATCCTTTCTCCACCGGCTCCGACCAGTGCCTCGTCCATAACGGCTCGCTCTCCAACCACAACAACCTTCGCCGTGAACTGAAGCGCGAAGGCATGACCTTCGAGACCGAGAACGACACCGAGGTTGCCGCCGCCTACCTGACCGCTGAAATGGCCAAGGGCAAGAATCTCGGCGAGGCGCTGGAAGGTGCCGTCGACGATCTCGATGGTTTCTTCACCTTTGTCGTCGGCACCAAGTCCGGCTTCGGCGTCGTGCGCGATGCGATCGCTTGCAAGCCTGCCGTCATGGCTGAGACCGACCGTTACGTTGCATTCGGCTCGGAATACCGCGCGCTCGTCAACCTGCCCGGCATCGAGGCCGCGCGCGTCTGGGAGCCGGAGCCTGCGACTGTCTATTTCTGGGAACGCTGAGGGCTGCTGCGGCTGCCCTCACCCCATCGGCTCGATTTCATTTCAGGACGATTTCATGCCCACATTCGATCTTGCGGTGACCCCGCTTCGTGACCTCAACCAGGCCCTGCATGACATTGCGCCGGGCGACAACGACCTGCAGTTCGATGTCGTCAATCCGCGTGGCCATCATGCCGTCGCATCAGGCGTGCATGCGCCCGTCAGCATCGATATCCACGGCAGTGTCGGCTACTATTGCGGCGGCATGAACGAGGAAGCCGTCATCACCGTGCACGGCTCGGCCGGCCCCGGTGTCGCGGAAAACATGATGTCCGGGCGTATCACCATCAAGGGTGATGCCAGCCAGTATGCCGGCGCCACCGGGTGTGGCGGATTGCTCGTCATCGAGGGCAATGCCTCCTCGCGTTGTGGCATCTCGATGAAGGGCATCGACATCGTCGTGCGCGGCAATATCGGCCACATGTCCGCCTTCATGGCGCAGGCCGGCAACCTTGTCGTACTCGGCGATGCGGGCGAGGCGCTCGGCGATTCCCTCTACGAGGCCCGCATCTTCGTGCGCGGCAAGGTCGAGAGCCTTGGCGCGGACTGCATCGAAAAGGAAATGCGGAGCGAACATATCGAGCTTCTCGCCGCACTGCTTGCAAAGGCCGGCATCAGCGATGTGCGACCGGAGGAGTTCAGCCGCTACGGCTCATCTCGCAAACTCTACAATTTCAACGTCGACAATGCCGAAGCCTATTGAATCTTATCGAGGTTTTCCATGAGCTATCACAACCCGCCCACAAAGCCTCGCCTTTCGGCAACCTTCGACGAATACACGATGTCGGAAATTCGCCGCGCCGCGGCGACCGGCATCTATGATATCCGCGGCGGCGGCGCCAAGCGCAAGCTGCCGCATTTCGACGATCTCCTGTTCCTCGGAGCCTCGATCTCGCGCTATCCGCTCGAAGGTTACCGCGAGAAATGCGGTACAAACGTCGTGCTCGGTTCGCGATATGCTAAAAAGCCGATCGAGCTCAAGATCCCGATCACGATTGCCGGCATGAGCTTCGGTTCGCTCTCCGGTCCGGCCAAGGAAGCGCTCGGCCGTGGTGCAACGATCGCCGGCACCTCGACGACAACAGGTGATGGTGGCATGACCGAGGAGGAGCGCGGTCATTCGCAGACGCTCGTCTACCAGTATCTGCCGTCGCGCTACGGCATGAACCCGCGGGACCTGCGCCGCTGCGACGCGATCGAGATCGTGGTTGGCCAAGGCGCCAAGCCCGGTGGCGGTGGCATGCTGCTCGGCCAGAAGATTTCCGACCGCGTCGCCGAGATGCGCACCCTGCCGAAGGGTATCGACCAGCGTTCGGCAAGCCGTCATCCCGACTGGACCGGCCCTGACGACCTTGAGATCAAGATCCTCGAACTGCGCGAGATCACCAACTGGGAAAAACCGATCTATGTGAAGGTCGGCGGTGCGCGTCCCTATTACGATACGGCCCTTGCCGTGAAGGCCGGCGCTGATGTCGTCGTGCTCGATGGCATGCAAGGCGGTACTGCGGCGACACAGGAAGTCTTCATCGAGCATGTCGGCATGCCGACGCTCGCCTGTATCCGCCCGGCGGTGCAGGCGCTGCAGGATCTCGGCATGCACCGCAAGGTGCAGCTCATCGTTTCCGGCGGCATCAGGAACGGAGCCGACGTTGCGAAGGCCCTGGCGCTTGGTGCCGATGCCGTCTCCATCGGCACGGCCGCCCTCATCGCCATCGGTGAGAACGATCCGCGCTGGGCGGCCGAATATGAGGCGCTGCACACGACGGCAGCAGCCTATGATGACTGGCACGAAGGCAAGGATCCGGCCGGCATCACCACGCAGAATCCGGAACTGATGAAGCGCGTCGATCCGGTCGCCGCCGGTCGTCGCCTCGCCAACTACCTCAAGGTCATGGCACTGGAAGCGCAGACGATTGCGCGTGCCTGTGGCAAGAATCACGTCCATAATCTGGAACCGGAAGACCTCTGCGCATTGACGATCGAGGCTTCCGCAATGGCGCAGGTACCGCTCGCGGGAACGAGCTGGATACCGGGCAAGGGAGGCTACTGATTTCTACCGGCCGGGCAAAACGTCCGGCCGCTTCGCATCCATAACCAAAGTGTCTCTGAGAAATCCAAAGGGGAACGAGAATGACACTGGACCTTGCTGCTTTTGCGAAAGACAAAGGCATCAAATATTTCATGATCAGCTATACTGATCTCTTCTCCGGCCAGCGTGCCAAGCTGGTGCCGGCGCAGGCGATTGCCGGCATGCAGGAGGAGGGCGCGGGTTTTGCCGGTTTCGCCACTTGGCTCGACATGACGCCCGCCCATCCTGATCTCTTCGCCGTTCCCGATGCCACCTCCGTCATCCAGCTTCCCTGGAAGAAGGACGTCGCCTGGGTCGCCGCAGATTGCATGATGGAAGGCAGGCTCGTGGCGCAGGCGCCGCGCAATGTGCTGAAGAAGCTTGTCGGTAAAGCCGAAGCGGCAGGCAAGCGGGTCAAGACCGGTGTCGAGGCCGAATTCTTCCTGATCACCGCCGACGGCGAACAGATTTCCGATGGCCGCGACACGGCTGAAAAGCCCTGCTACGACCAGCAGGCCGTCATGCGCCGTTACGACGTCATCGCCGAGATTTGCGACTACATGCTGGAGCTCGGCTGGGGCGCCTACCAGAACGACCACGAGGATGCCAACGGCCAGTTCGAGATGAACTGGGAATTCGACGATGCGCTGAAGACGGCCGACAAGCATTCCTTCTTCAAGTTCATGGTCAAGTCCATTGCCGAGAAGCACGGGCTTCGTGCCACCTTCATGCCGAAGCCCTTCAAAGGTCTGACCGGCAATGGCTGCCATTGCCATATCTCCGTCTGGGACAATGACGGCAGGGTCAACGTCTTCGCCGACAAGACGGCCGAATTCGGTCTGTCTGCGGAAGGTAGGCACTTCCTCGGCGGCATTATGAAACACGCTTCGGCGCTTGCCGCGATCACCAACCCGACCGTCAATTCCTACAAGCGCATCAATGCGCCGCGCACGACCTCTGGCGCCACATGGTCGCCGAATACGGTGACGTGGACCGGCAACAACCGCACCCACATGGTGCGCGTCCCGGGCCCAGGCCGTTTCGAGCTGCGCCTGCCAGATGGTGCGGTCAACCCCTACCTGCTGCAGGCTATCATCATCGCGGCCGGCCTCGACGGCCTCGACGACAGGGCCGATCCTGGCCCGCACCACGATATCGATATGTATGCGGAGGGCCATCTCGTGAAGAATGCGCCGCGTCTGCCGCTGAACCTGCTCGATGCCCTGCGCGCCTACGATGCAGACGAGACGTTGAAGGCTGCAATCGGTTCGGAATTCTCCGCCGCCTATCTCAAGCTCAAACACCAGGAGTGGAATGCCTACTGTTCGCATTTCACGCAGTGGGAACGCGACAGTACGCTCGATATCTGAGCCTACCGGTTGAGGTTCTGACATCACGCGCCTACGGGCCGGAGCATCGACGCACCGGCCCGGCTGGTGGCCTATGCTTCAAAAGACGAAGGAAGAGATGGCATGAAGAGCTACGTACTGACGGTATCCTGCAAGTCGACGCGCGGCATCGTTGCGGCGATTTCGGGTTATCTCGCCGAACAGGGCTGCAACATCGTCGACAGCTCGCAATTCGACGATCTGGACACCGGCCAGTTCTTCATGCGTGTCTCCTTCATTTCCGAAGAAGGCATCTCCGAGGCCGAGATCCGCGCCGGCTTCAACAGCATCGCCGCACGTTTCGGCATGACTTACGATTTCCACGACAGCGAGAAGCGCATGAAGGTGCTGCTCATGGTGTCGCGCTTCGGCCATTGTCTCAACGACCTGCTCTATCGCTGGAAGATCGGCGCCCTGCCGATCGATATCGTCGGCGTCGTCTCCAACCATTTCGATTACCAGAAGGTCGTCGTCAACCACGACATTCCCTTCCACCATATTCCCGTCACCAAGGCCAACAAGGTGCAGGCGGAAGCCCATATCATGGAAGTGGCCGAGCAGACCGGCACGGAACTGATCGTGCTGGCCCGCTATATGCAGATTCTGTCAGACGAGATGTGCCAGAAAATGTCGGGCCGGATCATCAACATCCACCATTCCTTCCTGCCGAGCTTCAAGGGTGCCAATCCCTACAAGCAGGCCTATCAGCGTGGCGTGAAGCTGATCGGTGCCACGGCGCACTACGTGACGGCCGATCTTGATGAAGGCCCGATCATCGAGCAGGACACGGCCCGCATCACCCATGCGCAGAGCCCGGACGACTACGTTTCGATCGGCCGCGATGTCGAAAGCCAGGTGCTGGCGCGCGCCATCCACGCCCATATCCACCATCGTACCTTCATCAACGGCAACCGCACCGTCGTGTTCCCGGCAAGCCCGGGCAGCTACGCTTCCGAGCGCATGGGCTGAGCCATGGTCGAGGTCATCGACGGCAAGCAGGTTGCCGCATCCGTAATCGAAACCGTGAAATCGGCAAATGCCGCGCTCGAGGCCGCCAAGGGCGTACGGACGGGCCTTGCGGTCATCATTGTCGGCGACGATCCGGCGAGCCACACCTATGTCAGCTCCAAGAGCCGCATGGCCAAGGAATGCGGCTTCAAGTCCGTCCAGCACACGCTGCCTGTCGAGACGAGCCAGGAGGAGCTTGCCGCCCTCGTTGCCGCGCTCAATGCCGATCCGTCGATCCACGGCATTCTCGTGCAGTTGCCGCTGCCCAGACATCTCGACAGCGAGGCGATCATCCAGTCGATCCTGCCGGAGAAGGATGTCGACGGCCTGAGCGTCGTCAATGCCGGCAAGCTTGCGACCGGCGACCTGAAGACCGGCCTCGTCTCCTGTACGCCGGCCGGCGCCATGGTCTTCGTCCGTCGCACCCATGGTGACGATCTGTCCGGCCTCAATGCCACCGTCATCGGCCGCTCCAACCTGTTCGGCAAGCCGATGGCGCAGCTTCTGCTGAATGCCAATGCGACGGTCACCATCGCCCATTCGCGCACCAAGGACCTCGCCGGCATCTGCCGCAATGCCGATATTCTGGTGGCCGCGGTCGGCCGTCCGGAAATGGTCAAAGCCGATTGGGTCAAACCCGGCGCCACCGTCATCGACGTCGGCATCAACCGCATCGCCGCCCCCGAGCGCGGCGAGGGCAAGACCCGCCTCGTCGGCGATGTCGCCTTTGCCGAGGTTTCTCCGGTTGCTGCCGTCATCACTCCGGTTCCAGGCGGCGTCGGCCCGATGACGATCGCCATGCTGATGGCCAATACGGTGATTGCCGCCCATCGTTCGGCAGGACTAACGCCGCCGGTATTCCAGTGAAAATGCTGCTGGGACAGCCGACAAAAATCACCTGGATCGGCTTGCCACAGCGTGAAAGACGAATATAGTCAGGAAATAAATATTCCGTAGAGGAAATAAGAGGGAACGGAAATGGCATTATCTTGGCGTTTCTCCGCCTTGGCGGATCGGCATCGCGCTCTCGGATCGAAGCTCGAAGACTGGAGCGGCATGGGAACCGCCTGGACCTACGACAAGAACATGTCTGACGAGCATGTCGCGGTCCGCACAAAGGCCGGCATCATGGATGTCTCGGGCCTTAAGAAGGTGCATCTGGTCGGCCCGCATGCGATCGCCGTGCTCGACTATATCACCACCCGCGACATGACGAAGATTTATCCCGGCCGCTCGGTCTACGCGACCATGCTGAACGACCGCGGTCACTTCACCGACGATTGCATCGTCTACCGCACCGGCCCGAATTCCTGGATGCTGGTGCACGGCTCAGGCTCCGGCCATGAGGAGATCGTCAAGCAGGCGGCCGGCCGCAATTGCGCCGTGCTCTTCGACGACGACCTTCATGACCTGTCGCTGCAAGGCCCGCTCGCGGTTGACTACCTTGCCAAATACGTGCCCGGCATCCGCGACCTCAAATATTTCCATCACATGCAGACGACGCTGTTCGGTGCGCCTGTCATGATCTCGCGCACCGGCTATACCGGCGAGCGCGGCTACGAGATCTTCGTGCGTGGCCAGGATGCCGTCATGGTCTGGGATCGTATCGTAGCCGAAGGCGCAGATATGGGCATCATCCCCTGCTGCTTCTCTGTGCTCGACATGCTGCGCGTCGAGAGCTACCTGCTCTTCTATCCCTACGACAACTCGCAGATGTATCCCTTTGCCGACCAGCCGCCCGGCGATAGCCTGTGGGAGCTTGGCCTCGATTTCACGGTCAGCCCCGGCAAGACCGGCTTCCGTGGCGCCGAGGAACATGCGCGGCTGAAGGGCAAGGAACGGTTCAAGATCTTTGGCATGCTGATCGACGCGGACGGTCCGGCCGATCTTGGCGACGAAGTCTATGCCGACGGAAAGAAGGTCGGCGTGATCACCTGCCCGAGCTATTCTGCGTTGACGAAGAAGTCGATGGCGATCGCCCGTCTTGACGTCGACAAGGCTGCGCACGGCGCGAAGCTCGAAGTGCGCGGCAAGACCCTGAAGACCAGCGCGATCGCGCATACGCTGCCCTTCGACGATCCGGAAAAGAAGAAGAGGACGGCAGTCGGCTAAGGAGGCGCAGACATGCTTGTCGAAGGCATCAAGAGCCGGCCGGTCTACAGGGGGCTGACGATCCAGCCGCAGGCCCGGCATCATGTTTTCGCGCTGGAGGGAGAGGGTGCGAATGCTCTTCTCGATCAGACGGGGGGGCTTGATGAAGCTATCCTTTCCCGCAGCGAGATCCTCTATGTCGCTCGCGGTTCGAAGGGGGCGGGCCATGACGAGGCACTGCGCCGCCTCGACGCCGACATGTTCTTTGTTGCCCCGACGATCCCCACTTTGCTCTTCCGGCTGAAGGGATCGCTAACGACCGCCCGCATGGGCACACGGCTCTATATTGCAGGTACCGAAGGCTTCATCGGCCAGGCGATGATGGTCGCCCTAGACCATGGCGTGGACTACGCCTCGATCATCACGGAGCATCGCGGTTCGCTCGCGCGGCGGGTGCAATGCGTGCATTGCAAGGGCATCACCGAGAACGTCACGCATAGCCCGTTTACCTGCAGCCATTGCGGCCTGCCGCTCCTCGTACGCGACCACTATTCGCGCCGACTCGGCGCCTTCCAGGGCGTCAATATCGACGCCGAGGAGCCCGGCAGCGCCCCAGACCCGGAGGAATTGTTCCTGTGAGCGGTGGTACAGAAATTCCCGTCTGCGTGACGAAGGTGACGCCGGTCGTCGACCGCATCAAGCGCTTCCGCTTCGAACGCCTCGATGGCCGGCCGATGCCCTATTTTTCCGGCGGCGCGCATGTCATCGTCTCGATGAATGACGAAGGCCATATGCGGCGCAACGCCTATTCGCTGATGTCGCCGCCGCAGGATTGCTCGGCCTATGAGATCAGCGTGCTGCATGTCGAGAATTCGCGCGGCGGCTCGACCTTCATGCACGAGAAGGTGCGCGAAGGAGACGAGATGAAGGTCTCCTATCCCGTCAACCTCTTTCAGCCGGACTGGCGCGCCCGCAAGCATCTTCTGATCGCCGGCGGGATCGGTATCACGCCCTTCATCGCGATGATGGAGCAGTTTTCCCGTGAGGGTGCCAATTTCGAGCTGCATTATGCGGTGCGCTCCCACGACCGCGGCGCTTATTGCCGGGAACTGGTCGACCGCTACGGTTCGCATCGGGTGAAGATCTATTGCGACGCGGAGAGCAACTTCATTCCTCTCGCCCGCCTGCTCGACAGCCAGCCGCTCGGCACGCATCTTTATGTCTGCGGACCCTCGGGCATGATTGATGGCGTATTGAGGGCGGGATTGGAGGCCGGCTGGCCGGAGCAGAACCTGCATTCGGAACGGTTTCTATCCTCCCAGCCCGGCAAGCCCTTCGACATAGAGCTGCTGCGGTCGGAAAAGATGGTTCATGTCGGCCATCACGAGAGCATGCTGGAGGCGATCGAGGCGGCCGGCGTCGACGCGCCCTTTCTCTGTCGAGGAGGCGCCTGCGGACAATGCGAGACGGCAGTTGCGGCCTGCGAGGGCAGGCTCCTGCATCACGACGTCTATCTGAGCGATGAAGAAAAGGCCTCCGGCCGCAAGGTGATGATCTGCGTCTCCCGCTTCGAGGGAAGCAGGCTCAGCCTCGACCTCTAGAGCTGAAAGCGGAACAAGGAGAACGGACATGGCCATCGTCTTCAAACAGGAAACCTTCCGCGACGACTTCACCTATCGCAACAGCCCGGAAAACATCCGCCGCTTTCCGTTTCCCTTCGATCGCGACGAATACATGTATTCGGTCAACATGGAGCCGCATGTGAAGGGCCGCGAGGGCACCGTGTTCGAAAGCCTCATCGATGTCGATGAGCATTATGTCGCCGAGATGCAGGATCGGGCGCTGGTGCTGAAAGAAGATCCGCTGCGCTACCAGGCACTGCCGCATATGATGACGGCGCAATGGGATACGCTGGAGCTCTTGATGGAAGAGCAGGCTGCCGGCTATCCCGAGCATTTCACGCTGATCAGGAACGGTGACCAGTGGCGCTGGATCAACCGGCCGCTCGGCATCGACGACACATTCACCTTCGGTGACCGTTCGACGTTGCCCTATGAACCGCTCGAATACATCACCCGCCAGGCTCAGGGAGATTTCTGCATCGTCGACCAGCGTGACGGCAATCTCTGGATGGATGCGGGCATGGTGACGACCCAGGCCGACTGGTCACTTGATTTCGATATCGGCATGAATTTCATGGAATGGCACGGTCCGGTGCCGCTCGCCCACCAGATCGGCGTCTTCGATAGGGCGCTGAAATTTCTCCTGAACCTGCAGCAGGGCAAGCCGACGCGCCGCTTCAACTGGACGATGACCATCAATCCGAGACTGGATACCAGCCCGGAGAACTATCACAAATGGGGTCCGGATCGCACGACCGTGACATCGGAGAATGTCGGCGAGAAGGTGCATCTTCGCGTGGAGTTGCAGAGCCTTTGGCGCCTGCCGCGCTCGAATGCCATCCTCTTCGTCATCCGCTGCTACCTGATGAATATGGAGGAGCTGGTAACGGTGCCGAAATGGGCGCGCCGCTTTCCCCGTGTCCTGAAAACGCTGCCAGTAGAGCTCATCGACTACAAGGGACTGACCCGCTACCGCGAGACGACCATAGACTGGCTCTCCAGATTTGACGATGGCGTACCGACAAGCCCCGGCATCTTTCCGGACTGATGCCGGGCGGGTGGCGAACGACTGCATGAGATAAAAACGTCGATACAATCGAAAGGGGAATGCTTCATGACAAGAGTTGCCGTCATCGGCGCCGGTCCTTCCGGGCTTGCCCAGTTGCGGGCCTTCCAGTCGGCTGCACAAAAGGGTGCCGAGATCCCGGAGATCGTCTGCTTCGAAAAGCAGTCCGACTGGGGCGGGCTTTGGAACTATACCTGGCGCACCGGGCTCGACGAATATGGCGAGCCGGTTCATGGCAGCATGTATCGTTACCTCTGGTCGAACGGACCCAAGGAATGCCTGGAATTTGCCGACTATTCCTTCGAGGAACATTTCGGCAAGCCGATTGCCTCCTATCCGCCGCGCGCCGTGCTCTGGGACTATATCAAGGGCCGCGTCGAGAAGGCGAATGTCCGCCATTGGGTGCGCTTCAATACGCCTGTTCGCATGGTGCGTTTCGATGAAGACACGAAGAAATTCACGGTCACCGCACACAACCGCCTCGAAGACCGCATGTATGACGAGGAATTCGACTATGTCGTGGTGGCGAGCGGCCACTTCTCGACACCGAACGTGCCTTATTTCGAAGGCGTGAAGACCTTCAACGGCCGCGTACTGCATGCCCACGACTTTCGCGATGCATTGGAATTCAAGGGCAAGGATATCCTCATCGTCGGCCGCAGCTACTCGGCCGAGGATATCGGCTCGCAATGCTGGAAATACGGCGCCAAGTCGGTCACCACGAGCTATCGGTCGAAGCCGATGGGGTTCAACTGGCCGGATAATTTCGAAGAACGGCCGCTGCTCACCAGGCTCGAAAACCGCACCGCCCATTTCCTCGATGGCTCAACGAAGGAGGTGGATGCGCTGATACTGTGCACGGGATACCAGCATCACTTCCCCTTCCTCCCCGACGAACTAAGGCTCAAGACTGCTAACCGCCTCTGGGCCGACCATCTCTACAAGGGCGTGGTCTTCGACGGGAATCCCCAGCTTTTCTATATCGGCATGCAGGATCAGTTCTACACCTTCAACATGTTCGACGTGCAGGCCTGGTGGGCCCGCGACGTCATGATGGGCCGTATCAAATTGCCGTCGGAAGAGGAGCTGACGGCGAATTTCGACATGTGGCGGGCCCGCGAGGAGACGCTCGAGGATGCCGAGCAGATGATCTGGTATCAGGGTGACTACGTGAAGGAGCTGCTCGCCGAAACCGATTATCCGAGCTTCGACATCGAGGGGACCAACAGGACCTTCATGGAGTGGGAGCACCACAAGGCGGAGAACATCATGGGTTTCCGCGATCATGCCTATCGTTCGCTGATGACCGGCAACATGTCGCCGACGCACCATACACCCTGGGTGAAGGCGCTCGACGATTCCATGGAGGAATATCTGCGCAACTGATCTCTCCCAAGTTCCCGCGTAACCGAGAAAGGGTCGTCCGTCGCGGCCCTTTCCGGCGTGTTTGAAATGAGACGAAGCAAACCCGATCTGCAACTCATTTTCTCGAGGCGTGGTCTTCATGGATTTTCAGAGCAGCATTCTCGGCCGCATGAGCGGTTTTCTCTATCGCTGCCGGGCGGATGAAAACTACACGATGCTGGAGATGACCGATGGCATCGAACGCATCTTCGGCTATCCAGCCGAAGAGATCATCGGCAACACGACACGCACCTTCACGTCGATTATGTGCGAGGAGGACGTGCCGCTGATGGACAAGGTTGTCGGCATCGCGCTGGAAAGCCGCACCGACTGGACGATGGAATATCGTATCCGCCACCGTGACGGACATTACGTCTGGGTGACGGAGACGGGAGGAGGCGTCTGGGACGAAAATGGCGAGCTGCTCTATCTCGAGGGCAGCATCATCAACATCGAGTCGCTCTACCAGCGCATTGACGAGCAGACTGCCGGTATGCGCATCACTGCCTCGAAGACCAACGAGATCCTGCACTCGCTGCGCTACCTGAAGCTGCTCGCCGTCAATGCCGGTATCGAGGCGGCAAGGGCGGGGACAGCGGGATCCGGCTTCGCCGTGCTTGCCGCTGAGATGCGCCAGCTCGCCAATTCGTCCGAAGAGGCAGCAAGGGCGATCACCAGCGCCCAGCGCAGGGTGGAATAAAAGTTTTTACGAACGCGGCCGCGTCTTCTGCGGGTCGTAGTGTGATAGGGGCACTATCACCGCCGGCAGGCGTTTCTGCTGGCCGTCGAGCTTGCCGATCTCGACCTCGGTGCCAACGCCGGCATGGGTCACGTCGATGCGGGCGAGTGCGATCGTCTTGCCGAGGATCGGAGAGCGCGTCGCGCTGGTGACGACGCCGATCTGGGCGCGGCCGACATGAATGCAATCGCCGTGGCCGACCGCTTCGTTCGCCTGCACGTCCAGACCAACCATCAGGTGGCGCGGATGCTCCTTGCGGCGCAGGAGCGCCTCGCGGCCGATGAAATCGTCCTGCTTGGACTTGAGTGGCACAGTGAAGCCGATGCCGGCCTCGAACGGATCAGTTTGGTCGTCGAATTCGTGATGGGCGAAAACCAGGCCCGCCTCGATGCGGACCATGTCGAGCGCTTCAAGCCCCATCGGCTTCAGCCCGTAGGGCTCACCGGCCTTCCAGACGGCATCGAAGACGGTCAGCGCATCCTTCGGATGACAGAAGATCTCGTAGCCGAGCTCGCCTGTATAGCCGGTGCGCGAGATGACGACCGGGGCTCCTTCGAAGCCACCGATGCGCCCGACGGTAAAGCGGAACCATTCGAGCTCGCCGATATCGGGCTGGCGCGGCGCCGTCCAGATGATCTCCTTGAGAATGTCGCGGCTCTTCGGACCCTGCAGGGCGATATTGTGCATCTGGTCAGTCGAGGAGCGGACCCAGGCCTTGAAGCCCTTCTTCTCTGCCTGTTCGCGCAGCCATATTCCGCTGTAATCGTCGCCGCCGATCCAGCGGAAATTCTTGTCGCCGAGGCGAAAGAGCGTGCCATCGTCGATCATGCCGCCGTGCTCGTAGCACATGGCGGAATAGACGACCTGTCCTGTCGACAGCTTACGCACGTCGCGCGTCAGGCAGTATTGCAGCAATTCCTCCGCATCCGGGCCTGTGACCTCAAATTTGCGCAACGGCGACAGGTCGATGACAGCGGCTCTTTCACGGCAGGCCCAATATTCTTCGACTGGACCTTCGGAGGAAAACCGATTTGGCAGCCAGTAGCCGCGATATTCGGTGTAATCCCGCGTCAGTGCCGCAAGGCGAGGGTGGAAGGCGGTTTCCCGCGTCAGTTCAACATCGGCGTCAGGGGTCATGCGATAGGCTACCGCTCTTGAGAATTTTTCTTTTCCGGAGAAGGTGCGGACGTGGATGTCGGTCGGGTCCCAGCCATTGGCCGCATCGATATCGTCGGGACAGGAGGAGGAAACGCAGACGAGATCCGTCAGCGCCCGCATCAGCACATAATCGCCCGGCCGTGACCATGGCTCGTCGAGATAAAGCTGGTTGTTGTGGTCGATATTCGTATTGTAGAAATAGTTGAGCGCCTCCCAGCCCTTGCGGTCGGGTATGCCGTAGGGCGCCAGCGCTGCATTGAAATTGTCGGTGCAATTGACATGGCCGGGATAGCCCATGTCGTCGTAGTAGCGCGAATTGCAGGCGGTCGCGAATGCGTCATGGCGGCCGACCGTATCCTGGACGATCTCCACCAGCGGCTCGAAGTCGCGGTCGAAAGCTTTGGACGGCAGGCCGGGGGCCGGATAGCTGCGGCCAAGCAGGGTGCGGGTGACGGTGGAATCCAGCGCAAGATCGAGACCCTTGTCGACCTTGCGGGCGGCAAAGGCCTGGAAATCGGTGCACTGCCTCCCGTAGACGTCGATGATCTGGATGAACTCTCCGGCGCGGACGAAGTAGGCCGAGGCAGTCGCCGCCCTGATGCGAATGTCTTCGATCGGATCGGCCATCGGCTCGGGAAGGGCTGCCGCATAGTCGCGGATCAGCCTGCTGCGCCTGACGCGGATCTCGATCGGCGTTGCCGTGTCCTGCGCGTCAGGCGACATCGCTGCTGCGGGTGCGGCGGCAATCAGCAGACCCTTCATCGCGATCGCAAACTCCGCCTTGCTGCCCGCAACGGAGGCTTCGCTGAAAATGCGGATCGCACCTGCCGTGCCGAGATCAGCCCCGCGTCGCTCGAGCGCCCTGCGGGTCCGGGCGGCACTCTCGTCATCCGAAGAGAGAATGGCCTTCAGTCCGTCGGCCGAGCCGGTGAAGGCCGCGCCGAGGCCGGCCGATTGAAACCGACCGTTTTCATCAAGGAATGAGAGTTCGCAGGTCTGTCCGCCTTCGCTGTCGATCAGGGTGACGTGGTCGCCGGCCTCGACGCGAACAACAAGGGAACCACCGCCCTTGCAGCGGTAACGCTCGACACTCTCGGGTAGCGTGGGGATGCCGGGATAGCGGATGATGCTTGCCGACACGGGTCGCACCCCTGACATCCCGGGATGGAGATCTCGCATGTGGTCCTCATGGGATTGATGTGCTCTCCGGCACGCAAATCATGCTGACAAAATGCCGCCGGAAAGTAAAGGGATGTTGACTAAAAAGAAAATATCTTCACTATACATAAAGGGTCGAGACTCGGAAATCCGCTCGGGAACGCGGATCGAGAAAATGCCGGGCAGCCCATGCATGCCACGGGAGGCGCGTTCAGGGAGACGTACGCAAAGCTACGTCCCGAACAAATAGAATGGGGAATTTCATCGATGACGGATATCGTGGACGCCGGCGTTGCCGCCGGCACCGAAGGTAAGCTTATACGCGCGCTTGACTGGAAGGGCGCGTTCTGGGTGGCAGCCGGCGTGCCGCCGCTTGTTCTCTTCTCCATCGGCGGTATTGCAGGCACGACCGGCAAGCTCGCCTTTGTCGTCTGGATCATCTCGATGATCATGGGCTTCCTGCAATCCTTCACCTATGCCGAAATCGCCGGTATGTTCGGCAACAAGTCGGGCGGCGCATCGGTCTATGGCGCCACGGCCTGGCTGCGCTATTCGAAATTCATCGCGCCGCTGTCCGTCTGGTGCAACTGGTTTGCCTGGTCGCCTGTGCTTTCGCTCGGCTGCGCCATTGCGGCCGGATATATTCTCAATGCCTTTTTCCCGATCCCGGCGGCGGATTCGCAGGCGGTCCTCGCCTGGATCAGTGCGCATGCCGCCTCCATCACGGCCGATAGCCCCCGCGTCGCCGAATATATTGCAGCCCATGCCGGCACTTCGCCTGAGGATGCGGTCAAGGCGCTGCTGAGTGCTGACGGCGTCGCCGCGCTGACGCCGGCAATCCGCAGCTGGTCGCTCGTCAGCTTCAGCATTCCTTTCCTCGCCACCGCCAATATCAACGCCACCTTTTTCATCGGTGGCATCCTGATGCTGATCATCTTTGCGATCCAGCATCGCGGCATCTCCGAAACGGCGAGCGTCCAGAAATGGCTGGCAATCATCGTGCTGGTGCCGCTGCTCATCATCGGTCTCTATCCGATCATCAGCGGTCAGATCGTCAGCGCCAACGTCACCGGGCTGGTTCCGCCGACGGCCGCCTATGCCGGCACCGACGGTACCTGGAGCAATGGCGGCTGGACGCTTTTCCTCGGCGGTCTCTATATTGCGGCCTGGTCGACCTACGGTTTCGAGACTGCGGTCTGCTATACGCGCGAACTGAAGAACCCGAAGACGGATACCTTCAAGGCGATCTTCTATTCCGGCCTTGCCTGCTGCCTGTTCTTCTTCCTCGTACCTTTCGCCTTCCAGGGCGTGCTCGGTCATGCGGGCATGCTGGCGCCGGGCATCGTCGACGGCACGGGTGTCGCCGAAGCACTCGGCGGACTGATCGGCGCCGGCCGTGTCGTCACCCAGCTTCTCGTTGTGCTGATGATCATGGCGCTTTTCCTCGCCATCATGACGGCGATGGCAGGCTCCTCGCGCACGCTCTACCAGGGCTCGAAGGATGGCTGGCTGCCGAAATATCTCGACCATGTCAACGAACACGGCGCCCCGACCCGGGCGATGTGGACAGATTTTGCCTTCAACCTTTTCCTGCTGGCGATCGCTTCCGATGCCGGCGGCTATTTCTTCGTGCTCGCCGTCTCCAATGTCGGCTACATCATCTTCAACTTCCTCAACCTTAATTCCGGCTGGATCCATCGCATGGATTCCGGTCATGTCGAGCGCCCCTGGAAGGCCCCCACCTGGCTGATCGGCGTCAATACCGTGCTTGCCTTCGTCAACGCGCTCTTCCTCGGCGCCGGAGCCAAGGTCTGGGGCTATGCCAACGCGCTCTGGGTCGGCTTCATCTTCGCCGCGCTTATCCTGCCGGTTTTCGCCTATCGCCACTACGTCCGCGACGGCGGCAAATTCCCGCCCGGCGCCATGGACGACCTCGGGCTCGTGGGCCAGGACCTCGGTGTCAAAAAGGCCGGGATACTGCCCTACCTCGCGCTTGCCGGCGGCCTCGCCATCGTATTGATCGCCAATTGGATCTTCCAATTGCCGGCATAAGGGTCGTCTGCCCGGTCATTCTGACAGGTTTGTCTGGTGATTGGCTCGCATAGAGAAACCATATGCCTGCAGAGGCGTCAGTTGGAAACGGCTGACGCCTCTGCAGGCATATATGTGGTGTGAGGACCCGCCGGGCTCGTGATGCAGGTCCCGGACACAGGTGGGTTTAAACCGTGGTGGTACGGCCATCCGTGCTTGTCGTGTGAATTCCGAATCTGATGCCAGGGCTCTGCGACGCCGATCAGCGATCGAGAGACACGTTCCCATCGTGTGATCCCTAAATAGCTTCATAACGTCCTTCCCGTCCATCGCCGGGGGCGCAGTCGAGCATCTCTCGCCTTTTCGGCCTGTCGGCATCGGTCGTGGCTCTCAGGGCGCGTGATCCACCTATCGGTGGCATGCGTTTTGAAGTTCGCTTTTCCATCCCGTCTCCCAAACGCTTTTTCCCGCTCTGCCCTGAAATGAGAAAGCGATTTCTTATAATCCATATTATCTACTGTTTTTATAGACAAAATGGATCCGGATGAGGCGTTTTCGCATGACCTATTTTCTCAGCCTTCTCGACAAGAGCCCGATCGAACAGGGAAAAAGCGCTAGCGAAGCCTTGCAGGCTAGCGTGCGGCTGGCAATCCGGGCCGAGGAACTCGGCTATCACCGGTTCTGGGTCGCCGAGCATCACAATATGTCTAACCTGGCGAGTTCCGCGCCAGAAACATTGATCGCCTATCTCCTGGCGCGAACATCGAAAATTCGCATCGGCTCGGGCGGGGTAATGCTCCAGCATTACAGCGCCTACAAAGTGGCCGAGACCTTCAATCTCCTCGCCTCACTTGCGCCCGGCCGCGTCGACCTCGGCGTCGGCAAGGCGCCGGGTGGCTTTCCGCTGTCGACGCGGGCTCTTCAGGCGGCATTCGATCCTGAAAGAAAGCCGGATTTCGCCGCCCAGCTTTCCGACATCAACACCTATCTTGCGGCCGACCCCACCTATGAAGGTGCGCAGGCGACGCCCTTTCCGCCTCATGCGCCGGAGCGCTTCCTTCTCGGCGCAAGCGTCGAGAGCGCAGTACTTGCCGCCGAGAAGGGTTGGGAGCTGGTTTTTGCCGGCCATCTCAACGGCGATCCGGAGAACCTGCGCAAGACCTTCGAAGCCTATGAACGGGCATCGAGCGGGAAAAGGCCGATCCTGGCGCTGGCTGCCTTCGCAGCCGACAGCGAGGAGCAGGCGCGCGAGCGCGTCGGCAATCTGCGCATCGTCAAGGTTTTCCTGCCGAACGGCCAGACCGTGAATGTCGGCAGCGAAGAACAGGCGGCCGAATTCGCAAGGCAGGCCGGTGTCACCGAGTATCGGATCGAGGAAAAAGTGCCGAGCGTGCTGCACGGCACCGCGGCCCAGATCCGCAAGGAACTGGACGAGTTGCATCGCCGCTACGGGGTCAAGGAATTCATTCTCGATACACCGGCGCTCGCCGCTTCGGAGCGGCTTTCCTCGATCGAATTGCTCGCCAAGGAGCGGCTTTCCCTCGCAGCCTGACCATCCCAGGAGGATTGAACCCATGGCCAAGAAGAAAATCACTTTCGGTATCATGCTGCAGGGCCCAGGCGGCCATATGAACGCCTGGAAACATCCAAGTGGCCCGGCTGACGCCAGCATCAATTTCGACTTTTTCGTCAAGACGGCGCGTAAGGCCGAGGACGCCGGTATCGCCTTCGCCTTCGTTGCCGACGGTCTCTATATCAACGAACAATCGATCCCGCACTTTCTCAACCGGTTCGAGCCGCTGACGATCCTTGCAGCGCTTGCGGCCTCCACTTCGAAGATCGGCCTGGTCGGCACGGTCTCCACTTCCTACAGCGATCCCTTCACGATTGCCCGACAATTCGCCTCCATCGACCTGGTCAGCGGCGGCCGTGCCGGCTGGAATGCCGTGACCTCGCCACTCGAGGGCTCGGGCCGAAACTATGGACGTGAACATCCCGAGCACGAGCTGCGTTACGAGATCGCTGAGGAATATATCGACGCTATCAAGGGCCTATGGGACTCGTGGGATGACGACGCCTTCGTGCGCGACCGCGATAGCGGTGTGTATGCCGACAAGACCAAACTGCACCGGCTGAACCACAAGGGGCGCTTCTTCCGCATCGAAGGGCCGCTCAATATCGGCCGCTCGAAACAGGGGCAGCCGGTGGTCTTCCAGGCAGGCGCCTCCGATTCCGGTATCCGGCTCGCCGGCAAACATGCCGATGCGGTCTTCACCAATGGCGGACCGATCGAGGAGGCCCAGGCTTTCTACAAGCAACTCAAGCAGAGCGTGATCGCGCAGGGACGTCGCGCCGCCGAGGTCGGCATCTATCCAGGAATCGGCCCGATCGTCGGCGCGACGCCAGAGGAAGCGGAGGCCAAATATCAGGCGATCCGCAACCTCGTCACCATCGAAGAGGCGCTGCTCTATCTCGGCCGCTTTTTCGACCATCACGACTTCAGCGCCTATCCGCTCGACGAACCTTTCCCTGACATCGGTGATATCGGGCGCAACAATTTCCGTGCCACGACGGACCGGATCAAGAAGACGGCGCGCGAGAAGGGGCTTACCCTCCGGGATGTCGCGCTCGACGCGGCAACGCCGCGCACGACGTTCATCGGTACTGCGGATCATATCGCCAACGAGATCATCCGCTGGATCGACGGTGAGGCCGCCGATGGTTTCATCCTCGGTTTCCCCGTCATCGCCGAAGGCTTCGATGATTTTTCTCGCTATGTGCTGCCGATCCTCGAAAAGCGCGGCTACTTCGATCCTGTCCTGAAGGGTGAGACGCTCCGCGATCATCTGGGGCTGCCCTTCCGCGAGAGCCGCTACGCGGCAGATGCCGGTGAGGTTGAACAGGGAAAGGCTGCCAGCGCCTGAGGCGCGGCGGACAATTCCATGAACGTCATTACAAAGCCCTCGCGCAGCCACGATCCGATCGAGACGGGAATTGCCGTTCATCTCGATGAATTCATCGCGCTGCGGCACGACCTTCACCAATATCCGGAGCTTGCCTTTCAGGAGCGCCGCACGAGCAAGCTCGTGGCCTCACACCTTTCCTCCTGGGGCTATGAGGTGGCGACGGGCATTGCCGGCACCGGCATCGTCGCCACCCTGGCCCGCGGAAACGGCAAGCGCTCCATCGCCATTCGAGCCGATATGGATGCCCTGCCGATCGAGGAGGCGACAAGCCTTTCCTATGCAAGCAGCAATCCCGGCGTCATGCATGCCTGCGGCCACGATGGCCATACGACGATCCTGCTTGCCGCTGCGCGCTATCTGGCAGAGGCCAGCAATTTCAGTGGTACGTTGCGGCTGATCTTCCAGCCAGCCGAGGAGATCGGTGCCGGCGCCCGCAAGATGATCTCGGAAGGTCTGTTCGAACGGTTTCCGGTCGATGCTGTCTTTGGGCTGCACAATTGGCCAGCTGTACCGGCCGGTAAGTTCGGCTTTGTTCCCGATGCCGCCATGGCCTCGGTCGATCAGGCGGTCATCCGCATCATCGGCAAGGGTGGACATGGTGCCGAACCGCATCGCGCCGTCGATCCTGTGCTGGCCTCGGCCTCCTTCATCACGGCGCTGCAGAGCATCGTCTCGCGCAATGTCGATCCGCAGGATATGGCCGTCGTTACTGTCGGCTCGATCCATGCCGGGTCAGCTTCGAATGTCATTCCGGAAAGCGTCGAGCTGAAACTCACCATGCGTGCCTTCAGCCAGGCGGTGCGCGATAAGCTCCAGGAACGCGTGCCGGCGCTCGCCCGCGCTCAAGCCGAGAGCTTCGGTGCGACGGCCGAGGTCGATTATCGGCTTGGCTTTCCGGCGCTCATCAACCATCGGGCAGAGACGGCCTTTGCCCGCGATGTCGCACTGTCCTCATTCGAGCCGGGAAAGGTCGAAGCGGAATTTCGCCCGCGCACGGCAAGCGAGGATTTTGCCTTCATGCTGCAGGAGAAGCCGGGCAGCTATCTCTTCATTGGCAACGGCGACAGCGCGCCTCTTCACAGTGCCCATTACGATTTCAACGACGCGATCATTGCGCCGGCCGCCCGCTACTGGGTGCGGCTCGCCGAGACCTTCCTCACTGACGACAACGGGTGACGAACGAACATGAGCGACACGTTTCTCTACACTTCCCCTCTCGACCCTCGCGCCAAGCCGCTGATCGACGAGCTGATTTACGAATATGACAGCCGCTACGGGAATTATTTCAGCGAAGAGGGGGCTGCAGCCGAACTCAACCGTTATCCGCCCGAGGCTTTCGCGCCGCCCGTCGGTAACTTCGTGCTGCTCGTACGCAATGGCGAGACCATCGGCGGTGGCGCCTTCAAATATTATGATGAGCAGACGGCGGAATTCAAACGTATCTGGACACGCTCCGACCTGCGCCGACAGGGCCTTGCACGCAAGGTTCTCGTGGAGTTGGAGGACCAGGCTGCCCGCCAAGGCTATTCGCGGGTCTATTTGACGACGGGTTTCCGCCAGCCGGAGGCCGTCGGCCTCTATCTCAACTACGGCTACACCGCGCTCTTCGACCCCAAGGTCGATCCGGAAGTCTATAAGACGCTGCCTTTTGAGAAGGACATCCGCCATCTCGTGCCGCAGGTGCCGGCCAATGCCGATCGCCTGCCGCTGCAGGCGGCAGCAGGTCACTGAATCCGGGCAATGAACACTCCATAAAGGGGAAACACTATGGCACTGACGAGTGATTATGCCGGCATCGAGACCGGTGGCAGGGCAGGGGACCGAACGCTTCAGGATTATTCCCGACTGAGGATCGTCCCGGCGCGACATCCCGGCCGGGTTGCCGGCACCATATTCGCCGCTCTCGTCATTGCTGCCGTCCTCTATTCGACCTTCACCAATCCGCGCTGGGGCTGGAATGTTTTTGCCGAATGGTTCTTTGCGGCGCCCGTTCTTGCCGGCCTCGGGCGCACGCTGCTTCTGACACTGTTGGCAACGATTTCCGGTTCGATCCTTGGCACGGCACTGGCGCTCGCCCGCGTCTCGAGATCGCCGCTGCTGTCGGGATTATCCTGGGGCTACATCTGGCTGCTGCGATCGATCCCGGTCATCGTTCTGCTCTTGGTGCTGAACAATCTCGGCTATCTCTATGAGACGGTGACACTCGGTGTGCCGTTCACCGGCACCGTCCTCTTCGAATATCCGACGACACAGTTGCTGACGCCCTTTGCTGCGGCGTTCCTCGGCCTCACGCTCAATCAGTCGGCCTTCTTCGCCGAGATCGTCCGCGGCGGCATCCTATCGGTCGATCAGGGGCAGCTCGAGGCCGCTTCGGCACTCGGTCTCTCTCGCCGCCGTCAGGCTTTCCGTATCGTGCTGCCGCAGGCGATGCGCTCGATCCTGCCGACCGGGTTCAATGAGATCATCGGTCTCGCCAAGGCGACCTCCATGGTCTACGTACTTGCCCTGCCGGAACTGTTCTACACGGTCCAGGTCATCTATCGCCGTAACCTTGAAGTCATTCCGCTCTTGATGGTGGCGACTGTCTGGTACCTCGTCATCATGACGGTGCTGTCGATCGCCCAGCATTATATCGAGCGCTATTTCGCCAAGGGCGCGCTGCGCAACCCGAAGCCGCTTCCCTTCCATTCTTTCTTCCAGCGCTTTGTCCGTCCGGTGTCTGCACTGGCAGTCTCGGGCGACTTTACCCGCACCTCCGGTTTTCGTGACGCAACGACCCTTCGCGCCGGTGGGGCGGTGCGCATCCACGGCATCTCCAAGAGCTTCGGTTCTTTGAAGGTGCTCGATGGCATCGATCTCAATCTGCCGGCAGGCAGTGTCACCGCCATTCTCGGCCCTTCCGGCTCCGGCAAATCGACTCTGCTGCGCGCCATCAATCATCTGGAGCGCGTCGATGGCGGTTTCATCTCGGTTGACGGCGATCTCGTCGGATACGAGCAGAAAGGCGATGTGCTCTACGAACTCAAGGAAAAGGACATCCTCAAGCGGCGTGCCGATATCGGTATGGTGTTCCAAAGCTTCAATCTCTTCCCGCACCTGACAGTGCTCGAAAACCTGATCGAAGCGCCGATCCAGGTGCGTGGCGTGAGCCGTGAAGAGGCCATCCAGCTTGCCCAGGAACTGCTTGCCCGCGTCGGCCTCAGCGACAAGATCAATGCCTATCCGCGCCAGCTCTCGGGCGGCCAGCAGCAGCGTGTCGCCATTGCCCGCGCCCTGGCACTTCGCCCGAAGGTGCTGCTGTTCGATGAGCCGACATCGGCGCTCGATCCGGAACTGGTCGGAGAAGTCCTCGATGTGATCAAAGAGCTGGCGCGCACGGGCACGACGCTTGTCATCGTCACGCACGAAATCGGCTTTGCCCGCGAAGTTGCCGATACCGTCGTCTTTATGGACGGCGGCCATATCCTCGAGGCCGGCTCGCCGGCTCGCATCTTCAATGGCGCGGAACATCCCCGCACACGTGAATTCCTCGCCAAGGTTCTCTGAACAGGAGGTAACGCATCAGCAGATCCCGGCCGCGACGGGCGTCCGGAGGGCATGAAAAGAACAACAACCTTAAGATGAAATGGAGAAGGGAAATGGCATTCAGAAATAGAGCTAGCTACCTGCTTGCCGGTGTCGTCGCCTTGGTGACACTCGGTTTCGGCACGGCGCAGGCCGCTGAGAAGTTCAATCTCAGCCCCGACACGTCAAACCGCGTTCGCGCCGAAAAAGACGAAGCCGCGATCAAGGCGATCGCGCCGAACTTCAAGTTCGTCGAACCGGGCAAGTTCACCGTGGCTGTCAACGCCTGGGATCCGCCGATTGCAACCTATGCATCCGACGCAGCGACCGTGGTCGGCGCCGATCCAGATCTGGCGCAACTGCTCGCCGATTCCTTCGGCCTAGAGCTGAACCTCGTTTCGGTTGCATGGGCGGATTGGCCGCTGGGCGTCACCTCCGGCAAGTATGATGCCGTCATCTCCAACGTCACGGTGACCGAGGAACGCAAGGAGAAGTTCGATTTCTCCACCTATCGCAAGGATGTGCTCGGCTTCTACGTGAAGTCCGACAGCAAGATCACCGAGATCAAGGAACCGAAGGATGTCGCTGGCCTCAAGGTCATTACCGGTGCCGGCACCAATCAGGAAAAGATCATCCTGGAATGGGATCGCCAGAATGTTGCTGCCGGCCTGAAGCCAATCGAGGTCCAATATTATGACGACCGTGCCGCCGCCGATCTGGCCTTGCAGTCCGGCCGTGCGGACGTCGAGTTCAATCCCAACGCGACGCAGGCTTACAGCTCCTCCATCAAGGGGCATACAAAGCTCGTCGGTATCGTCTCCGGCGGCTGGCCGCTGACGGCTGAAATCGCTGTTACGACGAAGAAGGGCGCCGGCCTTGCCGATGCTGTGACAGTCGCGCTCAACGACCTCATCAAGAACGGCAAATATGGCGAAGTACTGACGCACTGGAGCCTGAACGCCGAAGCCGTCGACGAAGCCAAGACCAACCCGCCGGGGCTGCCGAAGAGCGGTTCGTAAAGGATGGTCTGACGGACCGGCGTCGGAGGTCGCGCCGGTCCGTCCTCGTTTACATATATTCTTATGGAGAGCTCTCTCGTGATGATATTTTCAAGGCTACGCATTGTATCGATTGCCGCCATCGCATCTCTGACAACCTGCTATGCGGGCATGGCCGCGGCTGATGAATTCGACTTGAGCCCCGAGCAGCCGAAACGCGTGCACGCTCAGCGTAACGAGGCGGCGATCGCGTCCATTCCGAAGGGTTTCAAGTTCGTCACATCAGGCAAATTCACGGTTGCCGTAAGCCCGGGTGGGCCGCCGCTTGCGACTTATGCGACGGATGCCAAGACGGTCGTCGGTGCCGATCCGGAGTACGCGAACGCCATTGCCGAGAGCCTCGGGCTGCAGCTCGAACTCGTCCCCGTTGCCTGGATCGATTGGCCACTTGGCCTGACATCAGGCAAATATGATGCTGTTATTTCCAACGTCGGTGTTACCGAACAGCGCAAGGAGAAGTTCGATTTCTCCACCTACCGGAAAGGTCTGCACGGCTTCTTCGTCAAGGCTGACAGTGCGATCACCTCGATCAAGGAGCCGAAGGATGCGGCAGGACTGCGCTTCATCGTCGGCGCCGGCACCAATCAGGAGCGCATACTGTTGAGGTGGAGCGATGATGATGTCAAAGCGGGTCTGAAACCGCTCGAACTGCAATATTATGACGACGAGGCAGCAAGCCTCCTGGCGCTACGCTCGGGCCGTGCCGATGTCATCGTCCAGCCGCATGCCCAACTCGTCTATATCGCCGGCCGCGACAAGAACCTCAAACGAGTTGGAACGCTGAGCGCCGGCTGGCCCGATCGCTCCGACGTTGCGATCACCACCCGCAAGGGAAGCGGCATTGCCGATACGCTGACACTCGCCACCAATGGCCTGATCAAGGATGGAACCTATGCAAAAATCCTTGCGCAATGGCAGCTGTCGGAGGAGGCACTGCCTGCCTCCGAGACGAACCCGCCCGGCCTGCCGAAATTCTGAGTGAGGACAAGATGAGCGGCAACGCGATTTCGATCGGCCATATCGGTTTCCTGACACCCGGCAACTACCCGGATGACGACCCGCTCTCCGGGCTCGAACAGACATTGCAGCTTCTTGGCTTCGGTGAAGAGCTGGGCTTCAACAGCGCCTGGGCCCGTCAGCGGCATCTGGAGCCCGGCATCTCATCGGCAACCGCCTTTCTGGCGGCTGCCACCCAGCGCACCAGCCGTATCGAACTCGGTACGGCTGTCATTCCGATCGGTTATGAAAGTCCCTATCGGCTTGCCGAAGATCTCTCGACCGTCGATGTTCTGTCGAAGGGAAGGCTGAATGTGGGCTTAAGCGCCGGTCGTCCGCTGCATGCCGATCTCATCGGTCCGCTTGCCTTCGATGGTGACTGGCAGAACCATGACTTCTCGCACGAGCGCGTGCTGCGCTTTTGCGGCAATCTCAAAGGAACCTTTCTCGGCGACGAGAATACGTTCATCAAGACGCCCTTCGGGCCGCAGCGCCCGAGACTGCAGCCCTACGCTAAAGGCCTGGTCGATCGCATCTGGTATGGCGGTGGCTCGCTGCGGTCGGCCTCATGGGCCGGCCAGAACGGTTTCAACCTGCTGATCGGCAATGTCACGTCCGGAGAGGAGACCGATGATTTTTTCCTCGCCCAGTCCCGTCAGTTCGAAGCCTATCGGGCTTCCGGCGGAGCGGAACGGCGCGTGGCGCTCGGTCGGGTTATCGTGCCCTTTGACAGTGCGGATGCAGCCACCCGCCAGCGATATTCAGACTATGCCGCCGGACGATATGAGCGCACGCTGTCTCCCCAGGGGGAACGACACACGCTGTTTGCCCGCGATCTCGTTGGGACGTCAGAGCAAATCCTGGAGCGCCTTCTTGCCGATCCCATCTTGCCGCATGTGAGCGAGCTCAGGCTGGAATTGCCCTACGAGTTCGAGCATGACGAATATCGCCAGATTCTGCATGACTTCGCCACGCACATTGCTCCCGAGCTCGGCTGGAACACGAAGACTACCCTCCGAGCGGCATCGTGAGCGGCGCGACAAACGTTGGAATTGTAGGAAATCTCTCCGTGACGAAACCAGTTGAATACTTCTTCTCCATCGGTTCGCCTTGGTCCTATATCGGCCTTGATGCCTTTGCCGAGCTTGCCGTAAAGAACGACATCACCGTCAAGCCGTATCTGACGACGGTCGTTGAAGAGAATGGCGGGATTTTCTCGCGCAATCGCCCTGAAATTCGCCGTGCCTACTGGATCCGCGATCTCAGGCGCTGGGCAAGGGTGCGCGGCAAGACTCTCATCCTCGAAAATCGCCCCGAGCTCAGTGATCCGACACCGGCCTCCTTCTTCGTCATTGCCGCCTATCTCGATGGCCAGGATTGGATCGGCGTAACGCGCGCTCTGCAGCATGCGTTCTGGAGCGAAGCAAAAGATATCGGCAGACCTGATATCCGCGAGACGATCGTCAACACTGCCGGTTTCGATGGCTCGGCCCTGTTGCGACGGCAGGCCGATAACGATGTCCAGCGGAAATGGGCAGCTGATCGCGTTCATGCACGCGAAAGAGGCGTCTTCGGCTTCCCGACCTTTGCCTATGAGGACGAGCTCTACTGGGGGCAGGACAATCTGCCCTTCCTCGAACGCCATCTTCATGGCGACAAGCCGTAAAGGGCCGACGCAGCGCGTTCTGCCGAAAAGCTGGTGGGCAGGCTGCAAGCGCATCCTCTGGTGCATCGCAATACCGGTGGCCTTGCTCTATGGTCGAGCGGCCACGACGAATGGGGCATGCCGACAGCGACGATAACGCCGTCTCCCGTTCCGGCGACACCAGCGACTTCTTCGTCAGAGCTGACAGCACCCTTCCTGACTGTACCTGGAGGCTGGCGTCCTTCGGTGACGCTTGAGCGTCGATGCCGGGACGGATGAAGGGTTAGCCGAAGCCGCTCCCAGGACGGGCGTTAGGTCTCGATCCGCCGTTGCTCGCCTTTCCAAAAACAGAATCTATCGCGGCAATTGAAATGGCCGTCAGTCCGCACTAGTTTAAATTGTTAAGTCGTTGGTTGCCTGCATTTGGTTGTAATGCGCATGCTGCTGGTTGCGCTGTGACTGAAGGAGCGGACACGCCCAGAACATCGCTGGGCGAGCCTCATCATCGTTCGATCAACCACCACACGGGGGTAGAAGATGTACAAGCATGGACTGGTTATCGTGGTGACGCTTGCATCTCTGCTCGCGGTTCAGACCGCTCACGCGGACGGTCCTGCCGGTGCAGCCCGTGGCCTGAAGACGGCGCCTGTGTTCAGCTATATTTCTGAAAAGCGCCGGACTGCCGCGCCTTTCGCGCATGTGATGTTTTGCGCTCGAAATCCCGATGAGTGCACTGCTCGCGGCGATGCTTCCGAAGTCTCCTTGAGTCCCCTGGCGGACGAGCAGCTTCGCGCCGTCAACACCTCGGTCAACCGCTCGATCCGCTCGCTCGACGACCGGTCCGATCAGGGCGACGTCTGGCAGGTGAACGTCACTGCGGGCGATTGCGAGGATTTTGCGCTGACGAAGCGCGACCACCTCGTCGCCATGGGTTGGTCGACGAAGGCACTGAGGATCGCCGTGACCAAGACGCCCACCGGCAAGGGCCACGCGGTTCTGGTCGTCAGGACCGATCGCGGCGATCTGGTGCTTGACAACCGTACGAATGCGATCAAGAGCTGGAACGATACGGATCTTCGCTGGCTGATGATCCAGTCCGGCGATAATCCTCGGATATGGTACGAACTTTAGATCCACAGACATGATGCGAGTTCGGACGCATGTGCGGCGTGCGCTGCCGTCGCTGTTCTTGCTTCTGTTGCCCGGCGAGAAATTCGCCGCCTCGGTTGCGATTCGCAATATTTTTACACGCCCTGATAGAACCTTCTTCATCTAATCGGTCTTATCGAAAAGAATCCATTGACCTTGGGCCCTGCTTACATCTTCTATCCGCCCCCAACGTGAGGAAGGCGGCAGGGAGAGGGCACATGCAGGTCCTATCGAGCATTGAGGCTGTGCGCGCAGCGCTTGCGGCGGTGAAGGCAAATGGCGAAGGCGTCGGTTTGGTGCCAACGATGGGTTATCTTCACGCGGGGCATATGGAACTTGTCGCGCGCGCCCGCGCCGAAAACGAGATCGTCGTTGCCTCGATCTTCGTCAATCCGCTCCAGTTCGGGCCAACGGAGGACCTGACCCGATACCCGCGGGATCTGCAACGCGACAGAACGATGCTGGAAAAAGCAGGCGTCGATATTCTCTTTGCGCCCGGCGTCGAGGATATGTATCCGCGCCCGATGAAAACTGTGGTTGATGTGCCGGAGCTTGGCTGCGAGCTCGAAGGCGCCGTTCGACCGGGGCATTTCGCGGGTGTTGCCACCGTTGTCAGCAAGCTCTTCAATATCGTCCAGCCGAGCAACGCCTATTTCGGCGAGAAGGATTACCAGCAAGTCGTCATCATCAAACGGATGGTTGAGGATCTGGCTCAGCCGGTGCGCATCGTTTCGGTACCGACGGTCCGGGATGCGGATGGTCTCGCTCTATCTTCTCGTAACGTCTATCTCAGCGAGAAGGAACGACGCGCAGCGGTCATCGTCCCCCGTGCTTTGGCCGAGGCGGAGCGCCTTGTCGCTCAGGGCCTCACTGATCCGCAGGTCCTTGAAGCGAAGTTAATCGGCTTCATCGGCGGTGAACCCCTGGTAACGCCGGAAGTCGTCGCTGTGAGGGACGCTTCGACGTTGAGGCATGTCTCGAAAATCGAGGACCCGGTGGTAGTCGCGCTGTTCGTGCGGCTTGGTACGACCAAGCTCCTCGACAACCGGGTGATCACGAGAAAAGGTTCGTCTGGAACGGGGGAAGTACAATGAGCGCTGTCGGTTCCGCAAAACGCCTGACGCCAACACGAATCCGGGCTATGAAGGGCGGAACGCCGATTGTGTCTTTGACGGCCTACACGACGCCGATGGCGCGGCTCCTGGATGAACACTGCGATCTCCTGCTCGTTGGGGATTCGCTCGGCATGGTCCTCTACGGCATGGAGAGCACCGTGGCAGTGACCCTTGAGATGATGATCGCCCATGGCAAGGCGGTGATGCGCGGCGTCGCTAAATCCTGCGTGGTCGTCGACATGCCCTTCGGCAGCTACCAGGAGTCGAAGGAACTGGCCTATCGCAATGCCGTGCGCATTCTGCAGGAAACCGGGTGCGACGCAGTCAAGCTCGAAGGCGGCGAGGAGATGGCCGAGACGATTTCCTTCCTCACCGCGCGCGGTATTCCGGTCCTCGGACATATCGGGCTCATGCCTCAGCAGGTTCATACCGCAGGCGGCTACCGATCTGTTGGACATTCCGAGGAGGAGGTTACGAAGATCCGGCGTGACGCCGACGCGATCGGCAACTCGGGAGCCTTTGCGGTCGTCATCGAGGGCACGGTCGAAACATTTGCCCGCGAGGTAACGACTGCAATTCCTGTTCCGACGATCGGGATTGGTGCCTCGGCTGCCTGTGACGGCCAGATCCTGGTTTCGGACGACATACTCGGACTATTCAACGACTTCACGCCGCGCTTCGTCAAACGGTACGACGAACTTGGAAAGAGGGTCGGGGCGGCGGCTGCCGCCTATGCGGACGAGGTGCGCTCCCGCGCTTTCCCCACGGAAAAACACACATTCAAGCGCCGGTCTTGATCGCGCGGCCGAGCGAGTTGGAGAGCTTGGCGATAAGCCATATCGGCTCCAACCCCTGGAACAGTCGCCAGGGCGGAATCGGCGCGTGAGGTGGCGAGTGCAAGATCGAGAACAAAAATCTTAAAGATTGCGTACCGATACGCGTAAAACTGGGCTGTAATCGTTCCTCTCCATACGATAAATGCTTTTTAGCGACCGCCGCTGACAATTCACTTCCCAAGCCCCGATCGCCTTAAGATCAGCCCGCACGAAAACCGACGATGGCCTGGCATGTTTCCGGCCGCGCATGAGGAAGACCCATGGCATCCGTTGCCGAGAGCGCCCCCCGATTTGAAAAGACTGCAATGTCCATCCTGGTGGCAGTCAGCTTCTGCCATATGCTCAACGACATCATGCAGTCGCTGCTTGCCTCGCTCTATCCGCTCTTCAAAGCCAATTACAACCTCGATTTCGTGCAGATCGGTCTCTTGACCATGACCTTCCAGGTCACGGCGTCGCTGCTCCAGCCGCTCGTCGGCATCGTCACCGACCGTTGGCCGATGCCCTATTCGCTGCCGGTTGGTATGGCGAGCACCTTCTGCGGCCTGATCCTGCTCGGCAATGCCGGCAGCTTTGAACTGCTTCTGGTTGCCGCAAGCCTCATCGGCTTCGGCTCGGCCGTCTTTCATCCGGAATCTTCGCGCGTCGCGCGTCTTGCTTCCGGCGGTCGCCACGGCTTTGCGCAATCCTTCTTCCAGGTGGGCGGCAATGCCGGCCAGGCGATCGGTCCGCTGCTGGCTGCCTTCATCGTACTGCCGAACGGTCAACACAGCGTGTCCTGGCTTTCCGGCATCGCCATGGTTGGCATCGTGGTCCTGAGCTGGGTCGGGAACTGGTACATGAGCCACCGCCGCCAGAACGCCACCAAGGCGGCTCCGAGCCGTGCCCTACCGCTACCGCAGAGCAAGGTCGTCTGGGCACTACTCATCCTCGTGTTGCTGACGGCGACGAAAAATGTCTACATGGCAAGCGTCTCAAGCTACTTCACATTCTACGTCATCGATCGTTTCCAGCTCGATGTGCAACAGGCGCAGCTCATGCTCTTCCTGTTTTTAGGTTCCGTTGCCACCGGCACCTTCCTCGGCGGTCCTATCGGCGATCGTTTCGGCGCTCGCTTCGTCATCTGGTTCTCGATCCTCGGCGTGATTCCGTTCGCGCTGCTGCTGCCCTATGCGAACCTCTTCTGGACAGGCGTGCTCAGCGTCGTCATCGGCCTGATCTTCGCCTCTGCCTTCTCTGCCATCGTCGTCTTCGCGCAGGAGTTGGTGCCAGGTCGCGTCGGCCTGATCGCCGGCGTCTTCTTCGGCTTCGCCTTCGGTGCGGGCGGTCTCGGTGCGGCCTTGCTCGGTGGCTTTGCCGACTCGCACGGTATCGCCTTCGTCTACCGTATCTGCTCCTACCTGCCGTTGCTCGGCCTGTTCACCATCTTCCTGCCGCGCATCCCCAAGCACCGAGTGGTTTAAGTCTCGCACCCGGAACGAGGCACCGAAAGCGTTTCGTTGCCTCGTTGGCATGCGGACAAGCACACGGCGCGGCGTTGCGTTCGAACGAACATATTTTCCCCGGCGTTCGGCGAAGAGGGATCGTCATTTCTTTAATCTACTATTTTGATGGATAATATCCGTCTCATGATGCAGCCATCGACGGCGCGATAGTGGAAGGAAATGATATGTCTGCACCCAAACTGGTCGGTCTTGCCGGCAGCTTCAATCGTCCCTCGAAGACCTTTGCGCTGGTTGAGAATATCGCCGGCCTCGCTGCCGAAAAATATGGTTTCGACAACACGATCTACGACCTGACGGATGTCGGCCCCTCGCTCGGCCAGGCGTTGCGCCGCGACGATCTCGACAATCGCGCCAGAGAAATCATCGCCGACATCGCCGATGCCGACGTCCTCGTCATCGGCGCACCGACCTTCAAGGGGAGCTATCCGGGTCTCTTTAAACATCTGATCGATCTCATCGACCCGCATGAGCTGCGTGCCAAGCCGATCGTCATCACCGCGACCGGCGGCGGCGATCGCCATGCGCTGATGGTCGAGCATCAGCTGCGCCCGCTCTTCGGCTTCTTCATGGCTCATACGCTGCCGACCGCCGTCTACGCCTCGGACCGCGACTTCACCGATTATCGTGTCTCTTCCGAACAGCTGTCCAAGCGCATCGGCGAGGTCATCGGCGAGCTCGCAGCCTTCTTTCCAGGCCGAAATTCCAGGCTGATTGCAGCAGAATAAACGTGTTTCGGAATTGGTTTTTCAGCGGCGCCTTCGGAGGCGCCGTTTTTGTTCGGCTATATTCTAGGCTTACATTAATCCATTAATTTGATAGAAATTTATCCTGCCACTATCGAAGACGCGGCAAGAGTTTTTCCGGCGACGACAGGACATCGGATGTTCGTGCTTCGCTCACAATGAGCGTATTTGCAATTATCCGCCTGCTCGGGGCTCGGCCTCATTCAGTCAGACGGGATAAAAAATGACCAAGAACAAGAACATCAATGCCATTTCGCTTTCGCGCCGTGCGGCTCTCGCTGTTGCCGCCTCTGCGGCTGCACTTATTAGCTTTGCGGCGCCGGCTCCTTCCTTCGCGGAAGACAAGTCGATCAAGGTCGGCATCATGAGCGGTGAGGATGAAGATGTCTGGCGCGTCGTCACCAGCGAGGCTGCCAAGAAAGGTCTCAAGATCGAGACGGTTACCTTCAACGATTACACCCAGCCGAACGAGGCTTTGGAGCGCGGCGAAATTGACGCGAATGCTTTCCAGCACCAGCCGTATCTCGACAACCAGATCAAGCAGAACGGCTACCACATCGTCCGGGTTGGCTATACCGGCGTATGGCCGATCGGCCTCTACAGCAAGAAGCATAAGTCCGTTGCTGAATTGCCCGATGGTGCCGTGATCGGCGTGCCGAACGATCCGTCCAACGAGGGCCGTGCGCTGCGTGTTCTGCAGAACGAAGGCCTGATCAAGCTGAAGGACGGCACGGGCATTCTTGCCACGATCGTCGATGTCGCCGACAATCCGAAGAACATTGAAATCCGCGAACTCGATGCCGGTATCGTCGGTCGCTCGATCGATGACCTCGATGCGGGCGTCGTCAATACCGACTGGGCGCTGAAGAGCGGTCTTTCCCCGGCAGAACGCGTCGCGCAGGAGCCGATCGCCGATAACCCCTACCGTAATTTTATCGCGGTGAAGGAAGAGAACAAGGATGCCGATTGGGTGAAAACACTCGTCTCCTCCTATCAGAACGACACGGTCAAGGCAGAGTTCGATAAGGTATATAAGGGTACCGGCCTTAGCGCCTATTGATCCGCCGCCCTCCTGAGGGTGCCAACAACTGAGGCGGCCCGGGCCTTTCTGCCGGGGCCGCCTTCAGCATTTGTGAAGGAACGAGCATGAATTCCATTGTCTCCGCTTCAAGGATTGAGACGCGGCCCGCCGACGCCGAAGAAGTCGTGCGGCTGACGGATGTCAGGCGCCGGTTTGGCGCGACGCCAGCCCTCGACGGCATTTCGCTGAGTGTGAAGAAAGGCGAAATCCTCGGCATTATCGGACGCAGCGGTGCCGGAAAGTCGACGCTGATCCGCTGCCTCAATGGTCTGGAGCGCGCCGATAGCGGCGAGATCGTTATCGAGGGCCGGAACATTACAGCTCTCGCCGAAAAGGACCTCCAGCCGTTACGCCGCCGTATCGGCATGATTTTTCAGCACTTCAATTTGCTCTCGGCCAAGACCGTCGAGGAGAATGTTGCCCTGCCGCTGAAAATAGAAGGTATCGCCAAGGCCGAGCGGCTGGAGCGGGCGCACGAGCTGCTGGACCTGGTCGGCCTCTCCGACAAGGCAGGGGCTTATCCGTCTTCACTCTCGGGCGGCCAGAAGCAGCGTGTCGGCATCGCCCGTGCGCTGGCCGCCCGACCGGCACTGTTGTTGTCAGACGAGGCGACGTCGGCGCTTGACCCGGAAACGACACGCTCGATCCTTGCTCTGCTGAAGGATATAAATCGTAAGCTTGGGCTTACCATTCTGCTGATCACCCACGAGATGGAAGTGGTGCGTGGTATTGCCGATCGTGTCGCCGTCATAGATGCCGGTCGCATCGTGGAAGAGGGGCAAGTCTGGTCGGTTTTCGGCGATCCGCAGGCAGCGATCACCAAGAGCTTGCTCGGCGGCATTCGTCCACAGCTTCCCGAGCATATTGCCGCCCGCCTGTCACAGACCGGTGGCTCGGAAACGATCCTCGGCGTCGATCTCTCCGGTCCGGAAGCGCAGGGCGCGCTCTTTGCCGATCTTTCGGCAGCCTTGCCACATTCCTTCCGCCTCGTGCATGGCGGCATCGATCACATCCAGAACCAGCCCGTGGCACGGTTCTTCATTGCCGTTCCGGCGCGCGATCCAACGTTTACCGCAAAGGTCGAACAATTTCTGACGGCCCGGTCCGCCCGGGTGGAGGTGCTTGGTTATGACACCGATCATGATTAGTCTGCTGCTGCGCTCTCTCTGGGAGACGGTGCTGATGACGGCGGCCTCCGGCGTGATATCGCTGGTCGCCGGCCTGCCGCTTGGACTGGCGCTGGTGCTGACGAACCGCGGCGGCATCGCCGAAAACCCCTGGATCAACCGCATCCTCGGCGCCGTCATCAACGGCTTCCGCTCGGTGCCCTTCATCATTCTCCTGGTGGCACTGATCCCGCTGACGCGACTGATCGTCGGCACTGCGATCGGCACCTGGGCCGCCATCGTCCCGCTTGCCATCGCCGCCACACCCTATTATGCGCGCATCGCGGAAGTCTCGTTGCGCGAGGTGGATCGCGGCCTGATCGATGCGGTCCGTGCCATGGGCGGCAACCGCTGGACGATCATTCGCGAGGTTCTGGTGCCTGAGGCGCTGCCCGGCATCGTCGCCGGCTTCACGGTCACTCTCGTGACGCTGATCGGCGCCTCGGCCATGGCCGGTGCCATTGGTGCCGGCGGTCTCGGCGACCTTGCCATCCGCTACGGCTATCAACGTTTCGAAACCAGTGTGATGGTTGCCGTTGTTGTCGTGCTGATCATCCTGGTCTGCGGCATCCAATGGCTCGGCGACCGGCTGGTCGCCCGGATGGATCATCGCTGAGATCTGAAATGTGCGGCGGGATGGCCGGCTGGCAGCCGGCCGTTGCCGCCGAACAGCTTTTTGCGCAGTGGCCCTTGCGCATAATCCGCCTTGAACAGGCCACGCTCCTGCAGCACGGGCACGACGAGATCGACGAAATCGTTGAGGCTTTCCGGCGCCACTGTGCGAGCCAGATTGAAGCCGTCGATGCCACCCTCTTCAATCCAGCGCTGCAACGTATCGGCAATCTGTTCCGGTGAGCCGACGATCGGCTTCATACGGCTGCCGAGTACCATCTGATCGATGATCTCCCGTTTCGTCACCGGCTTCGCCGCCTGCTTGGTGATTGCCGCCAGCGCCGACTGATTGGCATTGGTCGAACTCTGATCGATCACCTCATCGAGCTCGTATTTCGAAAAATCAACGCCGACAGAGGCAGAATAATGCGCGAGAGACGCCTCGACGCTCGCATGCCGGCGATAGTCCTCGAGTTTCTCCCGCGCTTGGGCTTCGGTCTTGCCGACGACGACGGTAATCAGGCTGAGGATCTTGATCGCATCTGCACCACGGCCGTTCGCCAGCGTCTTGGCGCGAAGCGCGTCGACGGTCGGCCGCGCCGATTGCGGCGTCGGTCCGGCAATGAAGACGCATTCGGCATGGCGGGCGGCAAAGTCCTGCCCTCGTGCCGAGGCGCCGGCCTGGAAGAGCAGGGGCGTGCGTTGTGGTGAGGGTTCGGCAAGATGGATTCCCTCCATCTTGTAATATTGCCCCTGATGGCTGACAGCGCGGACCTTGGAGGCATCGGCAAAGACGCCGCGTTCTCTGTCGCGCAGCACCGCATCATCGTCCCAGCTTCTCTCCCAAAGCTTGTAGAGAATTTCGAGATATTCCTCGGCGGCGTCGTAGCGCGCATCATGTTCAGGCAGCTTGTCGAAGCCCATGCTGCGGGCGGCGCTGTCGAGATAGCCCGTGACGATGTTCCAGCCGATGCGCCCCTTGGTCAGATGGTCGAGCGTCGACATACGTCGTGCCAAAAGGAATGGCGGCTCATAGGTCGTATTGACGGTGACGCCGAAACCAAGATGCTTGGTAACGTAAGCCATGGCCGAAATTGGCATCAGCGGATCGTTGACCGGGATCTGGGCGCCCGTCTCGATGACCGGGGCTGGGCTACCTTTGTAGACATCGTAGACGCCGACAATATCGGCAAGAAATACGCCGTCGAGCTTGCCGCGTTCGGCCGTGCGGGCAAAATCCGCCCAGTAGTCGAGGTCGGTGTAGTCGACTGAGCGATCGCGCGGATGCGTCCACATGCCATGGTTTATGTGCCCCACGCAGTTCATGTCGAAGGCGTAAATCTGCATTTTCTTCATTGGGTACAGTCCTGAGATTTCCGTCGGGCACTTTGCGGGAATTATCGGCCGGATCCGGAACTCACCGCTTCTTCCACTGAAATTAGAAGCAAATTATCTCCCACCGTCGATTCTGGAAATTTTCTATCTCTATAAAATCTATGAATTTTACAATGATCTAACCACATTCCGGGGTGGAATGATTTTAAACATTGCGGGAGAGGGATATGAAAATCAACCGACGCAACCTTCTGGGTACGGCCGCTGCCGCTGTCCTCACCTTGACCACCTATGCAGCCCACGCTGCCGACGTCACGCTCAATATCGGCTACCAGCCGATCGTCGAGCCGTCGCGCGTGCCTCAAGCCGACGGCACCTATGAGAAGGAGACCAAGGCCAAGATTCACTGGCAGAAATTCGATGGCGGTGCTGATGTCGTCGCTGCCATCGCGTCCGGCTCCATCGATATCGGTTATGTCGGCTCGTCGCCGCTTGCGGCTGCCGCCAGCCGCGAACTGCCGATCGAGACGATCTATGTCGTCGGCCTCATCAGCGAGGCTGAAGCGCTTGCGGTCAAGAACATCACCAAGCCGGAGGACCTGAAGGGCAAGAAGATCGCCACGCCCTTCGTTTCGACCGCGCATTACAGCCTGCTGACGGCGCTGAAGCACTGGAAGGTCGATCCGAAGTCGGTGCAGATCCTCAATCTGCGTCCGCCGGAAATCGCTGCTGCCTGGGAGCGCGGTGACATCGACGGCGCCTATGTCTGGGATCCCGTCCTGGCGCAGTTGAAAAAGAGCGGCAGCGTGCTTGCTACCTCCTCCGATGTCGCCAAGTGGGGCGGCCCGACCTTCGATGCTTGGATCGTCAGCAAGAAATTTGCCGAGGCCCATCCGGAAGTCGTCACCGGCTTCGTGAAGGTCACGGGTGCGGCTTACGCCTCCTACCTCGCCAATCCGGATAGCTGGAATGCGAAATCACCTGAAGCCGAAAAGATCGCCAAGCTCACCGGTGCCAAGACCGATGAAGTGCCGGCTCTTCTTAAGGGCTACACGTTCCCGAGCCTGAAGGAACAGGCTAGCGCCGATCTCCTCGGTGGCGGCACGGTCAATGCTGTTGCCGAAACCTCGGCCTTCCTTCTGGAGCAGGGCAAGATCCCCGGCGTTCTGAAGGACTACAGCCCCTATATTTCCGACCGCTGGGTCAAGGAAGCAGCCAAGGCAGGTCTTTGATCCTCCCAAGGGTCCTGGCGCAGCTGCGGCTGCGCCGGTTTTTCTCAAACAGGTGGTGTCCATGGGCATACTTTCACTACAGTCCCTGTCGCTCGATTATGCCGAGGTAGGCACTCGCCGGAAGAGACGTGTGCTCGATGGCGTCAACCTGCATATCGCCTCCGACGAGTTCGTGGTGGTCATCGGCCGTTCGGGTTCCGGCAAGACGAGCCTTCTCAATATTGCTGCAGGCTTCACTGAGCCGAGCGAGGGACGCGTGCTGGTCGACGGCAAAGAGATCGACGGACCGGGCGTAGACCGGGCCGTGGTGTTTCAGGATGACGCGCTCTATCCGTGGCTGACGGCCGCCGGCAATGTCGCCTTTCCATTGAAGCTTCAGGGCATTCCGAAAGGCGAGAGACAGCGCCGCGCAGAAGAACTGCTTGTGAAGGTCGGGCTCGATGGCGCGGGTCACAAGAATATCTGGGAACTCTCAGGCGGTATGCGCCAGCGTGTCGGCATCGCTCGCGCCCTGGCCTCCGGCCCTCGCTTCCTGCTGCTGGATGAACCGCTCGGTGCGCTCGACGCGCTGACACGCAGCCGCATGCAGAAATTCCTGCTGGATGTCTGGGCAGAAAGCAAAACGGGTGCCCTGCTGATCACCCACAGCATTGACGAGGCGCTGTTGCTTGCAACACGTGTCATCGTACTGGCGCCGAACCCCAGCCGTATCGTCGCCGACATCAGGACCGAGTTCGGGAAGGCGTTGCTCGAAGGCAAAAGCGTCAAGGAGATCAAGGCGCTCACTGCGTTTAAAAATCTGCACGACGAGCTGACCGCACTCATCCATGCGGATGAAGAGGAGATTGCCGCATGAGCGTCGAGGCGGAAGCACTCGCAACCGCGGTGTCGGATCAACCGGTAGAGGCACGGCCGAAACGCCGCGGCACGCTGCCGATCTCGCTTGCGACAATTGCCGTCATTATTGCCGGCTGGAGCCTTGCTTCGGCCTATGGTGCCGTCTCGCCGGTCTTCCTGCCGTCGCCGCTCGTAGTGGCGAATTCGCTTGCCAATGTCGCGGTCAACGGCTTCGTCGATTCCACGCTTGCCGAACATACGCTCGCAAGCCTGCTGCGCATCTTTGCAGCGCTCGCCGTCTCGCTCATCATCGGTGTGCCGGCAGGCCTAGCGATAGCCACGAGCCGTATCGGCAAGGGCATCCTTGATCCGATCGTCGAATTCCTGCGGCCCCTGCCGCCGCTTGCCTATCTGCCGCTGATCATCATCTGGGTCGGTATCGGCGAGGCGTCGAAGGTCACCGTCATCTCGCTCGCCATGCTGCCGCCGATCATCCTGTCGACTGCTTCGGGCGTCAAATCTGCCCCGGGCGATTTCGTCAACGCTGCCCGCTCCTTCGGCGCGAGCCGGCTGCAGGTGCTGCTGCATGTCATTCTTCCAGGCGTCATTCCGCCGATTTTGACGGGCACGCGCATTGCGCTCGGCGCCGGCTGGTCTACGCTGGTCGCGGCCGAGCTCGTTGCGGCAAGCCAGGGCCTCGGCTTCATGATCCAGTCGGCGGCGCAGTTCCTGGTCACCGATATCGTCATCGGCGGCATCATCGTCATTGCCGCCATCGCCTTCCTGCTGGAGATCCTGGCGCGGCTGATCGAGCGGCTCCTCGTGCCCTGGGCCGCGCATCGCTGAACGTCTATCATCGCCTTGCCGATCAAATTATCCTAAGGCTGTATCGCGCCGCGTCACCGCATGGTGGTAGCGTGGCGCGCAGACGATGCGGAGGATGATATGACGAAGAAGACGCTGTCGGACTGGGAGGCGCTGGCGGAAAAGGAGCTGCGCGCAGCACCGGATACGCTGACCTGGCACACGCCCGAAGGTATCGACGTCAAACCGCTCTATACGGCCGCTGATCTTAACGGTACGGATGCGGACAGCCTGCCGGGATTTGCGCCTTTCACCCGCGGTCCACGCGCCACCATGTATGCCGGCCGGCCCTGGACGATCCGGCAATATGCCGGCTTCTCGACCGCCGAAGAATCCAACGCCTTCTACCGCCGCAATCTCGCCGCGGGCCAGAAGGGCTTATCGGTTGCCTTCGATCTCGCCACCCATCGCGGCTATGACAGCGATCATCCGCGCGTCGTCGGCGATGTCGGCAAGGCGGGGGTGGCCATCGATAGCGTCGAGGACATGAAAATCCTGTTCGACGGCATTCCGTTGCAGGACATGTCCGTCTCCATGACCATGAACGGCGCGGTCATCCCGATTCTGGCAAATTTCATCGTTGCGGGCGAGGAGCAGGGCGTTTCGAAGGCGGAACTGTCAGGGACCATTCAGAACGATATTCTCAAGGAGTTCATGGTCCGCAACACCTATATCTACCCTCCGGAACCCTCGATGCGCATCGTTGCCGATATCATCGAATATACGGCAAAGGAGATGCCGAAATTCAATTCGATCTCGATCTCGGGCTATCACATGCAGGAAGCCGGCGCGACGCTGGTGCAGGAGCTCGCCTTCACGCTCGCCGACGGGCGCGAATATGTGCGTGCGGCGATCGCCAAAGGACTGAATGTCGATGATTTCGCCGGCCGGCTCTCCTTCTTCTTCGCGATCGGCATGAATTTCTTCATGGAAGCCGCAAAGCTTCGCGCCGCCCGCCTGCTCTGGACCCGCATCATGGAGGAGTTCCAGCCGAAGAAGACCGCTTCGCTGATGTTGCGCACCCATTGCCAGACATCGGGGGTCTCGCTGCAGGAACAAGACCCTTACAATAACATCATCCGCACTGCCTTCGAGGCGATGTCGGCCGTACTCGGTGGTACACAGTCGTTGCATACCAATTCCTTCGACGAGGCGATTGCCCTGCCGACGGAATTTTCCGCTCGTATCGCGCGCAATACGCAGCTCATCCTGCAGCATGAGACCGGCGTCACCAAGGTGGTCGATCCGCTTGCCGGCTCCTACTATGTCGAGAGCCTGACGAAGGAACTTGCCGACAAGGCATGGGCGCTGATCGAAGAGGTTGAGGCGCTTGGCGGCATGACCAAAGCCGTCAATGAGGGGCTGCCGAAGCGACTGATCGAGGAGGCCGCTGCCCGCCGCCAGGCCGCCGTCGACAAGGGCGACGAGGTCATCGTCGGCGTCAACAAATATCGGCTCGAAGCCGAGCAGCCGATCGATATTCTCGAGATCGATAATAGCGCCGTGCGTACCGCACAGATCCGTCGTATCGCGGAGACCAAACGCCGCCGTGATGGCGGAAAGCTCAAGGAGGCGCTGGCAGCACTTTCGGAGATTGCCCGCAACGGCAATGGTAACCTGGTCGCTGCGGCCGTCGAAGCAGCGCGGGCGCGCGCCACCGTTGGCGAAATCTCGGATGCGATGCGTGAGGTTTTCGGCGATCATTTCGCGACGCCAAAGGTCATCCGTGGCGTCTATGGCACGGCTTATCGCGACGAGCCGGAGCTGGACGTTCTGAAAACCCGTATGGCTGAAGTGACAGAAGCCATGGGCCGCAAGCCGAAGATCATGGTCGCCAAGCTCGGCCAGGACGGGCACGACCGCGGCGCCAAGGTGATCGCCTCGGCCTTCGGCGATGTCGGTTTCGACGTGCTCGCCGGCCCGCTGTTCCAGACGCCGGATGAGGCGGCCGGCATGGCGCTCGGCGAGAGGGTCAATGTGATCGGCGTTTCGTCGCTGGCGGCCGGTCACCGGACGCTGCTGCCGCAGCTGATCGACCGGCTGAAGGACCAGGGCGGCGGCGATATCATCGTTGTCTGCGGCGGCGTGATCCCCCGGCAGGATTATGAATTCCTGCACGAACACGGCGTTGCCGCCGTGTTCGGTCCAGGCACCAATGTGCTTGAGGCCGCGAACTCCGTTCTCGACCTCCTGCAGGGTATCAGGCGAAACCAGTAGCTCAGAGCAGCCCGCGCTTTGCGAGATTGCCCATCAGTGCCGAGATGCCGAAGGTCCAGGGCGGGCATTCGGTCGAAAGCCTGACGGTGTTGACCAGTGCGCCCAGGCCGGCGGACGAGATTTCCACGACATCGCCGACCTTGTGGGTAAAGCCCTGGTTCTTCGCATCGCGGTCCTGCGTTGGCGCAAAGAGCGTGCCGAGGAACAGCATGAAGCCATCGGGATACTGATGGTGGGCGCCGACGGTCTGTTTGACGAGATCGGTCGGGTCGCGGCTGATCTGCGACATGGAACTCTTGCCGTGCAGCACGAAACCGTCCTGGCCGGTGACCTTGAGATCGAGTTCGGCCTTGCGGACGTCGTCGAGGCTGTAGCTCTGATCGAAGAGGCGGATGAAGGGGCCGATCGAGCAGGAGGCGTTGTTGTCCTTCGCCTTGCCGAGCAGCAGCGCCGAGCGACCCTCGACATCGCGCAGGTTCACGTCATTGCCGAGCGTGGCGCCCTTGATCTCGCCACGGCTGTTGACGGCCAGCACGATTTCCGGCTCCGGATTGTTCCAGGTCGAGATCGGGTGGAGGCCGACATCCGAACCCCAGCCGACCGATGAAAGCACCGGCGACTTGGTGAAGACTTCTGCATCCGGGCCGATGCCGACTTCGAGATATTGCGACCAGATGCCTTCCTCGATCAGTGCCTGCTTGACTTTGGCGGCTTCCGGCGAGCCGGCCTTGATGTTGGTCAGGCTGCCGCCGATCAGCGTGCTGACTCGCTCGCGAATGGAGGCTGCGCGATCCGGATTGCCGGCGGCTTTCTCCTCGATGACGCGCTCGATCATCGACTGGGCAAAGGTTACGCCGCAGGCCTTTATCGCCTGCAGGTCGGCCGGTGCCAGAAGATAGGCGTTGCTTGCATCCGGTTTGCCGGTGCTGTTGGCAGCGATTGCCTCCAGCGTGCCAAGCGCCTTGCCAGCGGCGGTGCGGACGAAGTCGGCTGCATCCGCTCGCTCCAGCAGCGCACTCAGGGTCGGCGTCTCCGCCGAGGTGATATCGACGAGGGTGCCATCGCGTAGCGTTACGATGCTCGGCCCGGCAACATCGGGGTTCCAGGCACGACCGACAAAGAGACCGCCCGAAGCGGCAGCATCGAGGGGGGATTGGGACATGGTGATCTTCCGTCACAGGGCGGAGCGGGGAGCGCTCCTGCAGAATGGGATAGTTGCCGTCCTCCTACCCGACGGCCATCAAAATCGAGCATATTCATCGGCCAAGAGCAAGCCTCAACAGGCCTGAAGCAGTTCTTACCGGGCGGGCACGGGCGCAACACGATGGCGCGGGCAAGAGGGATTTCATCATAACTTATAACTATTTAGATACAAAATAACCTTTCTATTTCATATATTTACAAAAGAGGCAAAAGAGTTTTGCCATCAATCTCACCTTGACAGACCTTTGCTTTGGCTGTCTGGTTTGAACCATGCAGGAGGGTCGGCGCAGGCCTACCCTGATAATTCCCCGGGAGGATAATATTGCGATGCTAAGATTTGCCGTCGTGGGGATCGACCATGGGCACACATTCGATCATGTGAAGGGATTGTTGGCAGCCGGTGGCGAATTCGTCGGCTATTGCCCGCAGACATCGGTGCCTGCGATCCGCGAAAATTTCGAGAAGACCTATCCGGATGCGCCGCAGATCGACCGTGAAAAGATCTTCGCCGATCCCTCGATCGACGTCATCTGCATTGCCGCGATCCCGCGTGACCGCGCCGGCCTTGCCATCCGCGCCATGAAGGCTGGCAAGGATGTGATGACCGACAAGCCGGGTGTGACGACCTTTGCCCAGCTCGAAGAGGTCAAGCGTACCGTTGCCGAGACCGGCAGGATCTTCTCCATCTGCTTTTCCGAGCGCCATTGTGTGCGCTCCGCCGTCAAGGCCGGCAAGCTGGTCAAGGAAGGGGCGATCGGCAAGGTCATCCAGACGCTCGGCACCGGGCCGCACCGGCTGCAGCTGCCGACACGGCCGGACTGGTTCTTCGATCCGGAAGCCTTCGGCGGCATCATCGTCGATATCGCCTCGCATCAGGTCGACCAGTTCCTGTTCTATACCGGCTCGACGACCGGCGAAGTGGTCGCAAGCTCTGTTGGTAATTTTGGCATGCCGGAAAAGCCTGATTTCCAGGATTTCGGCGAAGTGCTGCTGCGCTCCGACAAGGCGAGCGGTTATGTCCGTGTCGACTGGTTCACGCCGGAGGCGCTGCCCACCTGGGGCGACGGACGCCTGACCATCCTCGGCACTGAGGGTTATATCGAGCTGCGCAAATATATCGATATCGCCGGCCGTCCCGGCAAGGATCATCTCTTTCTCGTCAATGGCAGGGAGATGACGCATATCGATTGCAGCGGCGAGAAGCTTGATTATTTCGACGCCTTCGCCGCCGACGTGCGTGACCGCAGCGAGACCGCCATGACGCAGGACCATGTCTACGAGGTCTGCCGCCTCTCGCTCGAAGCACAGTCGAAAGCCGCCCGTATCGGTAATCGCTGAGGAAAACATCATGACACGGAAACTGCGCGTCGGCGTCATCGGCGCAGGCATTGCCGAACGGCACCTAACAGGTTTCGGCTGGAACAGCGATCTCTTTGAGATTCCCGTTCTTTGCTCTCTCGATGCCGATCGTGGCCAGCCGCTCTGCGAGGAGCACAAGATCTCCGAATATACGCAGGATACGAATTCACTCTTCACGCGCGACGATCTCGATATCATCGATATCGCCACGCCGCCGAGTTCGCATTTCGAACTGTGCAAAAAGGCGATCGAAAGCGGCAAGCATGTGATCTGCGAAAAGCCGCTTTTCGGCTCCATCGCCGAAGTCGATGAAATGGCAAAGATCCTTGCGAGTTCGAACGGGCGCAAGCTGATGCCGATCTTCCAGTATCGTTACGGCAGTGGCCTGCAGAAGCTGAAATTGCTGATCGAGCGCGGCCTGGCCGGCAAGCCCTTCCTCACCACTATCGAAACGCACTGGTGGCGCGGCCCGGATTATTATGCCGTGCCATGGCGCGGCAAATGGGCGACGGAACTCGGCGGCGGCTTGCTCGGCCATGCCATCCATGCTCATGACATGCTAAATTATGTCCACGGCCCCTGTGCCGAGGTGTTTTCCTATGGTGCGACGCTCGTCAATCCGATCCAGGTCGAGGATACCGCGTCATTGTCGGTGAAGATGCAAAACGGCTCGCTTGCGACGCTGTCGATGACCCTCGGCTCGCGCAAGGAAATCTCCAGGCTGCGTTTCTGCTTCAGCGATCTCGTCGCCGAGAGCATTCTGGAACCCTATACGATGGGCCGCGATCCCTGGACCTTTATTGCCGGAACCGAGGAGCATCAAGCCCGTGTCGATGCCGCACTTGCCGGCTGTGAGGTCAAGGAAGATGGCTATACACGCCAGTTCGAGCTATTCCACCAGGCACTCATGGACGACAAGGATCCGCCAGTTACTCTGCAGGATGCTCGCAATTCGTTGGAGTTAGTGACCGCCGCCTATTATTCGCAGCGCACCGGCCGGCCGACGCCGATGCCGATCACGTCCGACCATCCGCTCTACGGGTCCTGGCTGCCGGAAGAGGAGCGGCGGCTGGCCGCCAGCATCTGAGGAAAAGACAGTGCTGAAATCGTTCGAGCATATCGGCATGACGGTCAGCAATATGGATCGCGCCATCGAATTTTATTGCGGATTGCTGGGGTTGAAGTTGCACCTGCGCAAGCAGATGCCTGACGGCATGCAGGTCGCCTTTCTCGATGCCGGCGGCGGCATGTTGGAGGTTTTCGGACCACCCGGCGGTGTTGCAAGGGCGGTCGATCTTCCCGAGGGGACGGCTGGCGTCAAACACATCACCTTCTATTTCGAGAATGTCGAAGAAACTTTCGCCCGGTTGGAAGCGGCGGGCGTCGAAATCAAGGAACGTCCGCGCTTTGCCGTCCATTCCGAGATGCTGAACAAGATCGCCTTTGTTCGCGATCCCGACGGTATCATCGTCGAGCTTGCAGAGCGCTCACAGAACCGGCTTGGCTGACGGCTCCATGGCGACAGGCTGAAAGAGAAAGGGCGCGGTGTGAACCGCGCCCTTAGAAATTTATCGGCGTTCGCCCGAAGCCTTCTTCTTGGCTTCGTCATCCATCAACTCGTACCACATGGCGTTGAGGACGGCGAAAGAGGCTGCCAGCGGCAGGCCGAGTATCCATGCGAAATACCACATCGTTTCATCTCCTCAGTAAGCGTGGCTGTTCTTGTCGGTGACACTCTTCTCGTCGATCTTGCCCCACAGCACTTTGTAGACCCAGGCGGTATAGACAAAGATGATCGGCAGGAAGATGACCGTGACCACCAGCATGATGAACAGTGTCAGGTGGCTCGATGATGAATCCCAGACCGTCAGGCTCGACCTCGGATCGAGTGAAGAAGGCAGGATGAATGGGAACATCGACAGACCAACCGTCGAGATAATGCCTGTTATCGAGATATCGCTGAAGAGCAGGGTCGCGATCTCGCGGCGGGTCTGCATGGCGAGGAAGGTGGCTGCCGCGCCCAGGAAGCCGAGGGCCGGAGCGATGATCATCCAGGGATGGGTGCTGTAATTGGCAAGCCATGCACCGCTTTCCAGCGCTACCGTCTTCAACAGCGGATTCGACGGGCCGATCGGGCTGATATCGCTGGTGATGCGATAGCCGCCAACGACGCCCATCCACAGGAACAGGCCGCCGAGTGCAAAGAGCATGATGACGGCAAGTGCAGCGATGCTGCCAAAGCGGCGTGCCCGATCGGCTACTTGTCCCGTTGCCTTCAGCACCAGCCATGCGCTGCCGTGCATGATGAGCATTGCAACGGATAGCAGGCCGCAGAGCAGGGCATAGGGGTTCAGCAGCGCGAAGAACGAGCCGTCATAGAAGATCCGCATGTCGTCGCCGAAGCGGAAGGGAACACCCTCCAGCACATTGCCGACGGCGACGCCGAAGATCAGCGAGGGAACGAAGCCGCCGACGAAGAGCGCCCAGTCCCAGCCAGCCCTCCAACGCGCGCTGTCGCGCTTTGAGCGGTACTTGAATCCAACAGGGCGAAGGATGAGCGCGAAAAGGATCGCAAACATCGCCAGATAGAAGCCCGAGAAGGAAACCGCATAGAGCGGCGGCCAGGCGGCAAAGATGGCGCCGCCGGCGAGGATGAGCCAGACCTGATTGCCTTCCCAGGTGGCGCCGATCGTGTTGATGGCGACACGGCGTTCCGCATCGGTCTTGGCGACGAAGGGTAGTAGCGCTCCGACGCCGAGGTCGAAACCATCGGTGGTGGCGAAGGCGATCAGGAGCACGCCGAGCAGCACCCACCAGATGATGCGCAGGGTTTCATAGTCCATGAGTTCGTGAAGGATCATGACAGGTTACTCCGCGGCGGGAACGAGGGTTTCGGAAATGAGCTTAGCTTCCGGCTCGTGGTCGGGTTCCGGTCCCTGGCGGATCGCCCTGAGCATAAGGCTCATCTCGATGATGATGAGCGTCGTATAGAGCGCGGCAAAGCCGATGATGGTAAGCAGCACTGCCCAGGCGCCGTGATTGGAGACGGCGACTGCCGTCGGCAGCACGCCTTCAATCACCCAGGGCTGACGGCCGATTTCGGCAACCACCCAGCCGGCCTCGATCGCGATCCAGGGTAGTGGGATGGCGAAGACGGCGATGCGCAGCAGCAACGGATACTTGTCCAGATGCCGGCGGGCCGACAGCCAGAAGAAGGTTGCCGTCAGCACGATGAAGAACATGCCGAGGCCGACCATGATGCGGAACGACCAGAAGAGCGTCGGCACATGCGGGATGGTGTCGCGTGCCGCCTGGGTGATCTGTTCGTCAGTCGCTTGGCGCGGATCGTCGACATAGCGCTTCAGGAGCAGGGCATAGCCGAGATCATGGCCAAGGTCCTCGAAAGAGGAACGCACTTCCTGGGCAACCTGATCTTGAGCCGGTGCAGAGCGGATTTGCGTCAGTGCGTCATAGGCCTTGATACCGTCGCGGATGCGGACCTCGGCTTGCTGTTCCAGCTTGTCGATACCGGGGATTTCCGTCGTCAGCGAACGTGTGCCGATCAGGCCCATGACCCAGGGGATATGGACCGCGAAATGTGTCTCGCGTGCTTCCTGGTCCGGGAAACCGAAGGCGGTGAAGGCAGCCGGTGCCGGCTCCGTCTTCCACATGGCTTCGATCGCGGCGAGCTTCATCTTCTGGTTTTCGGTGGCGAGATAGCCGCTTTCATCGCCGAGCACGACCACCGACAGCGCCGAGGCGAGGCCGAAGGAGGCGGCGACCGTCATCGAACGCTTGGCAAGCTCGATATGCCGGCCTTTCAGCATGTACCAGGCCGAAACGCCGAGCACGAAGATCGAGGCGCAGACGTAGCCAGCCGAAACCGTATGGACGAACTTTGCCTGGGCGACGGGATTGAAGACCACGTCGAAGAAGCTTGTTATCTCCATGCGCATCGTCTGCGGATTGAGCGCGGAACCGATCGGGTTCTGCATCCAGCCGTTGGCGATGAGGATCCAGAGTGCGGAGAAATTCGAGCCGAGCGCGACCGCCCAGGTGGCGACCAGATGGCCGACCTTCGACAGCTTGTCCCAGCCGAAGAAGAAAAGGCCGACGAAGGTCGCTTCGAGGAAGAAGGCCATCAGGCCTTCGATTGCTAGTGGGGCGCCGAAGATATCGCCGACATAATAGCTGTAATAGCTCCAGTTCATGCCGAACTGGAACTCCATGACGATGCCGGTTGCGACGCCCAGCACGAAATTGATGCCGAACAGCGTGCCCCAGAATTTCGTCATCTGCCGCCAGATCTGGCGGCCGGTCATGACATAGGTCGTTTCCATGATGGCAAGCAGCACGGAAAGGCCGAGCGTCAAGGGCACGAACAGGAAATGATAAAGCGCAGTCAGCGCAAATTGGAAGCGCGATAGCGCTACGATGTCTAATTCCATTGTCTTACTCCCACGGTCCCACGGGGTATCAAGAGTTCCCGCATGGCCGGCTGGCCACGCGGGGTAGGTCTGTTCGCTCAATCCGGCCGAAGCCGGCCGAGCGTCTTTTCGAACGCCGCCTCTCCACGGCGCGAAACCTCTGTGATGCGACCGCCGTCGATGACGGCGATCAGGTCCGCAAGCGCCGCCTCGCGGCGAATATGCGTAGCGATAACCAGTGCTCGGCCTTCGGCTTTAAGCGCGAGGCGATGCAGCACATCGCGTGCGGTGCGGCCATCAAGCCCCTCGGTCGGCTCGTCGAGCAGCCAGAGCGGCGTGTCGCGTAGGAAGAGGCGGGCGAGTGCCAGCCGGCGCGACTGGCCGCCGGAAAGCCCCATGCCGCCTTCCCCGAGCGGCGTATCGAGGCCTGATGGCAGCGCATCGACATCGGCAATCAGGCCGGCAGCGGCAAGCGCATCGCGCAACCGGTCGTCATCGGCATCTGGCGCTGCGAGTACGAGGTTGCCGCGCAGCGTATCCTGGAAAAGCTCGGTGCGCTGGGTAAGCAACGTTGCGTCGAGCGCTACGGCCATGCCGGAGGCCAGCGGCAATTCGCCTGCAAGCAGCGATAGCAGGGTCGATTTGCCGGCGCCACTGCTGCCGACCAAGGCCATGTGCTCGCCGCGGCGAAGTTCGAGCGTCACGTCCCACAAGGCCGGCAGTGCCGCCGCGTCATGGGCGACGGCTACATTCTGCAGCGCGAAGGCGAGTTCATGAGCCGGAGCCGTGGGCGTGAAATCCGCTTGAACGGCCGAAAGGCGTGGTGCGATGCGCTTGGCCGCCAGCATCGTCCTGCCGAATTCCATCGCGCCGCGGCGCAATGCGGCAAAGGGTTCTGTTGCGGCAAAGGCGACAAGCACGCCGAGTGCGGCTATGGGGGCGGTGATCGTGCCGGTCTGCATCAACGTTGCTGATATCAGCAATGCCGCGACCAGCAGGGCGGTCGAGACGAGCCCGAAGCCGAAGCTCACGCCGGTCTCGATCCGGTTCAACCGGTCGTCGGCACTTGCGGTATAGGCGTCTGCGGCAGCGATTGCCTGCTGCTGTGCGGCAAGGCGGTTTGCCATGAGAAGATCGGTCTGCCCAGCGACGAGATCGATGGTCCGCGACCGGATGGTTTCGATGCCGTAAGTGCGGCGGCGGGCGTGCTTCAGCGCCAGCCGGCCGGCAGCGAGCGGCAGGCCAAGCCCTACCAGAACGAGGCAAAGGCCGAAGAGCACGCCGAACAGCGGATGCATCAGGCCGAGTGTCACGCTGGCGACAAGTGCCGTGCCGACTGCTACGGCTGCCGGCACCAGGACGCGAAGATAGAGCGAATCCAACGCATCGATATCGGCGGTCAGCCGGAAGAGCAGCCGGGCCGGACGGTTGAGAAGCGCGCGCGCCGCACCGGCGGAGGCCCAGCCGCGGAACAGGCGTTCGCGAAGGGCGGCGAGCACGGCGAGCGTCGCGTTGTGGGTCGTCAGTCTTTCGCCATAGCGTGCAGCCGTGCGCAGGATGGCAAGGAAACGGATGCTGGCCGATGGCGCGAAGACGTCGAAGGTCGCGGCAACGGTTACCGAGAGACCTGCAAGCGCGGTTGCGGTAATGAACCAGCCGGATAGGCCGAGCAGGGCGATGCCAGCCGTGACGGTTGCCGCCGACAGTCCGGCGCCGAGCAGTAGTTCCTTGCTGCGCGTTTGCATGAACAGGCGCACCACCGGTTTGATGTCTCTAGGGAAAGAGGTCATTCGGCAGCCTCCTGAAGACGCTCGGCATCGAGGCGGACAGTGCGGTGCATGCGTGCGGCCAGCACCGGGTCGTGCGTTGCGACGATCAGCGTGCGGCCCTCGGCAAGAGCGAGCAGGCTCTCGGTGATCTCGGCGGCCGTCCCGGTATCGAGATGCGCAGTCGGCTCGTCAGCAAGGATGATGCGGATATCGGGGTCGCAGGCAGCCCGTGCGATCGCAAGGCGCAGCGCCTCGCCGCCAGAAAGGCCGATGCCGTTTTCACCGAGCGGGCGATGTCCGTAGGCATTCGCGACACCGCCAAGCCTTGCGAGATCGAGCGCCTTGGAGATTTCTGTCTTGGTGAGGCCGGCTCGTCCCAGCGCAATATTACCGGCAATGGTGCCTGCAAAGATATGCGGCTTCTGGCCGATCCAGGCCATTTTGCCGCGATCTGCCACAGCGCCGCCAATCAGAACCTGGCCCTCATTGCAGGGCGCCAGGCCGGCGATCAGCGACAACAATGTTGATTTGCCGGTACCGCTGGCGCCAAGCAGTGCTACGTGCTCGCCGGCGGCAATATCGAGATTGAGGCCATCAAGGATCGGCGAATGATCAGGGTGATAACGAAAGCTGATATTTTCCAGTTGGATATTGAAGGTCCCGTTCGCTGCGGAAGCTCCGGCCTCTTCGCGATCGGGAAGCGCCATGCCTTCGGCAGCGAGCCTGTCCAGTGCCTTCAGCGCGGCCTCGCCCGCGGCACGGTCATGCCAGACGGCGGAGAGTTCACGCAGTGGTTCGAAAAAGGCAGGCGCCAGCAGCAGGACGAACAGGCCCTCAGAAAGGTCAAGGCCGCCCGACCAGGCGCCGAAGCGGATTTCGCCGAGCAGGGTGAAGCCGACATAGACGGCGGTCATTGCCACGCCGAGTGCCGAAAAGAGTTCGAGCACAGCCGAAGACAGGAAAGCGATCTTCAGCACTGCCATAGTACGCGTGCGAAGCGATTCTGCTTCTGCGCGGAGCCGGTGCGCTGTAGCATCGACCGCGTCGAGAGAGCGGATCGTCGCAAGACCGCGTAGACGGTCGAGCAGGAAAGCGTTGAGGCCACCCGTTGCGATAAGCTGCTTTTCGCTCGCAGCCTGCGCGCGCCAGCCAATCAGCGCCATGAAGATCGGAATGAGCGGCGCCGCAAACAGCAGCACGAGCGAAGCAATCCAGGAGATGGGAAATACGCAGGCAAAGATGATGAGCGGCACGAGGCTTGCCTTCATCCGCGCCGGCTGGAAACGGGAGAGATAGGGCACGATCAGCTCAGCCTGTTCGCCGAGAACGCTGGCGGCCTCACCAGACGCAGGGCGGCCGGCGTCAACAGGCGAAAGACGGGCAAGCAGGCGGATGGCGGTGGCGCGTTTTTCGCTGAGTTCAGCGCGTGCTGCGCGAAAAGCAAGGCGGCCGCCAGCCGCATCGAGACAGCTTTTTACGATGCCGAGCAACAGGATGGAGACCGCGGACCAGAGGATATCGGCAGGGCCTCCGCCATCGGCGAGCCTGCCGACGGACCAGGCGAGCAGCCCCGCCTGGGGAATCCAGAGTGCAGCCGCAAACGCTTGCAGCATCGCGGCGCTGCGCAGGCGGCTTTTTGTCCTGGCCGGCTTGCGTGCCGCGGCCTTGCGATCCGGCATCCCGGCCACTTGCTGGTCTCTCGCGTCGAAGAAAGCACTGGTCATGGCGCTAACTCTTGTTCGCAGGATTGGGACGGCGGCGGCCAAGCGAAACGACCCGGTCCTTGGCCTCTAGCAACTTAGTCACTTTCGCGCCTAACGAGAGTAACGTTGCAAGTCTCTCTGTTTCAAGTTGTTTTACGTCTTCGTACCAATGCGTCAGCTGCTCGATCAGCGTGTGCATCTCGCTCATGCGCTCCTGCGCATGGCGTTCGGCCTCGCTTGCCGGGCGCTGCATCAGGATCTCGCGCAGCACCGAAAGCGTGGGATCAACCTCACGCTTCTTGCGCTCTTCGGCAAGCGTTCTGAGGATCACCCAGACATCGTCGGGCGTCGTGAAGAAGTCACGCCGGTCATCCGGCTTGTGGCGCAGCAGCACCAGGTTCCAGGCTTGTAGCTCGCGAAGGCTCATGGAAACATTCGAGCGCGATATGCCGAGTGCATCGACGATTTCTTCGGCGCAGAGCGGCGCAGGCGAGACGTAGAGCAGGGCGTAGATCTGGCCGACCGTACGGTTGATACCCCAGCGGGAACCCATTTCACCGAAGTGCAGGACGAAGGACTGAACGAGTGGCGGAAGGTTCATTTTCGTTTCCGTTGCGTCTGTGATTTCAGAAATTTCTGAAATCACTATACAGACTCCCGCGTTTATGCCGCAATTACCCAGCTTGACCTGCGTCAATTTGGATACATGCTTCGGTGGTCTGTTTCTTTATAGACCGGTGTTGCACGGCTGGAATTGACTTGAGTCAAATCTCGCAAACATAAAACGCCCGGCAGACAGGTGTCTGCCGGGCGCCAAATGCCATATAGATTTATCCGAGAGGCGTGAGCCTCAGATCAGCCCGGTCAAGATACCGACGCCGGCAACTGCCGCAAGACCGCCTGCGGTGCGCACGACAAAGGCGCCCTGACGCTCGCTGAAGCGGGCGATGAGGAAGCCGACGCCGAGGCCGACTGCATGCAACAGGGCGGTTGCGATCATGAAGCCTGCGGCATAAGCAGCGCCGCCGGTATTCTCAGGCATCTCGGCCCCATGCGCGTAGCCGTGGAAGACTGCAAACAGGCCGACAATCGCCATCGCGACTGCCGTCGAGGCACGGATATCAAGCGCGACGACAGCACCGAGCACGATGACGGAAAGCGCGATGCCGGCCTCGACGAAAGGCACATCGACACCGGCAATGCCGAGCGCGCCACCGAAGGCCATGACGAGCACGAAGGTCGCGGGAACGGCCCAGAGAGCGCGGCCACCAAGCTGGAAGGCGAGAACGCCGACCATGACCATGGCAAGGATGTGATCGAGGCCGGAAATAGGATGGCTGAAACCATGGACGAGGCCGGCCGTCTCACCGACGCCGGTATGAGCGTAGGCGACTGCCGGAAGCGCTGCAGCCGCGAGCGCAAAGACGCCACTCTTGAAGACTGATTTCATTATGGATTCCCTCTGTTTTTCTAGATCCTGCGGCCGCCGGTCCCTCAGTCACGGTTTCAAGTCGCCTCCTCAAGCTAGTCGAGCGAGATTTCGCCGTCAACGAAAAGCATGAGAATAGATAGGAATTTCAAGTGCTTATATCATAGGCAATTGCCTTTTTGAAAGGCGGCTTCACAAGCGTCGCCCAACGGTACTATCAATCATGTTGCGGAGGCGGGAGCCGTCGCCTCTCGAGGAGGACCCTATGACGAATACCGAAAGGCCGTTGGCGATCAGCGCGCCGGAGCCGCGCACGCTCGACCTGATCTTCAGCGACAGGGCACGCGCCGAACTTAATGCTAAATACGAGATCGTCGAGGCCGATCCTGAAAACATTGCTGGCCTCGGCGATGATGTCATCGGCAAGGCGCGCTACATCATCGGTCAGCCACCGCTTTCGGCGGAAACGCTTGGTCGTATGCCGCAGCTTCGCTCGATCCTCAATGTCGAGAGCAACCTCCTCAACAACATGCCCTACGAGATCCTTTTCCAGCGCGGCATCCATGTGGTGACGACGGGGCAAGTTTTTGCCGAACCAGTGGCGGAGATTGGCCTTGGTTTTGCGTTGAGCCTAGCGCGCGGTATCGTCGATGCCGATGTGGCTTTCCGGGAGGGCAATGAACTCTGGGGCGGTGAGGGCAATACGAGTGCCCGGCTATTATCGGGTTCCGAGATTGGCATTGTCGGTTTCGGCGATCTCGGCAAGGCGCTGCGGCGAGTTCTGTCGGGCTTTCGCGCCAGGATCAGGGTTTTCGATCCCTGGATGCCTCGCTCGATCCTGGAAGAAAATAGTGTAGAGGCCGCGAGCTTGAACGACGTGCTGACGCAAAGCGATTTCGTCTTTGTCGTTGCTTCCGTCACCAGCGAAAACAGAGGCTTCCTCGGCGCGGATGCGTTTGCCAGCATGCGCAAGGGTGCCGCCTTCATCCTGCTCAGCCGCGCCGATGTCGTCGATTTCGATGCGTTGATCGCAGCCGTCGCGGCAGGCCATATCGTTGCTGCAAGCGATGTCTATCCGCAGGAGCCACTGCCGTCGGACCATCCGGTGCGCAGTCTCAAGGGTTTCATTCGCTCGGCCCATCGTGCCGGTGCGCTCGATAGCGCCTTCAAGAAGATGGGCGACATGGTGCTCGAGGATATGGATCTGATGGATCGCGGTTTGCCGCCGATGCGCTGTAAGCGAGCGGAGCGCGAAACGGTGTCCCGCATGCGCTCCAAACCCGTTTCAGTCAATTAAGCGGCGCGCTGGCCAGTGCCCTGGATGGCGGCAAGCTTCCAGTCGGCGCCGGACTTGCGCACGAAGGTCCAGACTTCCGTGCTTTCGCTCGGGCGGCGGTCGTCGCCTGAGACGAGGCGGCCACTGTTACGCTCGACCATGGCGTCGATCGAGGAGTAACGCATCGCCAGCGTCGCATATTCCTGACTGTTCTCACGCCAGGCTTCGGCAATGTCACCCTGCAGCAGCTTGACCTCGGAAACCTGGTTACGCACGCCATTTGTGGCATTTTCACCAAGCTCTTCGGCAAGGTAGGACATGGCTTCCGGTGTCGTCAGGCTGCGCAGCGCACCGTAGTCCTCCGCGCCATAAGCGGTCTGAACCTTTGTCAACAATTCCTCGAACTGGTCGAGGTCCGCCTGAGCGAGGCCGATCTCATCGCTTGGGCCTGCGCTGCGCTGCTGTTGGCCGCTTGAGCCCGAACCGATTGCCGGAATATGGAAGGACGAACCGCCATTGACTGGCGACATGCCGTAGGATTGCGGTCCGCTATAGCTCTGGCCGCCTGCGCCGTAGGACGGTTGGCGGCGATTGGCGAAGAAGCGCATGGCAAGAGTGACCGCTCCGAAGATCAGCGCGATCTGCAGGAGCATGCCGAGGAAACCGAAGCCGCCGCCGAAACCGTGGCCGAGCAGCATACCGAGCAGACCGCCGGCAATCAGGCCGCCAATCATCGAACGGCCGAAGCCGCCAAAGAAGCCGGGGCGCTGCTGGGCATAGCCGGGTTGTTGCGTGTTATAAGGCGTAGTTGTTTGCGGGCGCGGCGTCATCGAGCGCTCGATGGGCGCAACCGGCGCAGGAGCAGTCTGCGTGGCCGGAGGCGCGCTAAAGGTACGCGTGCCGCGGCTTCCGAATCCGCCAAAGCTGCCGGCGCGGCGCGCATCGGCATCACCGATCGAAGCAAAGACGGTAGCGCTCGCAAGAACGGCAATCGCCGCGATCCTGGCAAAACGCGAAACGGCAGTGGGCATTCCTTCATCTCCTATCATGCGCTGAATGGCATGTCGGGACCTAATATAGGTATTCTTTCTGCGCTGTGAAGTTGTGCGCTGCTACTGGCAGACGTCGACCCATTCGGCTCGGGTGATTTCCGCCAGTCTTTCGGTGGGGATGCGCACCGCGGAATTGGTCGAGCCGGCGGCCGGAACGACCTCATCGAACTGCTTCAGCGACATGTCGCAATAGACAGGCAAGGGTGCCGGCAGGCCGAACGGGCAGACGCCGCCGACCGGGTGGCTCGTCACCGCCAGCACTTCCTCCGCGTCGAGCATGCGCCCCTTGCCGCCAAAGGTGTCCTTAAACTTCCTGTTATCAAGACGCGCCATTCCGCTCGCCACGATCAGCATGATGCGATCACCGACGCGCAGGCAGATCGTCTTGGCGATCTGCGCCGGCTCGACGCCATGCGCTTCTGCGGCGAGAGTGACTGTCGAAGAGCTCTCGGCCGTTTCGATGACGGCAATGTCGGGGGCGTTGGCGGTAAAGAAGGCGCGGACGGATTCGAGGCTCATGGGATGGATACTTGTGAGAGGACAACCGGTCTGGGCCGCATGATGATGCGGACATGGGAATTCACGCATTCGCGGCCCAACTTAATATTTAAATTTGAGAAAATTCAATCGCTTAGTTCCCGATAGATCATTTCCATGCGTTCGGACAGGCAATCTGGATTGTTCCCGATTTCTAAGTCATGGATATTGCTGGAAAAACTGGCAATTTCGCGGCGAGGATAACATAGTGGGCAAGCCGAACTATCGGGATATCGCCCGCCGGGCGGGCGTGGGGACGGCAACCGTGGAACGCGTGTTGAACGGTCGCGGCGGTGTTCGTCCCGAACTGGTCGAGAAAGTGATCATTGCTGCGCGCAGCCTGGAGTATCCGCGCACGCTTCCCGATACCCATCGTGGTCTGCTGCGCATAGAAGTACTGATGGTACGCCCCGAGACGACCTTTTATCAGCGGCTGTCCAAAGCCTTCGAACGGATCTCGGCGACGCTGGATCCGTTGGTCGTCGTGCATCGGAGTTTCACTGAAGAGATGAAGCCAGAGGAGATTGCCCGGCGCATTCTCTCGACGGACCTTCCGCGCGCGGGCCTCATTCTCGCGGTGCCCAGCAGTCCGGTGATCAGGGCGGCGGTGGAGAAGGTCATTGCGCAAGGCTTGCCGGTGGTCCACGTCGTTACCCGCGCCTCGGATCGATCAGGCGAATTCGTCGGCATCGACAATTATGCCGCCGGCCGGACGGCGGCGCTCTTCATCAGCCGTATGGCCCGCAGGCAAGGCCCGGTCGTTGCAATCTGTCACCCGATCTATCAGGTTCACCGTGATCGCATCCGCGGATTTTCGGAGTATTTTCTGGAGCATCCTGGCGCCACCAGCTTCCAGTGGCTGGGCTTTGGTCTCGATGAGGAACACTATAGCGCGGAGCTATTGGCTTCGGCACTGGAGACCTATCCCGATCTCGCCGGCCTCTATAATGCCGGAGGCGCCAATTCCGCCCTCATAGAGGTGCTTCGACGCCAGGCACGCGAGCGCAATATCTTCTTCGTCGGTCACGAACTGACCGATTACACGCGCAAAGCCTTGCAGGACGACATCATGGACGTCGTGCTTGACCAGGCGCCGGAAGCGCAGGCCAGGCGATCGCTCGATCTCGTCCTGCGCCGTATCGGGCTGACCGAAATCGAGCCGGACCGGGCGCCTATCCGTTTCATCACCATCACCAAGGAAGGGCTTTGATCTAATTTGATCAAGAATGGCTTCGGCGACGCGACGGACCCCTGCTAGTTTTAAAGCAGGGAGGAGAGCCGGAACGCCGAGAGAAGCGACACCGGATGGGGCGCACCAGGCGCTCTCCTTCAACAGAACCTGTGCGGACACGATTTCTGTTCGCCTGAAGGAGAATGCAATGGACGATCTGAAATTCGGCACGCGCAACAAGCGCGGCGACTGGGCGCCAAACCAGCCGGTTGAGACCGCGCCGCTGTTTGTGTTTCCGCCGCGGCTGATGGCCATCCTGAAATGGCTGCCGCATTATTTCTTTCCGTGGAATGCGATCTTCGCCACTTCGGCGGTCGCCTACTGGGCCTGGGTCATTCCGCCAATGGAAACGATGCGGACATTCGGTGTCGGCTGGATCTCCTGGCTCTACACCGTCAATGCGATCTGCGTGCTGCTGTTTTACGGCGCATTCGAGCTGCATCTCTATGTGCTGAAGCGGCAGGAAAACCGTTTCAAGTACAATGGCAAATTCCCTTCCGAGCAGAAGAACAAGGCCTTCTGGTTCGAGAGCCAGAATATCGACAATATCCTGCGCACCTTCCTGTCGGGTCTCACGATCTGGACGGCGATTGAGGCGGGCATGTTATGGGCCTATGCCAACGGCTACGCGCCGTGGCTGAGCTTTGTCGAACGTCCCTGGACGCTCGCGCTCGTCGCGCTGGTCGTGCCGATCATCCACGAATTCCACTTCTTCTGCATCCATCGGCTCATCCATACGCCCTTGCTCTATAAGTGGGTGCATTCGGTCCACCATAACTCGGTCAATCCGTCGCCGTGGTCCTCGCTGTCGATGCATCCGGTCGAGCACCTGCTCTATCTCGGAACGGCCTTCTATCATTTGATCTTGCCGTCCAATCCGATCCTCATGCTCTACCAGCTCCATTATGCGGGCTTCGGTGCCATTCCCGGCCATGTCGGCTTCGACAAGGTCGAGGTCGGTGAGGGCAAGCTGATCGATAGCCATGCCTATGCGCATTACCTGCACCACAAATATTTCGAAGTGAATTACGGCGACGCTCTGATCCCGCTCGATAAGTGGTTCGGCACCTGGCACGACGGCTCGCCGGAAGGCGAAGCCCGCATGCAGGAGCGCTACCGCCGTCGCAAGGAAAAGCTCGCAGCCCGCAAGGCCGGCATGGAAGTCAAGGGAGCAGCCGAATGAGCTGGATCACTGCCTGCAAGCTCGATGATATCGAACAGGAAGGTGCAATTCGCTTCGACCATGGCAGCCGCACCTATGCCATTTATCGCGGCCCCGATGATATCGTCTATTGCACCGCCGGCCTCTGCACGCACGAGGCAATTCATCTCGCCGATGGGCTGGTCATGGATTTCGAAGTGGAATGTCCCAAGCATTCCGGCGCCTTCGACTACCGCACCGGCGAAGCCCTCAGGCTTCCGGCCTGCGAGAATTTGAAGACCTATCCCGCCGAGGTGATCGACGGGGAGGTTCGCGTGGCTCTCGCCTGAGCCTGCAACACCAGCAGGCCTGAATGGCCTCCGGAATGCATCGGGTGGCCCGGCACCCAATGGGAGGAAATCATGAAGTCAATCTGTGTGGCGGCCGTCCTGGCCGCCCTAACGGCAAGTGCTGCCTCGGCCGAAACCATCGGCGTCTCGATGCAGAGTTTCGACAATAATTTTCAGACGCTGCTGTGTGAAGGTCTGAGCGCAAGGGCATCCCAGGTGGGCGGGGTCACGCTGCAGATCGAGGATGCGCAGACGGATGTCTCCAAGCAGCTCAATCAGGTGAATAATTTCATCGCCGCGGGCGTCGATGCGATCATCGTGACACTGGCCGATACGTCCGCTGCGCCCGGTATCAGCGCGGCAGCCGAGAAGGCCGGTATTCCGCTCGTCTATCTCAATCTGCAGCCTGATAATGTCGACAAGCTTCCCAAAAACCAGGCCTATGTCGGCTCGAAGGAAACCGATTCCGGACGGCTGGGCGCCGAAGCTGCCTGCGAAATCCTGAAGAAGAATGGAAAGGCCGGCGATGCGCAGGCCTATATCCTGATGGGAGATCTTGCGCATCAGGCCTCGCGCGATCGAACTTCATCGGTCAAGGAAACCCTCGCGGCCGGCGATTGCAAGGGCGTGACTATCGCCGACGAGCAATCGGCTGCCTGGACGCGCACGAACGCCATGGACCTGACCACCAACTGGATCACCGCCGGCCGTCCGATCGATGCGGTCTTTGCCAACAATGATGAAATGGCGATCGGTGCGATCCAGGCGCTGAAGGCCGCAGGTGTTCCGATGGGTAGCGTCGTGGTCGTCGGCATCGACGCGACACAGGATGGTCTCGCGGCCATGGCAGCCGGCGATCTTGACGTGACGGTATTCCAGAATGCCAAGGGGCAGTCTGCAGGTGCGATGGATGCGGCGGTCGCCCTTGCCCGTGGCCACAACGTCGACAAGCAGGTCATCATGGTGCCGTTCGAACTCGTCACGCCGACCAACATGGCCGGCTACGCCCACCAGAACTGATCCTCCCTGGCCGGTGTCTCCTCCTCACGAGCGCCGGCCTCTCTTTTTTCGGAGAGCTTTATGAGCGGCATTGTCATCATCGGTGCGGGAGAATGCGGAACACGTGCGGCATTCGCTTTGCGGGAAGCGGGATATTCCGGATCGATAACCTTGGTGGGCGCCGAACCGCATCTGCCCTACGAACGGCCGCCTTTGTCGAAGCCGATGGATGGCGCAGTGCAGATGAAGTTGATTTGTGCCGAAGAGGTGTTGGCAGCCGCCGGTATCGACTATCTGAAGGGGATGTCAGCCTCAAAGCTGGAGGCTGATGCTGCTACCGTCATCTTGAGCGACGGTCGGGTCCTGACGTATGAAAAGCTGCTGCTGGCCACCGGCGCGCGCCCGAGACGGCTTGCTTGCCCGGGCGCGGAGCGCGCGCTCGACTTTCGCACCCACGCCGATGCCGAGACGATTTTCGCCAGTGCCCGGCCAGGCCGAAGCGTCGCCATTATCGGCGGCGGCCTGATCGGTATGGAACTCGCATCCGTCCTTCGCGGAAAGGGTGTCGCGGTCAGTATCATTGAAGCAGCGCCGAGAATTCTGGGACGTGCCGTTCCGCCGCGATTTGCCGAAAAGCTGCATGCCAGGCACATCGCAGAAGGCGTCGGCTTCCACCTCGATAGGAGTGTCATCGCCATCAACGACGATGGCGTCCTTCTAACCGATGGCAGCATGGTTCGAGCGCAACTCGTCGTCAGCGCCATCGGTGTTATGCCGGAGATCGCTTTGGCGCAGGAAGCCGGGCTGACGACTGGCAATGGCATCCTGGCGGATGCCCATCTTTGCACGAGCACGCCAAATATCTTCGCGGCAGGCGACTGCGCAGCAGTGAGCCAGCCCGGTGGCGGCCACACCCGGTTCGAAAGCTGGCGGAATGCGAGAGTCCAGGCCGAGGTTGCCGCGCGCAACATGACCGGTTCAGCAGAAGCTTTCGCCGCGATCCCCTGGTTCTGGTCCGATCAATATGACCTCGGTCTCCAGGTGGCCGGCCTGCCGCAGCCGGAGCATCAAAGCGTGGTCCGTTCGCTTGGCGATGGTGAGCTTGAATTCTATCTGGACGGTGGTCGCCTCGTTGCGGCTGCCGGGCTTGGTGTCGGCAATAGCCTGGCCAAGGATATCAAGCTTGCCGAGATGCTGATCGCAGCCGGGGTACATCCTGATCCCGCTGCGCTCGCCGATCCTAGCCTAAACCTCAAGGCGCTTTTGAAAGGCGCAAGGGCGGCGTGATGCAGGAGTTGCTGATCTTCCAGTCGTTCTCGCATTCATCATGAGAATGTTTTCTGATGTTTGCATATTGCCGGGAAACTCGAGCAGCGTCGCAGCGCCATGGCGCGAGGCGTCAAGTATTATTCGACTATAACGTGCGGTACGAAACGCGACAGGTTGGCGGTTATGCGCGAGCGGTCTTCGCGCACGGCAAGGCCGCAGGCGCGATCGCCGACGACCCAGCTGCCGAGCACAGCGAAGCCGCCATCGCTTTCGAAAAGCGGGGCATAGGCCTGGACAATGAAGCCTTCGTCGCCGTAATCGCCGGGAGCGGAAATCAATTCCTGGCCATCTCGGAATATTGTGACGTTTTCGCCTTCTCGCGACAGCAGTGGTTTGCGCACATAGTCGGTCAAGGCCGAGGCTGCCGGGTCGTCGGCGAAATAGCTGGGCAGGAGGTTGGGGTGATTGGGGTGGCGTTGCCAGAGCAGAGGCAGAAGCCCTTTGTTGGAGAGCACGGCTTTCCAGGCGGGCTCGATGAAAACATCGCCCGAGCGCACCAGTTCGCGGGCGAACGGCTCGCGCAGCATGAATTCCCATGGGTATAGTTTGAAGCAGCGGTCGATCACCCGATCCTTGAGGTCAGTGTAGCGACCCTGCGTATCGATGCCGATCTCGCGCATGTCCAGCAGCTCGACGCGATGGCCGGCCTGTACGGCACAGTCCATCAGGTAAACCGTCGTGCCTCGATCCTCCTCATTGTCGGTCATCGCCGCGAAGTGGAAGATTGGCTCTTTGGAAAATTGCCCGAACGCCTCGACGAGGCTTTCCTGCAAGGAATTGTACTGGTCCGCATCATTGGGCAGGATACCCAAAGCCATCTGGTCGGTCAGCCAGTTGAACTGGAAATAGGCAGTCTCGAACACCGAAGTCGGAGTATCGGCATTGTATTCGAGCAGCTTGGCCGGCCCGGTGCCGTCGTAAGCGAGATCGAATCGGCCATAGAGATGCCTGTCGCGGCGCTGCCAGGACCGCTGTACCACATCGCGCAGGTCCTCCGGAATGGCCAGCCTGTCGAGTGACTCTTCGCTGCTGACGATATTGCCGACCATATCCATGCACATGTCGTGCAGTTCTTGGCTCGGCTCTTCGATCTGCATCTCGATCTCATCGAGCGTGAAGGTATAGGCGGCATCGTCGAGCCAGTAGGGCTCGCCGTACATAACGTGAAAGCCGAAGCCGACGGCGCGCGCCTTGTCACGCCAGTCGGGACGCGCCGGAAGAGTGATGCGCTTCATATCAGCCGCCGAAACTGAAGGATGAACGGCCACCGAAACCTTGCCGGGCGACGGTGCGGGTATTGACGTTGACCGGCTGAACACTCTGGCGCGAGGGCGCAAGCGTGGTGTCACTGCGCGTGCCGCCTGAGCGAACTGTCGTTGTCACCGTCTGCCCCGAGCGATTGCGATAAATCGGCGTCGAACCGTAGTAGTTGCCACTCTCCTCCTGGCGCCGGCGATAAAGGTTGTAGTCGCCGATGTTGTTCAGTGCCGAAGACAGCATATAGCCTGCCAGGAATGGCACGAAGAAGCTGCCGCTTCCGCCGGTATTGTTAGGTGCAGCATTGGCCGACTGTTCAGTGCATTGGCCCGAGCCGTACTCGGCCTCGCAGGCGGCCATGCCGTTGAAACGCGGCGCGGTGGCGAGATGAGCCCGCATGGCATCCTGATATCCGGCCTGGCAGACCTGCCGGTCCATGCCGGATTCCACACATTGGTCGACGGAGGTGAACATTGTTTCCGAAGGCGTCTGGTCGCCGCAGCCGGATAACGCCAGGGTTGATGCGGCGATAGTGCCAAGGGCCAGGAAGGGTCGTTTGTGCCCGCTCTTACGTCTGCGCATCTTTCCCTCCCCTCAATAGGTCATGCAGGCGGCATTGAGAATACCGATGACCAGTGCGATGCCGCCCCCCCATATGCCCGCGGCGATATTGCCGGCCGTGATCTTCTTATGCAGGTCCGTCATGGTGAAATTCGCGATGTAGTAAGCGAAGATCTGCGCCAGGATGCCGATCACCGCCCATATGATGTAGTCGACGACGCTGACCGAATTGGCTGCGGCCGAGGCGAGAGGCAGGCTGAAACCGACAAGCGCTCCCAGGAATGCGGTAACGGCCGCAAGATTGCCGGCGCGAATGAGCTGGACCTCCTCTTGCGGCGTCAACCATGTGTAAATCACCGAAAAAACGCCAAGGGCAGCAATACCGATGGCGAAATAACCAAGGAATGCAGGCAGACCCGCCACGTAATCGAGCATTGAAAAAGTCCTCCGTTGTAAATTGATGGCTCTATCAGACGCGGCGAACATCGGCTGGAGCGAGCCCGTAGCCGATCAGAAATTCAACCGAGCTTCCCGCCTGGCTCTGCACGAGATCGAGGTCGCGCTCGACGTTGATGAGAAGCATTTCGCGCGTCGATCCAAGCGGGCGATAGTACAACATGCAGGTCTGGTGAATGGAGCGCTGCTCTTCACCATCGTCGACCTTTTCAACAAACTCCGCCAGGGGGGCGCGCTCCGAACCTTCGCCCCAGAAGCGACTGTAAAGGATACCGTCGGCATCGTAGGATGGCTGGCCGATCAGGCCTGCCGGGCCGGTCCAGCGGTTCCATTCGCTCTGCCCGGCAGGCACGACGCTGTCCCAGGGCTGATAAAAGCTGATGTCGTCAACAGCATCACCCGGCTGGCCCGAGGTCGACATCACCTGAATCATCCGGTGATCTTCATCGTAGTAACGCGACAGAACCGTCGCGGCATCGAGCAAAACTTCACCGTAGCCGGCAATAATGAAGGGGCCGCTCCGTGGCAGCGGCATGGCCGGCTCACCACCCAAAGCCTCGGCTTCGAGGGAGAGGAAATCGATCTCCAAGGCGCCGCCGATGGCGGCGCTCAAGGGGCCAAGTTCTTTGGGCAAGGGCCTTTCGTTCTTGTCTCCGCTGAACCAGCCGATCATGATACGCCTCCCATTCGAGCCCAAGCGATGGCAGCGGGATCTAGCCGCATTCCGCTGATATAGTAAAGGGTCTCGCCACCCCGCATCAGCACGTCGTCTCGACAGTTGAGGTCGGTCGTACCCTGGCTCAGCAAGCCCACCAGCGTCACATTGTGCTCACGCTTGAGGCTTAAAAACACGTCCCCATAGAGCAGCGGCGTTTGCAAAGGCGGTACTGGTAGGGAAAAGGCCGTGTCGGTGGAGGCGGCCGACAGCAGCCGCGCGGCGATTTCCGAAGAGCCCGGATCCCGGGCGGCACGTGACAGAAGCTCCTCGGCGAGCGAGCCCACCGCCTCGACGCGCGGCCGGAGTTGTTTGACCATCTGTGCTGTGCGGTCGTCGGCGAAATAAGCCACGATATGGGCATTGGGCGCATGGTCTTCTGCAATCAGGACCGCGGCCAGCGTCTCGTCGTCATTTGCTCCGCGCGCGATGATCGCCCGCGCCTGGGCCGCTCCGGCTCGCACCAGAGCGTCGGCATCGGAAAGCCGTTCGGTTCTGATATAGTCGGCGCAGTCGCTGGCGGGATTTTCCAACAGGTCCTTGGCAACCAGAACGCTCATCGGTTCGTTAGCCCGTCGTTCGGCATGCAGCAGCCGCAGCGTCTGATATGTCTGCCCCTCCTGCCAGCCCAGGATAATGATGTGGCCGGTGCGTTCGCTGTAGTCGCCTAAGCCGCGCATACGATTCCTCCAGATCGTGCCGATCGTTGTCAACAATTTGCCAAGAACAGCGGTGAAGATGGCAATGCCACCGGGAAGAACGAACAGGACGGCTATGATCCGGCCAAGCCCTAATTTTGGGGACAGGTCGCCATAGCCGACAGTCGTTGCTGTAACCATATAGTAGTAAAGAAAATCGATCGGACTGCCGACAAGATCGCCTTCGCCGGCCAGCGTGAAAAGCAGGTAGGATACGACCAGGTGGATCACGAGGATAAGAAAAAGGGCTGACCAAGCCAATTCGCTGAGCGAGAGATATACACGCCGCAGTATTGAAGCGATAAATGGCACGCGATTCGTCCCCGTTCCCCGCGCGTAACCTAGCGAAATTTATTTAGCACGCCACCTTTAAGTGGCATTCCGACTACCCAGATATTTTTTCGACGTTCTAATCGATGGAGGACTTTTTTGGAGACCTGGAACCTCACCACCTTAACGCGCCTGTTCGCCGCCGATCCCGAGGCACTCGGCGATGTGGATGTCGCCGTACCCGAACAGGGCGACGTCCTATGTGTCACTCTTAAGGAAAAAGGCGATCTCGACGTCTTCGTGGCGGTGAGCGGGGAGCGCGATATCCTCGTCAGCGTCGTTCTGGTGCCGTGCAAGGACATACCCAATCGCGAAGCCTTCGAACGCATGGTGCTCAAGACGCACAAGTTCGTGCCGCTCTCGAGTTTCGGCATTACCGCGATCGACGGTGAGGAATGGTATGAATTGTTCGGCTCGCTCTCTGCACGCTCGTCCGCCGACACGGTGGTTGAAGAGGTCGCAATTCTGGCGGCCAATGCCGTAGATGCGGCACACATGATTGAAGAATGGAAAAGCGGGGAGATTGCGGCGTGAGCACCTGGGGAAAGATTTTCACTGCCATTCGCGGCGGCATTAATGAGGCAGCGGAAGCTGCCGCCGACAACCAGTCCATGCGCATCCTTGACCAGGAAATCCGCGACGCTGAACAGTCGCTGCGCCGGGCGCGATCCGACCTGGCCGGTATCATGGCGTCCAACAAGAGCGTTATGCGCCGACTTGACGAAAATCGCGCGAAGGAGACCAAGGATACCGACAGCGCCCGCGCCGCGATTTCGGCGGGCCGCACGGATCTCGCTCAGGGCCTTGCCCAGCGCATCGCCACGACCCGTACCGAAGTGCAGCGCGACCAGGAAGAACTCGATCGGCTGCTGCCCCGACAGCAACAGATGCTGCGGACAATCCAGGACACCGAAGCACGCATAGCCCAGATGAAGCGCGAGGTGGAGAACGTCAAAGCCAACGAGTCACTGCTGCGCGCGCAGTCGGCGATCGCCCATAACCAGTCGGGCATCAATACCCGTCTCGGGAGCGCCGTGGAAAGTCTCGAACGCATCAAGAAACGCCAGGAAATCACTGCCGGCCGCCTCGAAGCCGGTGCTGAACTGGCCGCCCTGGAAAACGGCGGCGATCTCGATCGTCAACTGCGCGAAGCCGGCATTGGCGGCTCGAGCCATTCGGCCGACGATATTCTTGCCCAACTGATGCTGCCCAGGCAGTCGGCCGAGCCCGTCCTGCTGCCGGCGCCTACCGGCACCAAAGTCTGACAATCGTCAGCGAGCGGCAGCCTTGGCTGCTGCTCGCTGGAGCGTATCCGCATTTGGTTGGATCGGAAGGGATCCCGCTTTTGGCTGTTTTGTGATCCAGGATGCTGGCTGGAGTGGAGGCCGGCATCAAATGGCACGACGTCATCTCAAATCACCTTCGTGAGCATCTTGTTGACGCAATTGCTACCGGTGAGCGCTGCCGGGCGGTTGTTGTGCGGTTTCGTATTATCGTGTCTTCGGGGGGGAAATGATCGCAACGATATCGTTCGAGCGGATCAACCAGATGCCGCATCTGGCCGCGCGAAAGGTGAAGGTATCCCAGATACGGCATGGCAGTTCCTGCGGCGTGAGAGATTGTGCTTCAAAGAAACGCTGTTCGTCCCCGAGCAGGCGCGTGCCAAGTCGCGCGGCGGCGATACCTTTCCATCGGCGATTGACCACGCCCGGAACATTGTCATAATAATTTTGCACACGTGCTCAATTTTGTCATTCGGTCGTTATGTTCGCCCCCTAGAGCGGGATACGCCACGTTTTCGTGGGGCGATTGGAACGGCCATCAACATCAGTGATGACCCGTCAAGAGGCCTCACACTGCTCTTCTAGGGAGACGAAGAAGATGACCATTTTGCCGACACTGAAATCCCTTGCCGTTGCGGCCGCAATCCTGGCTTCGACATCCGCATTTGCGCTTGCCAAGGACGTCACCATCAACGTCTGGGCCGGCGGCACCGGTCCGAACGACGTCTACCGCCTCGACGCCATCGAGATCGCGGCCCAGCAGCTGCAGCGCCAAGCCGCCCTCAAGGGCGAGGACCTGAAGATCACCGTCGAGAAGAAGGCCTATTCCGGCTGGGACGACTTCAAGCAGGCACTCACCCTTGCCGCTGAGGCCAAGACCGCCCCCAATATCGTCGTCAGCGGCCATGAGGACATCGCGCCTTGGTCGCAGGCCGGCCTCATCGTTCCGGTCGAGGATTACGTCGATCTCGACGCCTGGCCGCTCAACGGCATCTACGAGAACCTGCTGCAGATCGCCTCCTACAACGGCACTGTCTATGGCATTCCGCAGGACGCCGAATCCCGCCCGATGTTCTTCTGGAAGCCTTACATGAAGGCAATCGGCTACAGCGACGCTGATCTCGACGCACTGCCGCAGAGCGTCCAGGACGGCAAGTATACGATGAAGAACCTGCTCGAAGACGCCAAGAAGATGCAGGAAAAGGGCCTCGTTCAGCCCGGCTACGGCTTCTATCCGCGCACCAGCAACGGCCCCGACTACTGGCAGTTCTACACCTCGTTCGGCGGCGCGATGGAAGAAAACGGCAAGCTCGTCTTCGACAAGGCCGCCATGACCCGCACCTATCAGTTCTTCGCCGACGCCGTTAAGGCAGGCGTCACCAAGAAAAACCACATCGGCATGCCCGGTGATCAGTGGTGGAAGGAAGTCGCCACCGGCAAGGCCGGAATCTGGGATGGCGGCACTTGGCACTATGCCCGCCTCGTGAACCAGGAAGGTCTCAAGGACTTCTTCGCCAACGTGATCTTCACGCTGATCCCGGCCGGCGAAGGCGGCAAGGCCAACACGCTGACCCACCCGCTTGTCTATCTCCTGACCGCAGGTCACGACAAGGAGGACACCGATATAGCAGCCCAGTTGATCACGATCGCCTCTGAGCCGCGCATCAACGCGCTGCACGCGGTCAAGTCGGCCCATCTCGGCATTTCCGAGGCGGAATCGGAAGTCGACTTCTACTCGGCCGACCGCTGGACCCGCGAGGCCACCGAGCGCCTGCTGCCGCATGCCAACGCCATGCCGAACAATTCCGATTTCGGCAAATATTGGAACATCATGTGGAAGAATCTCGAAGCATCCTGGACCGGTGCCAAGAGTGTCGACGCCGCCGTCAGCGACGCCGAGAGCGAGCTGAAGAGCACGCTCGGCGACAAGATCGTCATCCGCTAAGGTCCCAACACCCTTCCGGGCGGCGGCGAACCCGCCGCCCGGTCGGCCCCCGCGAGGAGGCTTTCATGAAATCGTCCAGAAAGCTCGGACTGGTGATGATCGCGCCTGCGGCGATTATGATCATCCTCTTCTTCCTATTGCCGGTCGTTCTGACGGCGGTCTTCTCGATGACCAACATGACGACCGCGACGGGCATATCAGGCGGCGTCTACCAGATCGCCCCCAATTCGCTGATCACGCTGAAATCGACGATGCCCGACATCGCCGCAGAATTGGCCGAACCGCGCTATGCGATCGATGAGGCGGGCCTCAAGGCCGTCGAAGGCCTCGGACTGGCGCCAGGCATCGCCGCGGAATTGCGCGCCAAACACGCCGGCGAGGTCTTCCCGACGCGGCGCGAAGCCGAGCGCATGATCAAGGATCTTGCCGAACGGCCTTCGACGCGCGACGTCAAACAGATTTCCGAACAGTTCAACCGCTCCGTCGTCAACACACGCTTCGACAGCAAGGAAGAGCTTTTTTCCGCTCTTGATACGCTGGGTCTGAAGCTGACGCCGGAACAGAAGGAAACTGTCGCTCAGGCCACCTATACCGGCTGGACCTGGACGACCGATAACTTCTCGCGCATCGCCAGCTCGCCCGACATGGCGCGTGTACTTTTGAATACGGCGCTCTACGTCGCGCTGGTCTTGACGCTGTTCAATGTCGGCTACGCACTGCTGCTGGCGATCTGGACGCATTACATGCCGCCGACGCCGGCCTCGATCTTCCGCGGCATCTGGCTGCTGCCGCGCATCACCCCCGTCGTCATTTACGTTATGCTGTGGAAGTGGCTCGCCTGGGACACCGGCTTCATTTCCGTGCTGATGGGCAAGTTCGGCTATCCCCCGAAAAATTATCTCCTCGACACCGCCTATCATGCCTGGTTCTTCGTGGTGCTGATTAACGGCTTCATCGGTGCCTCGATGGGTATGCTGGTCTTCTCATCGGCGATGAAGGCCATTCCGAAGAGCCAGTTTTATGCGAGCGAGGTCGACGGCGCCTCGCGCTGGCAGCAGATCCGTTACATCATCCTGCCGCAGATGCGTTGGCCGATCCTCTTCGTCACCTGCTATCAGACCCTGTCGCTGCTTGCCTCCTTCAATGAAATCCTGCTCGCCACCAATGGCGGGCCGGGCAACGCGACCGAGGTCTGGGCGCTCTCCGCCTATCACACTGCGCTCAGGAACTATGCCGGCAATCTCGAATACGGGCTGGGTGCCGCCATGGCGCTGGTGCTCGTCGTCATCGGCGTGACCCTGTCGCTTCTTTATCTGCGCGTCTTCAACTACGGCACGCTTGTCGCCAAGCCCCTGATCGAGGATTGACCATGGCCGAACGCTCGCAGCCCTCGGCAAATTACCGCAACTGGCCTGTCCTAACGGCACTGACCATCGTCAGCCTGCCGCTGCTCCTGATGTATGTCTATCTCTTCCTCGACACCGTGACGGTGAAGCAGCCGGATGCCTTGCTGCCCTCCGGCTTGACGCTCAATCACTGGCGCTTCCTATGGCAGACGACGGCGGGCAAGGCGAACATCTGGCAGGTGACGGTAAATACGCTGCTGTTTTCGGCCTGCACCACCAGCCTGGTGCTCATCGTCTCGTCGATGGCGGGCTATGTGCTCTCGCGGCTCAATGTACCTGCGCGCGGCTTCTTCCTTGCCGGCGTCATGGTGCTGCACGCTTTCCCGTCGGTGACGCTGATCATCGCCATCTTCATCGTGTTGCAGATGATCGGTCTCTACAATTCATTGATCGGCGTGATCCTGGTGAAAGCGGCGATCGATCTGCCGCTCGGTATCTGGTTGATGAAGGGTTTCTACGACACGGTGCCCTGGGAAATCGAAATGGCCGGCGTCGTCGATGGCGCCTCGCGTTTCCGTGTCTGGCGCAGCCTCGTGCTGCCGCAGGTCAAACCCGGCATCATGGCGCTCGGCCTTTTCTCTTTCCTCTCCGGCTGGGGCGAGTTCATCCTGCCGCAGGTGCTGGCGCCGGGCAATCAGGTGCAGGTGCTGTCGGTCTATCTCGCCGGCTTCCTTGCCGACGACAACAACTACGATTTCAACATGTTCAAGGCGGTCGGCCTCTTCTACCTCATGCCGGTGCTGATCGCCTACGCACTCTTCAACAAATACCTCATGAACATCTACGGCGGCGGGAGCAAAGGCTGATGCGCATCCTCCTCGACAATTTTTCGAAGAGCTTCGGCTCTACCAAGGTCATCGAGAACATGAAGCTCGAAGTCGGCAGCGGCGAGATGCTGGCGCTGCTCGGACCCTCGGGGTGCGGCAAGTCCACGACGCTGTTTGCCATCTGCGGCATCCATCGACCGACCGGCGGCCGCATTCTCTTCGGCGACCGGGACGTCACCGACCTGCCGAGCCAGATGCGCAATGTCGGCGTCGTTTTCCAGTCCTATGCGCTCTATCCACATATGACGGTTGCCGAGAATATCGGCTTTCCGCTGAAGGTGAAGGGCGTCAATGCGGCCGATATCCGCAAGGAGGTCGAGCGCATTTCCGGCCTCGTGCAGATCGGCAATCTGATGGAGCGCCGGCCGGCGCAGCTTTCCGGCGGCCAGCAGCAGCGTGTGGCGCTTGCCCGTGCTCTGATCCGCAAGCCGGATGTGCTGCTGCTAGACGAGCCGCTTGCCAACCTCGACGCGAAGCTTCGCCTCGAAATGCGCTCGGAAATCCGCCGCATCCAGCGCGAGACCGGGATCACTGCCGTTCTCGTTACCCACGATCAGGTGGAAGCGATGAGCATGTGCGACCGCATCGCGATCATGAAGGAAGGCGAGATCGTGCAGATCGCCACACCCTCCGAAATGTACAACGACCCGCGCACCTCCTTTGTCGCTGGCTTTCTCGGCAATCCGCCGATCACCTTCCTGCGCGGCGTCATGAAGGACGGCGCTTTCGCCATGCCGGAGAGCGAGATCCGCGTGCCGGTATCGGTCAAGGCTGCGGAAGGCACCAGGCTGACGCTCGGTGTGCGCCCCGAACATTTTAATCCGGCCGGCGATGTCGCCGTTCCCGGTAAGGTCACTTTCGCCGAAACGCAGGGTCGCGAGAACCTTTACGACGTCCGGCTTGCCAGCGGTTCGTTGCTGCGTTCCATTCAGCCTGTTCGTAACGACATCACTGTCGGCGATGACGTGAAATGGGCAATCGACAGCCGAGGCGTGTTCGTTTTCGACGAAGAAGGCCGGAGGCTCTGAGCGATGCGTGATTTCTCGTCTTTCTTCGAGCGCTATGGCTGGCCGTCAAACAAGGGAAGCCTGCCGTTCTGTATCGGCCATCGTGGCGCCAGCGGCCATGAGCGGGAAAATACACTGGAAGCCTTCCAGCGTGCCGCCGAACTCGGCGCGGAAATGTGGGAGCTCGATACCCAGCTCACCAAGGATGGCGTGGTCGTGGTCTCCCACGACGATCATCTCGAACGTGTCTTCGGCATCGACAGGCGCATTTCGGAGATGACGGCGGCCGAGCTTACCGCCCTCGAAAGTGTCAACGTTCCGACTTTCGAGGCGGTCGCAGCTCTCGGTCGGCGGACCAATACCGGCCTTTACATCGAGCTCAAGGCGCCCGGCACGGGACCTTTGTGCTGGAAGCATCTCAAGGAAAAGAACCAGCGCTTCGCCTGTCTTGGATCCTTCGACGCCGCACAGGTGCGCGAACTCCGCGAAGCCGGCTGCGACTATCCTCTCTCTGTCCTGATCCGCGTCGGCCATGATCCGCATGCGGCTGGCGACGAGGCAGGCGCCGATATTCTGCACCTCTGCTGGGAAAGGGCCGGCGAACGGCCGCAGGATTTGGTTACCGATGAACTGACGCAGAGAGCCTTTGGCCAAGGTCGCGAGATCGTGCTCTGGCACGAGGAGCGGCCGGCCATCTTGACGGACATCATGAAGCTTCCGGTGCTCGGCATCTGTACGGATCTGCCCGATCTGATGCGCCCGGCCGCCAGGGATGAGAAGCATGGCCGACAAGGATAACAAGGGGCCGAGAAAGGTCACGTCCTTCGATGTGGCGCGTGTGGCAGGCGTCTCACGCGCTGCCGTTTCGCGCGCCTTCACGCCGGATGCAAGCGTTTCGCCGAAGACGCGCGAGAAGGTCTATCAGGCGGCCAAGGAGCTTGGCTATCGGGTAAATTATCTTGCCCGCAGCCTTACCAACAAGCGCTCTGATCTCGTTGGCCTCGTTGCTGCAGGCCTCGACAATCCGTTCCGCACGATGCAGATCGAGCATCTGGCACGTGTATTGATCGCCCGCAATTTCCGCCCGATCCTGTTGCCGACGTCGAAGGAAGCGGACACCTCTGATGTCATCGGCCAGCTTCTGCATTATGCAGTCTCAGGCGTTATCGTCACGTCGGACGCGCCGCCGACGGAGATTTGCGAGCAATGTGCTGCCGAAGGTGTGCCGATCGTACTTATCAACAAGGGCGACGATATCCCGTTCGTCGACCGCATCATATCCGACGACCGGATGGCTGGCCACGTTGCCGCGACGCATCTGCTGGAAAACGGCGTCAGGGCGCCGGCGGTAATGGCGGCGCCCGCTATCTCCTATACGGCACGGCGGCGCAGTGAAGCCTTCATGACCACCTGTCGGCAGGCTGGCCTCGAGCCGCGTATGATCGAATTGAAAATCAACGATTATCGGAGTGGCTATGACGCAGCCGCCGACCTTGTGTCGCTCGGTATCGACGGGCTGTTCTGCGCCAACGACTATATGGCCTGCGGCGTGATCGATCGCGTCATGAAGGGGCTTGGTCGTGAGGACCAGCCGCCGTTCCGCATCGTCGGCCACGATGACATTCCACAGTGCAGCTGGTCGGCCTATGACCTTACAACCATCCGCCAGCCGTGCGATTTGCAGGCCGAACAGACCGTCGATCTGCTGATGAGCAGGATGGCCGAACCGGATATGACCGCCCGCGTCGAATTTACCCCCGTGACGCTGATTAAAAGAAGGACTGCTTGATGAATTCCGCATTCGATACCTCCGCTCTGACCGCGCGGGCGGAGGTCGCAATCGACGTGGCCCGCAAGGTTGGACGCGAGGCTGCGCGCTTCAGGCGTGAAGGAAACTCCGGCGCGTTGCATGTCGAAAACAAGGGCTTGCAAGATTTCGTTACCGTCGCAGATAGGCAGGCAGAACAGGCTATCCGCGAAGGGCTGCTGGCGCGCTTTCCTGACGACACATTCATGGGCGAGGAAACCGGCGGCAAATCCGGCTCTGCCGGTACCTGGGTCGTCGATCCCATTGACGGCACGACCAACTATATCCGTGGTTTCCGCCATTGGGGTGTTTCAATCGCCTTCGTTGTTGGTGGCAAGGTAGAGATCGGCGTGGTCTACGACGCGGCCAACGACCAGGTTTTCTCCGCGATCCGCGGCCGCGGCGCCCTCAAGGAAGGACAGCCGATCCACGCCGCTCCGACGACGGATCCCGCCAATGCGATCGTTGTGCTCGGCCATTCGCGCAAGACGAGCTTCGACGACTATGCGGCGCTTTCCAAGCGGCTCTACGAACGTGGAATGGATTATCGCCGCATGGGTGCAGCGGCAGTCGATCTGGTACGCGTGGCTGAAGGTGTTTCCGACCTCTTCTACGAACGGCATCTGAATGCCTGGGACATGCTGGCTGGCGCGCTGATCGCCGCGGAGGCCGGCGCGAAGGTCGCCATTCCGCCTGTCGCCATGCTGCTGGAGGACGGCGGTCCTGTTATCGCCCATTCGCCTGGACTGGCAGAAGAATTCGCCTTCCTCGTCGAGTTCGAAGGTCTTGCGGGCTGATCAGCCCGCCGCCCGCTTTAACCATGCCCGCTCGGTCGCCAGGGCTTCGTCCGTGGTGATCTGATCCGGCTTCAAAGCGACCAGTGCCGAGAAGTTCGTCCACTCCGTATCGCTGAAACCGCCGTCGGGATCCTTCAGCGTGAAGGTCCATGCGTCGACCCGCTTGGCCTCGCTGTGGCAGAGCGCGATCATATCGAGGCCGGCCTTTGCGGCATTGAGCAGCATCGGCCAGTAAAGGTAGATTGTTTCCGGCTCCGTCGGCCCGCGCAGATCGACAAGCAGTTGCTTTTCGACCGCCTTCCAGCCTTCGGCTTTGTAGATACCGCTGAGCTTGTCTGTGGGGTCGATGCCGCGGCGCAGATGCGGCAGCTTTTCCTTGACGGCGAGGATCAATTCCAGACTTCCGGCGCTGACAATGACGGAGGCGGAAATCTGCTGCAGGTGTTCAGCAAGATGGGCGATGCCCTTTTCACCGATCACGTCGTAATCGTCCTTCATGTCGAACTGCAGCAATGCGTTCGGATGGGCTGATTGCAGCATGGCTGCCAGATCCTCGCTGGTGAGGAGCGGGCGATTGCCGTCCTTCATGCGTAGGTCACGCAGATCGGCAAGGCTTTTTTGGGCAATGATGCCGTGCCCGGACGTCTCGCCCTCCAACTCCTTGTCATGCAGCACGACGAAACCGCCATCGGCGCGCACCCTCAGATCAAGCTCCATCGAGGCGCCGGCCTTGAAGCCGTCTGCCATGACTTCAGCCGAAAACAGCGGGTCGGCCATGCGCCGGCGCAGCCGATGCCATTTCAGCAGGATCACATGGCTCTCGAACGCTATCTGAAGCCCGCTTGCGTCTGCCATTCCATCATCCTCGGCCTATTCGTTTCTGCCTCTTCGTGCATCGGAAGGATCCGATTCTCAAGGGCCGGCGGCAGATTAAACCCGATCTCCCGACAGCCGCTTCTCTTGCACCGGACATGGCCTTTTTCGTGGGCCAGTCTTCCGATGGTATCCGCATGCAGTGTAATAGCGAAAATTAGAATACTAATTTTATAGACAATATTTCCTGCGCCGGCGATCCGTGAGAGAATCCAAGCTCGGTTTTCCAGGAGGTGGCGTATGTTTGCGGCATTCAAAACTTTCCTAGCGAAGCTTTTCCGGAGCCGTGACCACGCAGCGCCCGAAACACCTCGCCGCGCTGCGGGAGAAGATTCCGAAAGCCGTCTGCGTAGCCTGCGGGAGGAAGAACTGTTCTTCTGGCAGCCAACGCCGAACTCCTGGTACTGAGGAGCAATCAGCCGCAATAGTTCTTCGTGACAGCTTCCGAAGCGGCGCCGATATTCGCCGGGAACCCGGCCTGCCGAAGTGCAGCGCCATAAGCCACGACATTTGCAAGCACGGTGGGGAAGCTTGCCCGCGCGCCTGTGTGGTTGATACGTATGAGGTGAGACAAGCCCGTCCCGACACCGAGCGTCAGTTCGACGCCCAAGCCTGCCGCAAAGCCGGTCACAGAGGTGGATTCAAGTCCTGACGGCAGCGAGACCGTCGTCACCAGGTTCGATCCCTGTTCGGCCGGCACCCAAAGGCTCGTGCCCAGCGCTGCAAGGCCGGCTCGGCTCGCCGAAGCGGCTTTCTCATGGCGGGCGACGATCTGCGCCAGCCCTTCGGCCTCGACCTGGTCGAGGGAGGCTTCCAGCGCAAAGAATTCCAACGGTGCCGGCGTTCCCGGCAACGCGCCACAGCCGGCATCCACCCAAGCCTTCAGGTCAGCCAGCGACAAGATCGAATCCCGCGGTGCGCCGTCATGGAGGACCAGTTCCCAGGCATGCTGGCTGACCGACAGCGCAGAAACGCCCGCCGGCCCGCCCAGTGCTTTCTGTGGACCGATCACGGCGATATCGATACCCAACGCATCGACATCGAGCGCGTGGCCGCCGACGGAAGCAACGGCATCGACTATCGTCACAATGCCTCGCGCCTTCGCGAGAGCGATGATCTCCGGCAATGGATTGAGGATACCGCTTGCCGATTCCGCGTGGACAAGCGCCAGTGCGCTGACATTGGGGTTGGTATCCAGTGTGACGGCGATCGCGTCGAGCTCGATCGGCAGGCCGGGCTGAGCGACGATATCGACGACGTGAGTGCCGCCGCGCCGCAGCCATTGTCCAAACCAGTTGCCATAGGGGCCGGTGACGATGTTGAGTAAAGAGAGGCCAGGTCTGGCAAGGCTGGTTGCAACGGCTTCGAGCGCCACCACGGCCTCGGCCTGCACCAACAGAACGTCGTTGTTCGTCTTCAGGATCCCGCCGATGCGGCGGGCGAGGGCGGCGTAACGTTCAGCCGGATAGACCGGGGTACCATAGAGCGGGTTCCAGGCGACTTCGGTCATGCGCAGCTCCATCAAACGGGTTCGGTTACAAGGCGTGGCACCGCCGCGACGAGCCGGCGCGCCGCATCGGATCGCGGCGCATTGACGACATCCGCTGCCGGTCCCTCCTCGACGATGCGGCCGGCATCCATAACGGCGATGCGATGCGAAATCGCGCGCACCACCGCAAGGTCATGGGATATGAAGAGATAGGCAAGGCCATGCTCGCGCTGCAGTTCTACCAGCAATTCGAGAATGCGGCCACGAACCGTCACGTCGAGCGCGGAAACGGCTTCATCCAGCACCAACAGTGAAGGCCGCGTCGCGATAGCGCGGGCAATGGCGACGCGCTGTCGTTGGCCGCCCGAGAGTGTGCGAACCGGGCGGGGAGCGAGGGTTGCGTGCAGGCCGACGCGTTCCAGCAGGGCAGCGATATCCGCCGGCCGCTGTTTCCTGTCGGCAATGGCGTGGATCCGCAGTGGATCGTCGAGAACGGAGGCGACGGACGCCAATGGGTTGAAGGCTGCAAGTGGATCCTGAAACACCATTTGCATGCGCGCACGCCTGCGTCGCAGCTCAGCTCCTCGAAGCGCAAGCCAGTCTTGTCCCTCGAAGCTGATAGAGCCGGAATCAGGCTTCAGCAGGCGCAGAAGGACGCGCGACAGGGTCGATTTTCCGCTGCCGGATGCTCCAACCAGCCCCAGGGTTTCGCCGGCTGCGATTGTCAGCGAAACAGTGTCGAGAGCCGCAACCTGCCGACCGGAACTGGAGTAGGCCTTGGAAAGTGCATTTACGCTCAGAAGCCCGGTCACGACATCACCTCGGCAATCAGCGGCGGCGTGGAGAGATCGCGATGATTGGCGATCAGGGCAGCGGTGTAGCTATTGGCCGGCGATGACAGCACCGACCGGACGGGGCCGGCTTCCAACAACGCTCCACCGCGGAAGACGGCGACGCGATCGACGAAGCCGGAGGCGAGCGCGATATCATGGGTAATGAAGAGAAGCGTCATGCCTTCCTCGCGCACCAGGCTGTCGAGAAGTCCGACGATCTCGGCCTGCACCACGACATCGAGTGCGCTGGTCGCCTCATCGGCGATCAGCAGGGCGGGTCTGGCTGCAATCGCTGCCGCAATCGCCACGCGCTGCCGCTGGCCACCCGAGAGCTGGTGCGGGAACGCGCGCATGTTTGTCGGCTGCAATAGGCTTACGCGCTCCAGCAGCTCCTCGGCGCGTGCATAGGCCTGTCGCCAGCCGAGGCCCAGGTGTCGTCGGGCACCCTCCGCAACCTGCTCGCCGATCGTCAGCATTGGATTGAGGCTGGTGCCGGGGTCCTGAAAAACAAAACCGAAATCACGGCCGGGAAGCGGAGCATGGCCGAGCGCCGGCCAGCTTATGTTGCCTTCGATCCTTGCCTGTACCGGCAGAAGGCCGGCGAGCGCCCGGGCAAGCGTACTTTTGCCGGATCCGCTTTCGCCAATGATCGCCAGCCTCTCGCCTCCGACTAGATCGAGGTCGATGGATTTCAGCGCCGTCTCCTGTTCATAACGGACGGAAAGCCCTTTGACGCAGCAGAAGAGAGCGGTCATCGCGGCCCTCCACCACTGTCGAGCGCCTTGGTCAGGCCCTCGCTGAAAAGGTGAACGCCAAGCACCGTGATCGCCAATGCCAGGCCGGGCAGCACCGAAAGATAGGCGGCCGAGCGGAGCACGCTGCGGCCTTCGGCGATCATCGAGCCCCATGTGGCAAGGTTGGGATTGCCGAGACCGAGGAAGGAAAGTGCTGCTTCCGTGAGGATTGCGCCGGCAACGATTGTGGCCGACAGCGCCAGCACGGGCGGCAGCGCATTCGGCAGGATTTCCTTGAAGGCGATCTCGGCCGGATGCATGCCGATCACACGTGCGGCAGCCACATAATCCCGTTCGCGGATGGACAGGACTTGCGCCCGCGTCAGCCGCGCAGGATCGGCCCAGGCTCCGAGCGCGATGGCAAAGACGATGACAGGTACCGAGACTCCGATGATGCTGACAAAGGCGAGCGCCAGCAGAAAGCCGGGAACAATCTGGGAAGCATCGACGACGCGCATCAATGCCTCGTCGATGACGCCGCCCGCAAAACCGGCGGCCATGCCGACGAAAAGCCCAAGCACCATAGCGGAGAAAGCTGCGGCAATGCCGACGGCCAAAGAAGTCCGCGCACCATAGAGCAGGCCTGCGAGCACATCGCGCCCCAGCCTGTCGGTGCCGAGTGGCAGGCCCGTATCGGTAAACGGTGTGAGCATCGCCCGCCCGGCAATCCGGAGCGGATCTCCTGGCGACAGGACCGGCGCCAGCAAGCCGGCGGCAAGAAGGACTGCAAGGATGGCAAGCCCGATCACACCTTCTGGCGTTTGAAGGAGACGGCGCAGCAGGGTCATGCTCGGCCCTCCGACGCGCCGATGCGTGGATCGAGGGCAGCGTAGACCAGATCGACGATAAAATTGACGCAGATGACGAGGACGGCGCTCGTGACAATGATGCCCATCAGAAGCGGCGCATCCCGGCCATTGACGGCTTCCTGCGCCAGCCTGCCGAAGCCCGGAATGGCAAAGACGCTCTCGATGACGACGCTGCCGCCGAGCATGGCCGCGGACTGCAGGCCGAGCATGGTGACAAGCGGCAGCAACGCATTGCGCGCCACATGCCGAAGCACGATGCGGCTGCGCGACAGACCTTTTGCCCGGGCAAACAGCACGAAATCGAGCTTACAGGCTTCCGCCATGCCAGAGCGCATGATGCGCAGGAACAGTGCGAGATAGATAAAGGCGAGCGCCCCGACCGGCAAGGCAAGATGCTCCGCTACGTCGAGCACGCGTGATAGCCCGGTCTTGCCGGAGGCGATGGTCTCGATGCCGGCAATCGGCAGCCAGCGCAACTTGACGGAAAAGAGGATGCTGAGCACCAGACCAAGCCAGAAGCTCGGGATGGCATAGATGATCAGCGAGCCGATCGAGAGAAAACGATCCCGCAGGCTGCCAGGTTTTGTACCGGCAAGGATGCCGAGCGCCGAACCGAGGCCGAAGGAGAGTGCCGTAGCACTTCCCATCAGGAGCAGCGTGTTCGGTAGTCGCTCGACAATCAGATCCCGTACCGGCCGGTTGAAAGCGACCGACCAGCCAAGATCAAGGCGGGCAAGCGACGACAGATAGAGCCAGAGGCGAGCCAAGACCGATTGGTCGAGGCCGTAGCTTTCCCGCAGCGACCTGATGAGCGCCGCATCGCCGCCGCCAATCGAACCGAGATAGGCATCGACGGCATCTCCGGAGGCGGATTCCAGAAGGAAGAAGCTGAAGATCACGACGATCAACAGCACCGGGATGCTGCTGATGATCCTGCGTCTCAGGAGGAGAAGTGCACGTTTCACGCCGGACGAGGCCTCTGCCGCAATTGCGCCTTCGACACTATCACGACTGCAGCGCGGTATCGCCCCAGTTCGAAACTGCCCATCGCGGATTGTCCGAAACGTTCAGCACCGTGTCGCGGGCGACCGTGATGAAGCCCCATTCGGCGACATTGATCAGCGGCAGTTCGGCCACCACAAGCTGCTGGAACTTGTAATAGAGGTCGGTGCGCGCTGCAGGATCCACGGTCACGGCTGCCTGTGCGATGATCTTGTCGAGCTCGGCGCTGACATAGCCGCCCTGGTTTGAGAAGGGCACGCCGTCAGGTGTTCCGGACTGGACGAGAATGGTGGTCGAGATGGCCGGATCGCCACGGAAGACCGGCGGACCGACGGCGATATCGAAGTCGTGGTCAGTATAGACGGCCTTTTGATGGGCCGCCGCATCGGCATTGACGATGACGGCGTCGATGCCGACGGCAGCAAGTGCCTGGCGCAGGTAATCACCGAACTGACGCGTCTCGTTGAAATAGGGCGCCGGCCGCAGCTTGAGCTGGAATCGATTGCCGTCGGGGCCTTTGGTATAGCCGCCCTGGTCCAGCAACTCGTTTGCCGCCTCCACGTCGAAATTATAGTTGGCGACATCGGCCGTGTAGAATTCTTTCGAATTCTTCGGAATAGGGCCGGTGGATTCTGTCGCATAGCCGAGGAAGATCGTATCGACGACGAACTTCTTGTCGATCGCGTGGGCGATCGCCTGACGGACCCTGAGATCGGAGAGTTCCTTGCGGCGATGATTGATCTCGATGACGAGCTGATAGGTGAGCGCCTCATAGCCCTTGGAGATCACCTTAATGCCCGCAACCTTGGAGATGCGGTCGAGATCGGCAAGCGGTACGGCCGAGAAGGCGGCGAGATGGATTTCCTCGGCTTCGAGTGCGGCTCCGGCCGAATCACGATCCGGCAGCACGCGATAGACGATTTCATTGAGCTTCGGCTCGCCCTTCTGCCAGTAGTTCTCGTTGCGCGTCAGCCGGTAATATTCGCTGGGCTTGTATTCGGCGAACTTGAACGGGCCGGTGCCGACAAGCGTATTGTTGGCCGGGTTCTTGGCGATATCGGTACCTTCAAAAATATGCTTGGGAACGACGCTGGTGACGGCTGGAAGCGCATTGCGGATGAGCTGGAAGGGCGTCGGCTTCGAGAAACGAAAAATCGCGGTATGGTCGTCGGGTGTGTCGACCGCTTGCAGATTGGCGAAGACCAGACGACCGAGGTTCTGGAGCGGCTTCCAGACGTTGAGCGCCGAGAAGGCGACGTCGGCCGAGGTGAATGGCTTGCCGTCATGCCAGGTGGCGTTGTCGCGCAGCTTGAAGGTGACGGAGAGCCCGTCGGCTGAGCCTTCCCAGGACGTGGCGAGACGTGGCGCCAAGCCATCCGAGCCTTCGTAGGAGGCCTCCGCGAGTGGCTCGATCACCTTGCTCGCGATGAAGAAGACGCCGTTCGAGGCGACGATGGCGGGGTTGAGATTCTTCGGCTCGGAATCGGCGGCAACGATCAGGCGCCCGCCGGCCGGCACGTCCTGCGCCAGCGCAATACGGGACAACGCCGTCGTTCCGAGAAGCAGCGCCGTGCCCTTCAGCAGGCCGCGCCGAGAGATATCTGCAATAGTCATGCCCCCTCCTGATACCCAAGAAATTCAATGAACTATATTCGAGCTGAAACCGTAAGTGTGACAGGAATTAAATTCGAACAGGATGGCCAGGCGAGATATTTTTTTGTCACCCAGCCATTATTTTTTAACGGCCGCCAACGGCGAACCGCGGTGTGTCGATACCGAGGTTGCGATACGCCGCTCCCGGATGCGGAGCAACCAGCCGCGGCCCCGCACCGCCAAGCTTTTCGCGCAACGTACCCTGCCGGTATTCGGTCTTGTAGACGCCACGCTTCTGCAGTTCCGGCACCAGTAGATCGACGGTGTCTTCGAAGCTTTCGGGCGTCACCGCATAGGCAAGGTTGAAGCCGTCGACATCGGTATCTTCGACCCATTCCTGCATGAGATCGGCGACCGTCGACGGCGAGCCGACGAAGACCGGACCGAATCCGCCGACGCCCACCCAATCGGCCATTTCGCGCACTGTCCATTCCTTGTCCGGATCGATGGTCGTGAAGGTTTCGACGGCCGATTGCACGGCATTCGTATAGCGGTGGCGCAACACCTCGTCCGGACCGAACTGGCCAAAGTCGATGCCTGTCCAGCCTGATATCAGCGTCAGAGCCCCTTCAAACGAAGCGTATTGGCGGTACTCGTTGAACTTGCGCTGCGCCTCGGCATCGGTCTCCCCAAGCACGACGGTCTGCAGGTTGAAGGCAAGGATTTCGCGCGGGTTACGCCCCTGCCGTTCGGCGGCCTGGCGGACATTGGCGACATAGCGCTTCAGAACCGTCTTGGAGGGCGCAGCCACGAAGATGCATTCCGCATGCGCGCCGGCAAAATCCTTGCCGCGGCTGGAGGCGCCGGCCTGATAGAGCACGGGCGTGCGCTGCGGCGACGGCTCGCTCAGGTGAATGCCGGGAACGGTGAAATACTTGCCGGAATGGTTGATCGGATGGACCTTTTCCGGATGGGTGAAGATGCCGGTCTCACGGTCGCGGACGACAGCATCGTCCTCCCAGCTTCCCTCCCAGAGCTTGTAGCAGACCTCAAGATATTCGTCGGCGAGATCATAGCGGTCGTCATGGCCGGTCTGTGCCGGCTGGCCGATATTGAGCGCGCCACTGTTCAGATAAGAGGTGACGATGTTCCAGCCGACGCGGCCCTTGGTCAGGTGGTCGAGCGTCGAGATGCGCCGGGCGAATGTGTAGGGATGCTCGAAGGAGAGCGAGGCCGTCAGCCCGAAGCCGAGATGTTCGGTCTCATAGGCCATGGTCGGGATGAGTTGCAGCGGATCGTTGACCGGCACCTGCGCCGAATGGCGAAGTGCGGCATCCACATTGCCGTTCAGGACGTCATAGACGCCCAGCACATCGGCGATGAAGAGGCCGTCGAACTTACCGCGCTCCAGCGTCTTTGCCAGATGCACCCAGTAATCGAGATCCTTGTAGGTCCAGGACTTGTCGCGCGGATGGCGCCAGAGCCCCAGCGACTGGTGTCCGACGCAATTCATGTCGAAGGCGTTGAGCCTGATTTCACGGGTCATTTCATTCTTCCTGCATCTGCCGGCGAGGTGCGGTTCAGGCGCCGACGGTTTTCCTGTTGATGAAGCTGAAGGCGAGCACGGCAAAGATGAGCGTGCCGGTGCCGACCTGCTGCCAGTAGAAGTTCAGGCCCGTCAGCAGCAGGCCGTTGGCAACGATGCTGAGGAGCAGGACACCGAGGACGGTGCCGAGGATATTGGGCCGGCTGAGTGGCGACAGCGTCGTGCCGATAAAGGTCGCGCCGATGGCGTTCAGCAGGAACGCATTGCCGGAAGAGGGGATGTAGACCGTCACGGTCGCCGTCAGGATAAGGCCGGCAACGGCGGCAATCAGCCCGGCAAGAATGAAGGTGGCGGCAACAGGGACGCCAAGCCCGATGCCGGAATAGCGCACGACGCTTGGCTGAATGCCGATCGAGACCACCACCCGCCCGAAACGGGTCCAGGCAAACACGGCTGCTGCACCGGCAATGACGACCGCGGCGATCACCAGCGGAACGGGCACATTGGCGATCGTACCGTGACCGACGAAGCGGAAGGCATCCGGGACGCCGGAGGGCGGGAGATAAACCGGATTGCCGCCATTGGTCAGCAATTGCTGGATACTACGGCCGATGAAGAGCGTACCGAGTGTCGCCAGAAATGGTGCAACGCCGATCACGGACACGAGAACAGCATTGAACACGCCGACCAGCGCGCCGGCTGCAATGCCGGCGAACAGCGCCAGCGGCACCGGCTGGCCCGCCAGAACGAGGGAGACGAAGGCGAAGCTTGCAAAATCGACGGCCGTGCCGACCGACAGATCGATGCCGCCTGCGGAGACGGCGAAGGTCATGGCGATCGAGACGATGGCGAGCAGCGTGAAATTGTTGACGAGAATGCTCTGCAGGTTGCCGGGAGTGAAGAAGGTTGGCGCCAGGATCGAGAAGACAGAGAAAACCACGATGAGCGCCACGATCAGGCCAAAGCGTGCGAGGCCGGCGAGCGAGCATCCGGCTGAAGTCGAGGCGGACATGTCAGATCTCCCGCTTGCGCAGCAATGTCGTGGCCGACACGACGATCAGGATGAGAAGGCCCTGCACGCCGCTGACGAGCGTGCTCGGCAGGTTCAGGAGCTGGAAGCCGTTGGTAAGGAAGCCGATGAACAGTGCCGATATCAGCGTTCCCGGAACGGTCGGAACCAGCCGCCGCGAAAAGACCGAACCGAGCAGCGCGATGACGACGACAGGCAGCAGCGCTTCGCCCGAGCCGGTCGTGCTGCCGCTGAGATAGGAAACAGAGAGGATGCCGGCAAAACCACCGCAGAGCCCGCTGGCAATGAAGGCCCCGGCAAGCAGTCGCTTGAGCGGCAGGCCAGCGGCGCGCGCTGCATCCGGAAACTCGCCGACAGCATAGAGCCTCAGACCGACCGGCGTATATTGCACGATGGCGGTGGCAATTGCGGTAAAGCCGATCAGCACATAGGCGAGAATGGGAATGCCGAAACTGTCGGAAGCCGAAATCGCCGTGAGGAAATCGGTCGCGGCGGGCACGACGGTGTTCTGCGTCAGGACAAGTTCGAAGCCGGCGACGACATTCATCACTGCGAGCGTTGCTAGCAGCGGGACGATGCCCGCGAGTACGATGGCGACAGCGTTGACTGCACCGATCGCAACACCGGTCAGCAAGGCCGCTGCCGCCGCTATTGCGTCACCATAGCCAAGCTGGATCAGCGTCGCATAGACTGCGGCACTCAGGCCCATATTGGCCGCCAGCGACAGGTCGATGCCACCGGTGACGACATTCGAGCCGCCGGCGATCAGCACTACAGTCAGGCCGATCGCCAATACGCCCGAAATGGCGGACTGGCCGAGAACATTGCCGATATTGCCGATCGACAGGAAATACGGCGCCGTTAACGAGAACACGACGAGGATGGCCGCAAAAGCAAGCAGCGAGCCAAAGCGGAGCACCGCGACCGCTGCAGCGCTCTTGGATCGCATCACGGGTTCGGAGGGGGCGGCGGGAAGAGGCGCGAAGTGAACGTCAGCCGACATGGCGCAATCCCTCCGAAGCGCCGGTCGAGATCGACAGGACTTCATCCGTTGTGGTTTTCGAGGAGTCGAGTTCTTGGATCAGGCGGCCGCGGAAAAACACCAGAATCCGGTCTGTGATGCCGACGAGTTCCGGCAGGTCGGAGGACAGCACGATGACGCCGGCGCCGCGTGCCGCAAGCTCGCCGATCAGCGCATAGATCTCAACCTTTGAGCCGATATCGACGCCGACGGTCGGTTCATCCAACAGGTAGATTTCCGACTGGCGGCTCAGCCATTTGGCAATCGCCACCTTCTGCTGATTTCCGCCCGAGAGTGTGCGGACCAGTGCATCGCGCCCGGCCGTCTTGATCTGCAGCCGCTTGATCAACTCCTCGGTATCGGAGCGTTCACGCTTGCGATTGAGAAAACCGAAACGGCTGTAGCGGGCAAGGCTTGGTAGCGTGACATTTTCGGTCACGCTGAGATCGAGGCCGACGCCGTGTCCGCGACGATCCTCGGGAACAAGCGCCAGCTGGCGGTCGACCGCTTTTGCGGGGCTGCGGGACTGCGCAACTCGTCCCTCGATTTCAATTTCGCCGCTTGCGGCCTGTTCCAGACCGAAAAGCGTGCGGATCAGATCCTTGGCGCCGGAGCCAAGGAGGCCGGTGATGCCGAGCACCTCGCCACGCCGCAGGCTGAAACTGACATCGTCAAATCGGTTGGGTACTGACAGCCCACGGATGTTCAGGATCGCTTCGCCGAGGTCTACTTGGCGCTTGGGGAACATCTCGGCAATATCGCGCTCGATCATCAAGCTGGCGATCGCCTTGGCCGAGGTTTCGCCTATCGGCAATGATGCGACATCCCGACCGTTGCGCAGCACGGTGACGTGGTCGCAGAGTTCCTCGATCTCGTTGAGGTAATGCGAGATGTAGATGATGGTCACGCCCTCGTCGCGCAGCCGGCGGATCAGGCGGAAGAGGATTTCAGCCTCGCGCCGCACCAAGGCAGCGGTCGGCTCGTCGAAGACGAGTACTTTCGGCTGATGGAGCAATGCGCGCGTAATCTGGACGATCTGCCTTTCGGCGGTCGAGAGTTCGCCGATAAGAGCGTTCTTCGGCAGACTGATCCCGAAATAATTGGCAAGCAGCTCGCTGGCGCGCTTCTGCATCGCCCGACGATCGAGAAACGGCGTTGCTGCAAATCGCGTCTCGCGGCCGAGGAACAGGGCCTCGCCGACGGTGAAAGTCGGAACCAACAGCCTGTCCTGATGGATGAAATGGATGCCGAGCTCTTCGTTCAGATGCGGCGTCAGCCGATCATAGGCTTTGCCTTCGATTTCAATCGTGCCCCCGTCTGCGACATGCAGCCCGGCAAGCAACTTGATCAGCGTCGACTTGCCGGCGCCGTTTTGTCCGACGAGGCCGTGGACGGTGCCGCGGCGTATGGCGAGCGATGCGTCGGCGAGCGCCTGGGCGCCGCCGAAACGCTTGACGATGTGATCGAAGCGAATGATGACATCGTTATTGTCGGTCGCTTGCGTCGGGACGGGTTCAGTCATGATGCCGCTTTCCAGGGACATGCAGACCCTGCGGCGCTAGCCGCAAGGTCTGCCTTGATATCAGCCGATGCCGAGCTTCTTGATGATCTCGGAGACGTTTTCCTTGTTGGCGAGCAGCGCCGGAACATAGGTCTCGCGCGGGAGCGTCTGGCCGGCGAGCAGCTTGGCGACATTGCGGACTGCGACACGGCCGATTTCGGCGGGCTGCTGGGCAGCATCGGCGCCAGCCGGAGAGTTCTTGTCGGCAACGAGCTGGAGAACCTCCGGGCTACCATCAACGCCATAGGTGCGGATCTCGTTGCGGCCGGCGGCGGCGATCGCCTGCGTCGCGCCGAGCTGCGGAATATCCCAGGCCGACCAGACGGCCTTGATCGAGCCCTTGTCCGGATATTTGTTGAGGATCGCGGTGATCTGGGTGAAGGCGTCCTGAACCGTATTCGGGATGACGTCGCGCAGTTCCGGCTGGATGATCTTCACCTTCGGGAAATACTTGATGACATTGACGAGCTGGTCGTAGCGGATGGCGCAGGGTGTGACGCCGTAAAAGCCGTTGAAGACGACGATATTGCCTTCCCCGCCTATATCGGAGACGAGCTGCAGGGCGAGATCCTTGCCGATGCCCCAATTGTCCGATGTCGTGTTGTTGATCGAGTTGGTCGAGCCGACATCGACCGTCAGTACCGGAATGCCGGCGTCGCGAGCCTTCTTCAGCCAGGGATCAATGACGCTGAGCGTACCAAGGATCTGCACGAGCGCATCCGGCTTCTGGGCGACAAGTGTCTGAAGCTGGGCGATCAGCTTGCCGTCGTTGCGGCCGGCATCAACCGCAATCGGTTCTCCGCCGAGCCGCTTCACCTCTTCGATTTGCGCATTGTAGACCTGAAGGTCGAAATAATGGTCGGTGCCGGTGGCGCTGATGGCAATCCGCTTGCCCTTCAGGGAAAGTCCCTCGTCGTCAGCCCTTGCGGCCGGCGCGGTCAGCATGCTGGCGCCTGCAAAGGTGGCACTGGCGACCGCCGCAAGTTTCAAGATTTCACGGCGTCCGAAGCCGCCTCCAAGTCCTTCATTCATAACGATACCCTCTCGATTTGATAGTCTGTAAATTATATAGATTTTGATTACATAAGAGGTACGTTATTCCAAAAGAACGCGGCCGTAGGAAATTTTCTAAAGCCAGATCCTGCTGTCAGCGATCGGTGTTACGACCGAGGCCGTAGGTCAGAGCCAGCGCCCCGACGAGTACCGCGCCCTTGACGAAATCCTGCGTATAGTAGGGAGCGTTGAGCATCGTCAGTCCATTCAGCAGCACGCCGACGAAGACGGCGCCGGCGATGGTGCCAAGCACGTTGGGGCGGCGCAGATTGAGAACGGCGAAGCCGATCAGGGCGGCCGCAACCGAGTCCATCAACAGCGAGCCGCCGGAGGAGACGTCGCCGCGCCCGACACGGGCCGCGATCACGATGCCGCCAAGGGCGGCCAGAGTTCCCGAAATGACATAGGCGAGTGTCTTCAGCCGGGTCGTAGACGCGCCGGCCAGCCGTGTCGCCACCTCATTGCCGCCGGTGGCGTAGAGCAGCCGGCCGATGCGGGTGCGTTCGGTCAGCACGAAAAGCACGATGGCGACGACGGCCATCAGCACCACGGAAACGGGCAGGGTGGCAAACAGGCTGTAGCGGCCGATCAGCAGGAAAGCCGGATCATATGCGCCGGTCGCCTTGGACCCGTCAGGCAGGACAAGCCCTGCTGAGATCGACCGCCCTGCCGTCGGGATGAGCTGCAGACCCGACAGCAGGAACATCATGGCAAGCGTCGCGAGCAGATCCGGCACGCGCAGGCGCACGATGAGCAAGGCGTTGATGAGCCCGATCGCGGCGCCGAAGGCAAGCACCAGCGGCACGGTCGCGAAGACGTCGAGATGCCAGACGATCATCGCATAGCTCGCGGCCATGACGCTGGAGGCGGCCACAGCACCGATCGAGAGATCGAAGCCGCCGACGGCAAGCGTTACCGTCACACCGGCGCCGAGGATCGCAACAACCGATACGGCCTGCAGGATGCTCATCAGGTTGCCGATGTTGATGAAGGCAGGTTGGGCGATGGTGAAACCGATCAACATCAGTCCGAGCAGGATGAATACCGCACCGGCGCGCAGAAAGCTGCCGAGTGCCAGAGTGCGGCTATCCTCATTATGGCTCTGAGGGACGGTGCTGGTCTTTGGCAGGGCCTCTTCGTCAATGGTCGTCATGCGGAAATTTCCTGTGGAGCTGAAGAAGAGGCGATATCGACGAGATCAGGCAGCAAGCTGTGGTGGTCGATCGCCAGGATGCGATCGGCGACCTCATAGGCCTCTTCGGGATCGGATGTGGCGATCAGCGTTGCGCAGTCGGTGCGTGCCCGGATCGCCTGGATGATGTCATGGCGGGCGCCGACATCGACACCCTGGAACGGCTCGTCGAGCAGCAACAGCCGGCTCGGCTCCGCCTCCCAGCGGGCGATGACCGTCTTCTGCTGATTGCCGCCCGACAGAATCCAGATCGAGGCGAGCGGACTTGGGGCTTTGATGCCGAGCCGCGATATGGCCTGTTCCGCTTCGCGCCGCTCGCGGCCACCGAAAAGCAGGCCGCTCGGATACCATTTGGCAAGATGCGGCAGGCTGATGGTGGCCGCGAGTGAATTGCCGGGCCAGGCGGCCGGCATCAGCGAGGAGCGATGGCGATCCTCTGCCGCCATGGCGACGCCTGCGGCAATCGCCTCGCTCGGCGATTTCGGCCGGTATGGCTTGCTGTCGAGTTGCATGGCGCCACCAGCCAAGTCTCGAACGCCGAATATCGCCGACAGCAGGCGGCTTTTGCCGGCGCCCAGCACGCCGGTGATGGCGACGACCTCGCCTTCGTGCAAGGTCAGATCGAAGGGCTTGCTTGACGGCAGAAGTCGAATGCCGCGCATCTCGAAAATCGCTGAGCCTGTCACCGCGCGGGCGTCCGGCCGCGCTGCTTCAAGCCTGCGGCCGATCATCGTTTCAATCGCTCCGGAAAAGTCGATAGGGCGATTGAAGCTGCCGACGATGCGGCCGCCGCGCATGACGAGCGCTCGATCTGCGATCGCCTCGAGATCGGCGGTTCGGTGGGAGATATAGAGGATGGCAAGGCGCTGCGCCCGCAAGGTGAGCAGGATGTCGAACAGGCGCCGGCTTTCGTCCGCCGAAAGGCTTGCGGTCGGCTCGTCGAGGATCAGCAGCTCGGCCTTGTTGGCAAGCGCCCGGGCGATCGCAACCAGCTGCCTGTCGGCGGCGGTCAGATCGCCGAAATCCCGGTCGAGCGGTAACGAGAAGCCGGCGGCATCGAGCATGGCGCGCGCTTTGCGCCGCACGCTCGTCCGAGAGAGAAAGAACGGCGTGCTGCCCTCCGCGAAGCGATGCAGCAGCAGGGCATCGGCAACCGTCAGCCCCGCCGCTCCGACAAGATCCGTCGATTGATGCACGGTGACGACGCCGGCCTTTGCCGCCTCGGATGGCGTTTTTGGCGAAAAGGGCCGGCCATTAAGGCTGATTGTGCCGCCGTCAGCCGCAAGGACGCCCGAGACAATTTTCACGAGTGTCGATTTGCCGGCGCCATTGGCCCCCATTAGCGCGACGATCTCACCCCGCTCGATAGAGAATTGAGCGCCTGAAAGCGCGCGCGTGGACCCGAAACTGCGGGTGATATTGTCGACTTGAAGGAGCGGCATCGGGCAAATCCGGGTCTGCTTTTAAGCCGCGATATTGGCCTGACAGATGCCTGAACTTCGAGGCAAGCCTTGCCCCGGTCGCAAGGCGATGGGAACAAAGAATCTCCTGAACCGGCAAAAATCGGATCATTAAATCTACTAAAAACATAGAGTTTATATCTAAATAATTTCATGCGTCGCAGGGAGCTGCCAACCTGTCAGACGACGCTCCCGATTGACTAGAGGATCGCGACGATGAAATCCTTCGCACGGCTGGCGCTCTCTGCAGCCGCAATTTCTTTTACTCTCTACCAGACCTCCTTTGCCGCCGGTCTCAACGGCGCTCCGGCCCCGTTCGACAAGGGCGGCGTCAAGGTGGCATTGATCAGCTACATCTCGGCGGGGGACTTCTTCCAGGCCTATCAGGCCGGTGCGGAAGCCCAGGCCAAGGCGCTCGATATCGACCTGCGTGTGTTCCCCGGTCGGCAGGATGCGGCAGAGCAGCGTGAGCAGATCCTGCAGGCGATCAATCTCGGCGTAGCCGGTATCGTCGTCGATCACGGCCTGCCGGAATCGCTTGGCGATGTCGTCCAGCAGGCGTTGGACAAGGGCATCAAGGTCGTCGCCTTCGATGTGAACCTCAACAATCCCAAGGTGCCGCAGGTAGAACAGAGCGACCACGAGCTCGCTCAGCTCGGGCTCGAACAGGTGGTGAAGGATAACGGCAAAAGCTTCAATGCCGGTTATGTCTATGTCGCCGGCTTCGCGCCGCTCGACCGCCGCAACGAGGTCTGGGAGAAGTTCAAGTCGGAGAATTCCGGCGTCGTTGAAAAGGCCCGGTTCGGTAACGTGAGCGACACCACCGCGACCTCTACGGCCGATCAGGCCAAGGCCGCACTGACCGCCAATCCCGATATCAGTGTCGTCTTTGCGCCTTATGACGAGTTTGCCCGTGGCGTAAAGCTTGCCGCCAACGACCTTGGTATTGCAAGCAAGCTGAAGATCTATTCGGCCGATGTCTCCACCGCCGACATTCAGGAAATTACCGAAGAGGGCAGCCCCTGGGTTGCGACCGTCGCCACCAACCCGGCCGTCGTCGGTGCCGTCTCCGTCCGCGCCGCGGCTCTGCAGATCGCCGGACAGGACGTCCCCCATCAGATCACAGTCAAGCCGACGTTGCTCACGCAGGAAAGCCTGCGCGCAGCCGGCGTCAAGACGATCGAGGACCTGGCGCAGAAAATCCCGGCCTTCAGCACAAGCGACGCGGCAACCGCGAGCTGGATCCCGGACAAGCTTTTCTAAGCTGCCTGCCTCGATCTTCCGGCGGGGGTTGTGCGGCCCCCGCCGGCCCATTTTTTCAGGAAATCGGAGTTTCGACCCATGAGCCAGTCCAATGTCGTCTTCGCGACCAATCGCAGCACGACGCGAGAGGACCTCTTTGCCCGCGCCGAGGATATCTCGACCGATCTCTCCAGACGTGCCGCCGAGCTCGACCGCGAAGGCCGCCCGCCGCTTGCCGAGATCGTCAAGTTGAAGAATGCCGGACTGCTGAATGCGCTTCATGATCAAAAGATCGGCGGCGGCGGCCTTGATTGGGTGGATGGCTTGCGGCTGGTGCGTATCCTCGCGCGCGGTGAAAGTTCCATCGGCCAGCTGCTTGGCTATCACTTCGTCAATAGCCAATATGTCTACTGGGCGCTCGATGAGGCCCGCGCTCATGCGCTGGGCACCGAAACCGTGGCGAAAAACCTCTACTGGGGTGCTGCCGTCAATCCGCGCGATCCGGGCCTTGTGCTCACCCGCCGCGGCAACGGTTATGTGCTGAACGGACGCAAGTCCTTTTCGACCGCCGCTCACGTGTCCGACTATATCAATGCCAATGCCACGCTCGACGACAAGATCGTCGGCTTCGCGGTGCCGACCAACCGGCCAGGCTATCAGGCAAATGACGACTGGGACAATTTCGGCCAGCGGCTCTCCGACAGCGGCAGCGTCGAGTTCCATGATTTCCCTGTCTACGACGAAGACTTCGTCGGTGCCCCCGCCGCTCCCGATGCCGCCCCGCCGGTGCTTTCCACCTTCAATACGCCGCTCATCCAGCTCGTCTTCGTCAACTTCTATCTCGGAAGCGCAGAAGGCGCGCTCCAGGCTGCCGTCGACTATGTGCGCACGACGACACGTCCCTGGGTGACCTCAGGCGCCGAACGGGCTGCGGACGATCCCTATATCCTGGAGCGGGTGGGCGAGTTCACCGCCGCGCTGAAAGCCTCCGCCGCCCTGGCAGATGCCGCAGCCGCTGCGGTTCAGGCAGGGCTCGCAAAGGGCCACAGTGTTACCGCCCGCGAACGCGGCGAGGCGGCGGCGGAAGCCTATGCCGCCAAGGTGCACGCCACCCATGTCTCGCTCGATATTACGTCTCGCGTCTTCGAACTGACTGGCGCGCGTTCGACGGCAGAGAAATATCGCTTCGATCGTTTCTGGCGCAATGTACGCACCCACACGCTGCACGATCCGGTGTTCTACAAGGCCAAGGAAGTCGGAGAGCTCATACTGAACGGCAAGATTCCCGAAGTCAGCCTCTACAGCTAAGCTCAGGAAAATAGGCAAAAAAGAACCCCATTTCCGGTGACGGAGATGGGGTTTTTAGTTGAGGAGAGGGTTCAGAGCGCGCCGTTCTTCGGCGGGATCGCGCCGTTCAGGTGGTAATTGCCGACGACATGGTACTTCCAACGCACGGGGTCATGCAGCGTGTGGGTGCGCGCATTGCGCCAGTGCCGGTCGAGATTAAGGTCGCTCTTGACCGCAGAAGTGCCGGCGAGTTCGAAAAGCGTATTGGTCGCCTCGATCGCGATCTCTGTCGTCAGCACCTTGGCGGCAGCGACCGCAAGCGTGGCGTCGACGACGGTCTTTTCCGTCGTCTCGATCTGCGCCGCATCGACCTTGCGGCCGGCGCGTTCGACCAGTGCTGCCGCGGCTTCCAGCCGGATGGCGATCTGCCCGACCTTCGAGATCGTCAGCGGATCGTCGGCAGCGCGTTCCACGCCGCTATCCATCCAGGGGCGTGACTTGGTGCGTACGAATTCGAGCGTTTCAGCAAAAGCCGCCCGCGCGATGCCGAGATCGATGCCGGCATGGACGATCTGGCCGACGGAGCCGATCGTCGACGGCCGCTCGAAGCCCCTGTGATGCAGGACGACGGAATCGGCATGGACATAGACATTATTGAGGATCGTCGTGCCGCTACCCGTTGTGCGCTGGCCGAAGCCGTCCCAGTCGTCGATGATCTCGACGCCCTCGGTTCCCTTCGGCACAAAGGCCATAACAAGCCGGTCGTCATCATCGAGCGCGAAGACCGTGACCCAGTCGGCAAATAGCACGCCGGTCGAGTAATATTTCTGGCCGTTGATGCGATAGCCGGGACCATCCCTGACGATGCGGGTATTGTAGTGGCCGACGGTCTTTGTGCCGCGCTCCGAAAGCGCATTACCGAAACGGTCGCCGGCAAGCGCTCGGCCGAAGAAATACCGCTTCTGCTCTTCGCTGCCATCCACCCGCAAAGATTCCAGAATGTAGAAATGGTTCTGCGGGATCTGGCCTATCGAACCATCGGCCTCTGCCAGGATCGCAGTCACTTCGGTCAGCACGGCATTCGAGACATCAAGCCCGCCATATTGCGTGGGAACGGCAATCGCCAGCAGGCCGGATTGCGCCAGCGCGTCTAGTTCGGCGAAAGGCAGCCGGCGCTCAGTATCGCGCACGGCGGCCGTGGCGGCAAATTGAGCGGCAAGCTTGCGGGCCGTCTCGATCGCCTCCTCGTCGCTGGCAATGCGGGCGGCCACGGGCCGGATCTGGTCTTGTTGCCTGAGCACGGTCGTCATCGATTTCTCCAGTTCTGACCGTGATATGGGTGAAAGAAATCGCCGCGAGAGGTAAGATTATAAATTCTATAGATGTGATGGAAAATGGAAAGTGCTTGCTTATCCGGGACTCGGATCAGCAGCTAGCCTATGCCTCTGTCCATCTCACCGGGAATTGACCGCTTTGCCGATGAAATCGCCGCCGGAAAAAGGCAAAGCAATCTCGAATAACGGCCCGCGAACCCCTACGTAACCGTAAGTATATGTCATCCGGATATCCGCGTTCAGCAGAGGGCAGGCGGCCGCTTCGCCCCGATCCACGAGGAAAAACATGACCCGTTCACGGCAGTTGCGCCTCGGCGCCTTCATGCGTCCCGTTAGCCTGCATACCGGCGCATGGCGCTATCCGGGTTCCTATCCGGATGCCAATTTCAACTTCGACCACATCAGGTCTTTCGCGCAGAAGCTGGAAGCCGCGAAGTTTGACGCCTTCTTCATGGCCGATCATCTGGCGGTGCTTAACATGCCGGTCGAGGCGCTGAAGCGCAGCCATACAGTGACCTCCTTTGAGCCTTTCACCCTACTGTCGGCGCTAGCTGCCGTCACCGAGAGGATCGGGCTCGCCGCAACGGCGTCGACGACTTTCGATGAGCCCTATCACGTGGCCCGCCGCTTCGCTTCGCTCGATCACATCAGCAATGGTCGTGCCGCGTGGAACATCGTGACCACATCGAACCCCGACGCTGCGCTCAATTTCGGCCTCGACGAGCATGTGGAACATGGCGAGCGCTACAAGCGGGCGCGCGAATTTTACGATGTCGTCACCGGTCTCTGGGACAGCTTTGCCGACGACGCCTTCATCCGCGACCGTGAGAGCGGAATTTATTTCGATCCCGAAAAAATGCATGTGCTCAACCATAGGGGCGAGGAACTGAGCGTGCGCGGGCCGTTGAATATTGCCCGGCCGGTTCAGGGCTGGCCCGTCATCGTGCAGGCTGGCCAGTCGGACCCCGGCCGGCAGCTGGCTGCCGAAACCGCCGAGGTGGTCTTCTGTTCGCCGCGTGATCTTGACGGTGGCAAGGCGCTCTACGCTGATATCAAGGGCAGGATGCAGGCCATCAGCCGCGACCGCGACCACCTGAAACTGCTGCCCGCCGCCTTCGTCGTCATCGGCGATAGTATCGAGGAGGCCCGCGCCAAGCGTCTCGCCCTCGACAGCCTCGTTCACTACGACAGCGCTATCGCGTCACTGTCGATTGCGCTCGGCCATGATGCTTCGGGCTTTGATCCGGATGCGCCGCTGCCCAAGGATATTCCCGATACCAATGCCAGCAAGACGGGCCGCGCCCAGGTCATCAAGCTGGCGCAGGAGGAGAACCTCACCGTCCGGCAACTCGCCCAGCGTTACGGCGGCTATTCCGGCCTTGCCTTTGTCGGCACGCCCCAAAGCATTGCCGACGAAATGGAACGCTGGCTGGATGAAGAAGGGTCCGACGGTTTCAACATCGTCTTCCCCTACCTGCCGCAGGGGCTTGACGACGTGACCACGCGCCTAGTGCCGGAACTGCAGCGCCGTGGCCTGTTTCGTAGGGAGTATGAAGGCACGACGCTGCGCGAACATCTCGGTCTGCCGCGACCGGAGAATCGCTTTTTCAGATGAGGCTATCAGGGGCGGGCAACGATCAGGCGCAGCGAGCCCTCGAAGAAGGGCTGGGTGCGCAGATGCCCGTAACGTGCATCCCAGGTGCCGTCCTGGAGATCGCGGCCGAGTTTGGCTACGAAGCGTTGGGCTATCGACGGGTCGACGAAGCTCCAGGCGGAATTCGCAAGACGAGCACCGGGATCGAGCATGCGCTCCGGCCGGCCATAGTAAGCCTCACCGAAACCATCGGTGCAGGCAAGCGGGATCGGCACAGGCAATATCTCGATAGTGCCGCCGAGATGATCGGTGATAGTCTGCAGGGCCGGATAGCGGCTTGCCTCGACGGCGATCATCTCGGGTGCATAGTCAAACAGCCATGAGCGTTTCAGTTCGTTGGGATCGCAGCTCAGGACCAGCACGGGACCGCGTGAAACGCGGCGGATCTCCCCAAGGCCGGACTTGAGATCCGACCACTGATGCACAGTGAAGGTTGCCATGCTTGCATCGAAGGATTGGTCGGCGAAAGGCAGTTTTTCTGCTGTCGCATCGATTGCGACAGGCAGATGCGCCGGGCGCTGCGCACGCATTGAGGCCGAGGGTTCGACCGGGGTTACCTGCCGGTCGAGCGGCTCGTAAGAGCCAGCGCCGGCACCGACGTTCAGCACGGTCTCGGCGTTACCAAGCGCAGCGCAGATGAAGTCTGCGATATGCGGGTCGGGCTGGCGGTATTTGGTGTAATTCGTGCCGATCACGCCGTAGTTGGCATCGCCCGCACTTCCGTCACTGTGTCTGCTGTTCACGTTCACTCTCCATAACTGCTTCAAAAGGCAAGGCTTCGCCATCGCCAGGGCGTGTTGCCGCCCGGCATTCGTTGTTCCTGAAAAGGCATTCGACAATTTTACGATTGCAGGAAACACGATGGAATGCAGTCCGAAAATCGATATGATCGAACAAATATTGTTCGGAAAACGCACATGGCTCGCCGCATCCCATCACTCAATGCTCTTCGCGCCTTCGAGGCCGCTGGTCGTCTCGGCCGGATGACGCTGGCCGCCGACGAGCTCAATGTCACGCACAGTGCCGTGAGCCGCCAGATCCAGCATCTGGAAGATGTGCTCGGCGTTCCTCTGTTCGAGGGGCCGAAGAACAGGCTGCGTCTGACCGAGGCCGGTACGACGCTGCTGTCGGGCCTGAATACCGCCTTCGACCAGATCGATAACTCTGTTCGTGCCGTCGCCGATACTCAGGATGGTGTACTCGATATATCCTGTCCCGGAACCTTCACCATGCGCTGGCTCATCCCGCGGCTCTACAGGTTTCAGGCAGAGTATCCCGATATCGAGGTACGCCTGACCGCTTCCTCGCGCCCGGTGGATTTCGCGCGAGACAGTTTCGATGTCGCTATCCGCGTCGGAACCGCACCCTGGCCAGCGGGTGCGGATGTCATCCCGCTCTTTCCCGAACAGACCGGCCCTGTTCTGTCACCGGCACTCGCCGGGACCGCTGGCAAGCATTTCACTGGTGCCGCTCGCCTTCATACCCGCAGCCGTCTGCGCGCCTGGGATGATTGGCTCACTCGCTCGGGCATCGCCGTCGAAGCAGGTGGCCGTGTGGAATATGAGCATTTCTATTTCATGCTGGAGGCAGCCAATGCCGGGCTCGGCGTCTGCGTCGTACCCTGGCCCTATGTGACGGATGATATCCGCTTCGGCCGGCTGTCGGCGCCGCATGGATTTTTGGAAAGTGGCCATGAATACGTGGCCTTGCGCCGAGCGAGGCGAAACCGCAAATCCTCGCTCTTTTGCGAATGGCTGGAAAAAGAGGCGCGTGCATTCGTCCTCTCGAATCCGGCTCCTGCGACACTGAGCCAGCCTGCGGCTATTTCCTGATGATGCCGACCCGCGCCAGCACCTCGCCGGGAATGGCATAGCGCTGGACAATATCCTTGTTGTTGCGTAACCCGCAGATTTCGCGCTGAACGAAGAGCCCCCAAACGGCGTCGGACGCCTCGTTGATCAGCGTTTCCCGCTGCTCTGCGCTATGGCGATCGGGATTCCAGGCCTTCAGGGCGGAGAGAGCCGATTCGACTTTGAGGCCGTTGCGCCCGAGTGAGCTGGCGCGCTCCGACATGAGCTCGTATTCGAGTACATTCACCCCGCCTTCGGCCGAAAAGGACTGCCTGAAGGATTGCGGCGGGCGAACGCTCATCGGATTATCCTCGCTGGATTATTGCGGTGGCACGCCGGTGACCTGGACATAGATCCATGCCAATGCAAATACGACGATAACCGCAGCGATGATCATGAGCTTGCGGAGCAGGGGATTGGGAGCTTTCGGCGGGGGCTTCGGCTTGCGAAACTTGATAACGTTGTCGCTCATGGTCTTGCTGTCTGGTTCGTTCTTCCTACAGCAGTAACGCATATCGACGGGTTTGGCACCCGTGTCATGCCCAAATATGCGCTTTTCATGTGGGCCGCCGGCGAGAAGCCGGCAGCCCTGATATCAGGCGATCAACGAGCTGCCCAATTGGCGCCGCGACGGAAGATCGTCTTCATCTGCGGCACGTCGAATTCCTTGGCGACATGGCCGAGCGAGGAATAGAAGACGCGGCCCTTGCCGTATTTACGCTTCCAGACGACCGGCATCGTCACGCCATCGATCCAGTAGGCATGTTCGCCGGTGAAGGTCGTCGTCGCCAGCACCTCGTTCGAGGGATCGACATGCATGTAATATTGCTCGGAATTATAGGGGAAATCAGTGATCCCCTCCATCAGCGGATCGTCCGGCCGGGTGATGTTGACGGTGTAGTTGATGATGTTGCCGGGATGGGCAACCCACTGGCCGCCGATGATGAACTGGTAGTCGGTCGATTCGCGGAAGCTGTCGCCGGCGCCGCCGTGATAACCCGCGATGCCGACGCCACTTTCGATCGCGGCAGCGAGGTTCTTCACCTCTTCCTTCTCGATCTTCGACATGGTGATAACGGGGACGATCAGGCTGAGATCATGGATCGACGGATCGGCGAAGGCCTCCGTGCTGTGCTCCACATAGACCTTGAAGCCGTCTTCCTCGAGAATGTCCCTGATGATTGCGGCGCATTGTTCCGGTTCGTGGCCGGCCCAGCCGCCCCAGACGATCAGTGCTTCACGCATCGTGTATTCCTCCTGAAAATTACTTGCCGAGCAGTCCGTCGACGAGGGATTGAGAAAGCGGAGCAGGGCGCTCCGTTGTCGTGGTAAGGGTTACGGTGCTGCCCGTGTCGGATGCCTTCTGGAAGGCTTCCATGACTTCGAGCACATGCAGCGCCAGATCACCGTTTGCGCGATGCGGCCGGTTCGACCGGATCGCATGGGCGAGATCGGCCACACCGAGAGAGCGATAGTTGCCGTCGGCATAAGGCAGGGTCACCGGCTGGTCCTCAAACTCGCCGCCCTTCTTCAGATATTCGACCGGGCCGGCGAAGCGGTTGGGGTCTGGCACGATCAGCGTGCCTTCGGTGCCGTAGACTTCAAGCGGCACGTGCTTGTGGCCGGCGACATCGAAGCTCATGCCGATCTGCACGACAGCACCGTTGGCGAAAGCCATGACGCCGGCAACATGCGTCGGAATATGGACCGGAATGCGCTCCCCATTGCGCGGCTCGCTGGTAATGATACGCTCTTTGCGCGGCGTCACCGCAAAACCGGCGACTTTGGCGACCGGTCCGAGCAGGTTGACGAGATCGGTGATGTAATAGGGACCCATGTCGAGCATCGGGCCGCCGCCGACTTCATAATAGAAGGCCGGATTGGGATGCCAGCGCTCGTGGCCCGGACACATGAAGGTCGCGGTGCCGCCGACCGGAATGCCGATGACACCCTCGTCAATCAGCGCGCGGGCGGTCTGATGACCGCCGCCGAGGAAAGTATCAGGGGCAGCACCAATGCGCAGACCTTTGGCTTTGGCGGCATCCGCCAATTTTTTTCCTTCCGCGAAATTAATCCCCAACGGCTTTTCCGAATAGGTATGCTTGCCGGCGTCCAGCGCCTGCAGCCCGACGGCAACGTGGGCCTTCGGAATGGTCAGGTTGACGATGATCTCGACCTTCGGATCAGCCAGAAGCTCTTCAACAGACCTAGCCTGAAGGTTGAATTCATTGGCTTTTGCCTCTGCAAGTTCGCGATTGAGGTCGGCCAGTCCGCGGATGTCGAGGATCGGGAATGCCGATGTCATCGCCTTCAGATAGGCACCCGAAATATTGCCGCATCCAATGATGCCGATACCGACTTTTTCCATCATGTCCTCCATAAATACTGGTTTTAGGCGTCAGAGCGCCGGTCCTGTCGTGCTCCAGGGCGATTCGTAGAGTTCGTAAAGGGCAACGGCGGCGGCGCCCTGCGCCCAGAAGTCGTCGGTGGAATCGTCGAAGACAAGTTCGCTGACGCCTTGCAGGGACGGCGGGATAGCCAGCGCATAGGCATCCCGCAGGCTGTTAAGGAAGGGCTCACCCAGCGCAAGCGAGGAGCCGACGAGAATGACGCGCGGCGGCGCAAATAGTGTGACGATGTTGGCGATAGTCAGTCCCACCGCCTCGCCGGCGCGCATGGCCGCACCGATCAGCCGGTCGTCGTCGGCCTGGATCAGCGCCTGTACATGCGTCATGCCGCGGCCGAGGCGCACCGCTTCAGCAAAGCGGCCATCGGCTTGTTGTTCGCCGAGAATGGCGCTTTCACCGGCCTGGCTGGAAAGACGAACCACACCCTGCTGACCCATGCCGAGGACCAGATCGCCGAGATTGTGGCTGAGACCACCGGCGCCGCGGAAAAGCTGGTTGTCGTGCAGCACGCCGAGACCGAGTGTCTGCTCCAGCGAGATCAGCACCATGTCTTCGAGATCGCGGGCCTTGCCGAACCAGTGATGGCCGAGCGTGACGGCATGGGCGTCGCTCTCGATGATCGTCGGCGTCGACAGCCGAGCCGACATTTCTGCAGCAAAATCAATGTTGACTTCGCGGAAAATGGGGCTCGATCGGATATAACCCGTGCGGTGCTCGATGACGCCGGGAAGGGCCAGGCATATGCTGTCTATATCATCGAGCGACAGTCCGATGTCGACGACGCAGCGCCGTACGCCATCCTCGATGAGGTCGGCAATCACGGCAATCGGCTGGCGATCGATGCGGATCGGCAGGGCGAGCTTGGAGAGCACGTCTCCACGGAAATTGGTGACGGCGAAAACCATACGGCTGGCGGCGATCTTGGCGCCGACCACGCGGGCGGCATCCGGATTGAGCTCCAGCATCACGCGGGGCCTTCCGCGCACGGCCTCATTGCGGATATCACCCTCATGGCGCGGCAGGATCAGCCCGTCGTCGAGCAGCGAGGCGGTGATGGCGGAAACCGTCGTGGTCGACAGCTCCGTACGCTCACTGATCTGGATGCGGGAGATCGGGCCGTGCCGACGGATCGTGTCGAGCACGTTCAAACGGTTGATCGCACGCATTAATTCTGGATCGGCAGTCTTCATGAAAATTAGCCAGGCAATCGGTTTGTCAGGGCCAGGGGCCCAATATTTTTAACGGGTTACGAAATAAATAGCAGGCAATTACGGAGTGCTGTCAAGCGAATTGGTGAAAAATACAGCAGTTGGGTTGACATTGGGCAAAAGCTCCGTTGAATTAATCCGTATAGGGGAAAAATTGTGAGGACATCGGCCCCTGGGAGGATAAATCATGAATTTCGTACACAAGGGTGCTGCCCTTAGTGGCAGGCGCATCGTATCCGTGGCCGCGGCAGCCGGCATTTCGCTGTTGATGGGGGCGGGTGTCGCCTCCGCGACGACGGTGGTCAAGTGGATGCATCTCGAGCTGGACCCGAAGTTCCTCGGCGTTTGGGAGGACATCGCCAAGAAATACGAAGCCCAGCATCCCGACGTCGACATCCAGATGCAGTTTCTCGAAAACGAAGCCTTCAAGGCCAAGCTCCCCACTCTGCTGCAGTCCGACGACGTGCCGGATTTCTTCTTCAGCTGGGGCGGCGGCGTCCTGAAGCAGCAATCGGAAACCGGCGCGCTGAAGGATCTGACGGCAGAGCTCGATGCCGATGGCGGCAAGCTGCGCAAGGCCTATACGCCGGCTTCGGTCGATGGCTTGACCTTCGACGGCAAGACCTGGGCCATTCCCTATAAGGTCGGCCTGGTGAGTTTCTTCTACAACAAAGCGCTCTTCGCCAAGGCCGGCGTCAAGGCCGAGGACATCAAGAGCTGGGCCGATTTTCTCGCAACAGTGAAGAAGATCAAGGCAGCCGGCATCGTGCCGATTGCTGGTGGCGGCGGCGAGAAATGGCCGATCCATTTCTATTGGAGCTATCTCGTCATGCGCGAGGGCGGCCAGAAGGTCTTCGAGGCGGCCAAGAAGGGCGAAGGCGAAGGTTTCCTCGATCCGGCCATCATCAAGGCCGGCGACGATCTCGCCGAACTCGGCAAGCTTGAACCCTTCCAGCCCGGCTATCTCGGCGCGACCTGGCCGCAGACGCTCGGCGTCTTCGGTGACGGCAAGGCTGCAATCATCCTCGGCTTTGAAGGCACCGAAGCCAACCAGCGCAAGAATGCAGGCGACGGCAAGGGGCTCGCATCCGACAATATCGGCCGTTTCGTCTTCCCGACGGTCGAGGGCGGCGCCGGCAAGCCGACAGACACGCTCGGCGGCCTGAATGGCTGGGCCGTCACCAAGAAGGCCTCTAAGGAAGCAATCGATTTCCTCGCTTTCCTGACGAACGCGGAGAATGAGCGGGCTATGGCCAAGGCTGGCATGTTGCTGCCCGTCGCCGTCGGTGCCGATGACGGCGTCGTCAACCCGCTGCTTGCCGAATCCGGCAAACAGCTTGCGGGTTCGACCTGGCACCAGAACTTCTTCGACCAGGATCTCGGCGCTGCCGTTGGCCGTGTCGTGAACGACGTGTCGGTGGAAATCGTCTCCGGACAGATGAGTTCCAAGGACGGCGCCCAGATGATTCAGGACGCTTTCGAACTGGAACAATAACCAGCGCCCGCAGAGCCTTCCCGGCGCTCTGGGAGTGGAGCGCCGGCATTGCTGCCGACGAACGAAAGCAGGACCATGGCCAATATTTCAGTTCCCTCGATGACAGCAGCCGCAAGGCCGGCAAGAAAAGCCGCGACCCGGAAAAGCTCGGTCGCGCATGACCGGCTGACGGTGCTGTTGATCTTCCTGCCGCCGGCGCTGCTGCTCTTCACGCTCTTCGTCATCATGCCGATGGGCGAGGCGGCCTGGTACAGCCTCTACAAATGGAACGGTTACGGAACGCCGACCGAATTTATCGGCCTGCGCAATTTCCAGGTCCTGTTCCGGAATGCGGCCTTCACCCAGGCGCTGATGAACAACGGCCTGATCATCGTCATCTCGATCTGCATCCAGGTGCCGCTCGCTATCTGGCTGGCCACCATGCTGGCCCACCGCGTTCCCGGCGTCGTCGGCTTCCGCCTGATCTTCTTCCTGCCCTATGTGCTGGCCGATGTTGCAGCTGGTCTCATCTGGCGTTTCGTCTATGACGGCGACTATGGCCTGTTCGCCGCTATTTCCAATTTCTTCGGCTTTGCCAATCCTTACGTGCTAGCCGACAAGGACGTGGCGATCTATGCCGTGCTCGGCGTCATCGTCTGGAAATATTTCGGCTTTCACATGATGCTGTTCATCGCCGGCCTGCAATCGGTCGACAAGAGCGTGCTCGAAGCGGCCGAGATCGACGGCGCCACCGGCTGGCAGAAATTCCGCTACGTCACGCTGCCGTTGCTCGGATCCACCTTGCGCCTGTCGATCTTCTTTGCCGTCGTCGGCTCCCTGCAGCTCTTCGACATGATCATGCCGCTGACCGGCGGCGGGCCATCCAACTCCACACAGACGATGGTCACTTTCCTCTACACCTATGGCGTCATGCGCATGCAGGTTGGCCTCGGCAGCGCCGTCGGCGTCGTGCTCTTCATCATCTGCGTGACGCTCGCCTTCGGCTATAAAAGGATCTTCATGCGCCATGACTGATATGAGCTCTTCCATCCGCATGCGCGCTTCGACCCGCATCTATCTCTACGTGTCGCTGAGCCTGATTGCGGCGATCGTCCTCGTGCCGCTGCTGACGACTGCGCTCGGCGGCTTCAAGACGCTGGGCGATCTGCGCACCAATCCGTTCGGCTTGCCGGTGGAATGGCAATGGACGAACTATACCGACATCCTCTTCGGCGAGCGCTACTGGCTGCAGATCGGCAATTCGCTTGTTATCGCGGCCCTCACCGTTCTCTTGACGCTGATCGTCTCGTCCATGGCGGCTTTCGCCTTTGCCCATGTCCGCTTCTTCGGCTCGTCCTTCCTGCTCAATTATTTCCTGCTCGGCCTGATGTTTCCGGCGGCGACCGCGATCCTGCCGCTCTTCATCCGCATCCGCGATCTCGGCCTATTGAACACCTACTGGGGCGTGGTGCTGCCGCAGGTGGCCTTCGGTCTCGGTATGAGCATCCTCTTGTTTCGCAACTATTTCCGCAATCTTCCGGAAGAATTGTTCCAGGCGGCCTTTGTCGATGGTTGCGGCTATCTGCGCTTCTTCTGGCATGTCTCACTGCCGCTTTCCCGTCCGATCGTCGCCACCGTCAGCATCATCTCCTTCGTCGGCAGCTGGAACAGTTACATCCTGCCGCTGATCATGCTGAATTCGGAATCGAAATATCCCTGGCCGCTCGGCATCATGATCTATCGCGGCGAATACGGCACGGAATGGCAATTGGTGCTGGCTTTCATCACGCTCACCATCCTGCCGACCATCATCGTCTTTTTCGTCGCCCAGAAGCACATCATCGCCGGATTGACCGCCGGCGCCGTGAAGTCCTGAGCCGAGCCATTGGAGGTGCAATCATGGCGTCTGTTTCACTGAACGATATTCGCAAGGCTTATGGCGCGGTCGCCGTCATCCACGGCATTTCGCTTGATATCGAGGATGGGGACTTCGTCGCCCTCGTCGGGCCGTCAGGCTGCGGAAAATCGACGCTGCTGCGGATGATCGCCGGCCTTGAGGAGATCACGGACGGTGAGATCACGATCGGCGGCGCTGTCGTCAATGGCATGACGCCGCGCGAACGCAACATCGCCATGGTCTTCCAGTCCTACGCGCTTTATCCGCATATGACCGTTGCCGAGAACATGGGCTTCAATTTGAAGCTGGCCGGGGTGGCGAAACCGGAGATCGAAAGCCGCGTCGCGGAAGCCGCCCGCATGCTGGATCTTGCCCAGTTGCTCGACCGCAAGCCGGCCCAGCTCTCCGGCGGTCAGCGCCAACGCGTTGCTATGGGACGCGCCATCGTGCGAAATCCCGCCGTCTTCTTGTTCGACGAACCATTGTCCAACCTCGATGCCAAACTGCGTGTGCAGATGCGCTCGGAAATCAAGACGTTGCACCAGAAGGTCAAGACGACTTCGATCTATGTCACGCATGACCAGATCGAGGCGATGACGCTTGCCGACCGTATCGTCGTGCTCAATCACGGCAGGGTGGAGCAGCAGGGTACACCCCTCGAACTCTATAGGAAGCCGGCAAATCTCTTCGTCGCTGCGTTCATTGGATCGCCGGCGATGAATATGCTCGATGGCACGGTGGAAGGCGAAAACGGTAAGCCGGCGGCGCGTCTTTCGGATGGCACGGCGATCCGCATCGCGCCGGACCGCAAGGTCCGTCCCGGCCAAGCGGTGACCGTCGGCCTGCGTCCCGAGCATCTGACGCCGGGCGGCAGGGATGGAAATGCGCTTGCCGGCCAGACCCTTCTTGTCGAGCCGACCGGTGCCCAGACGCATGTCGTCTTTGATTTGGCTGGTCAGCCGGTCACGGCCGTGGTGGATGGGGATTATGCAGCCCGCTACGGCGCCCGTTTCGAGGCCAATATCGCCAGCGAGCAGGTCCATATCTTCGACCGCGGCACGGGTCTGGCGCTTTAAATCTGAGGGATCGCTGACGATCCGGACATGTCCAAATGAAATCCGCCGCCAATCGTATGACTGGCGGCGGATTTGTTTTGCCAGCGTCTATTCGGCGGGCTGCGCCACTGGAACAAGCGCGTCGCTGTCGTCGCGGAAATTGCCGGCCATTGCGGCAGCGAAGCGGGTCTGGTCGAGCTCGTTTTCCCAACGGGCCACGACGATAGTCGCGACGGCATTGCCGACGAGGTTCGTCAATGCCCGGCATTCCGACATAAAGCGGTCGATGCCGAGGATGAGCGCCATGCCGGCGATCGGAACAGAGGGAACGACCGAGAGCGTGGCAGCAAGCGTAATGAAGCCGGCACCGGTAATGCCGGCGGCACCCTTGGAGCTCAGCATCGCCACGAGCAGCAGCAGGATCTGATCGCCGAAGGTCAGATGCGTATCCGTCGCCTGGGCGATGAAGAGGGCTGCCAGCGTCATGTAGATATTGGTGCCGTCAAGATTGAAGGAATAGCCGGTCGGAATGACGAGGCCGACGACCGAGCGCTTGCAGCCGGCGCGTTCCATCTTGTTCATCAGACCGGGCAGGGCGGCTTCAGACGACGAGGTGCCGAGCACCAGCAGCAGCTCTTCCTTGATATAACGGAGCAGCGCCAGGATGGAGAAGCCGTTGTAGCGGGCAACCGCGCCGAGCACGATCAGCACGAAAAGCAGCGACGTCAGATAGAAGGTGCCGATCAGGAAGGCGAGGTTGGCGATCGCGCCGATACCGTATTTGCCGATGGTAAAGGCCATGGCGCCGAAGGCGCCGATCGGCGCGAACTTCATCAGGATCGCGACGAGGCGGAAGACCGGAGCGGTCAGGACCTGGAAGAAGTCGAGCACGGGCTTGCCGCGTTCACCGACGGAACCCAGAGCAATGCCGAAGACGACGGAGAAGAACAGCACCTGCAGGATGTCGCCCTTGGCGAAGGCGCCGACAATCGTGTCCGGAATGATGTTCATCAGGAAGCCGATGATCGTCGCGTCATGTGCCTGGGCGGCGTAATTGTTGACGGCCTTGGTATCGAGCGTTGCCGGATCGATATGCATGCCGGCACCGGGCTGCAGCACGTTGGAAACGACGAGGCCAACAACGAGCGCCAGCGTCGAAAAGACGAGAAAGTAGCCGAGCGCCTTGCCGACCACGCGGCCGAACTTCTTGAGATCGGCCATGCCGGCAATGCCGGTCGTGACAGTCAGGAAGATCACGGGCGCGATCACCATGCGCACGAGCTTGATGAAGGCGTCTCCGAGTGGCTGCAGCGAAGCGCCGAGAGAAGGGTAGAAGTGGCCGAGCAGAATGCCGGCGGCGATGGCGGCGAGAACCTGCACATAGAGGTGCCGGTAAAAGGGAGTTTTGCCGCGTTCTGTAGCGGCGTGCATTGCAATATCCATGGTGTCCTCCACTATGCCGGACGCCAATAGGGCGACGGCCAAGTCATGATGGTCAAACAGCCTCCCGACTGATGAGGACTTGTTTTGCAACGCGCGTGCCAGTTTCTTCCGATTTCCTAATTCGTTGATATTGTTGAATCTGTCTGGTTGGCGCAGATCCAATAGTGCGGTTTTTCGCACAAAGTGATTTGCTGGCCGTGCGAAAATATGCACAATACGGCCATGCTCCAGAGGACTGCAAACGAACGTTTACTGACGCCTGAACAGCTTGGCCGGCGCTCCCGGTCCGTCTGGCTGATCTTTGCGGCGCTCGCCGCGGTCCTCATCGGAACGGCCCTTTACGGCGCCGGCATTTATGGCCGCCTGCAGGCAATTGCAGCGCTGGAGGATCAGGGGCAGACCGACGCCAATCTCAAGGTGGCGCTGCTGCGTGCCGTGCTCGAAGGGCCGCGGGCTCTGCCGCTGCTCCTTGCCGATGACCAGCAGGTGCGAGATGCTTTGGCCTCGGGGCAGGGAGAGGCTGTCATGGGGCTTGACCGCAAGCTCCAGAGCCTTGTCGCCGGCACCCGCGCCTCTGTTCTCTATGTAACCGGCAGGAACGGCATCGCGATCGCGTCCAGCAACTGGCAGGAGCCCTTAAGTTTTGTCGGCAACGACTATTCCTTCCGCGATTATTTCCGCCGCGCGATGGAAACGGGCACGGCGGAGCATTTCGCGCTTGGCAATGTCAGCAACCGGCCGGGCCTTTATATTTCCCGGCGGGTCGGGGATGCCGCTGATCCGCTTGGCGTCGTCGTCGTCAAGATGGAGTTCGATCAGCTGGAATCCGACTGGCGCGATGCGGTCCGGCCTGCCTATGTCATCGATGAGCACGGCGTCGTGCTCATCACCAGCCTGCCGTCCTGGCGTTTTATGACGGCGAAGCCTCTGCCGCAGGAAAGCCTTGCGGCGATCAGGACGAGCTTGCAATTCGGCGAGGCGCCGTTGCTGCCCCTCCCGATCGAGGAGCGGCAAGCGCTGAGGCCTGGAGCCACAATCGTCCATGCCGTCATGCCGGGCGCCGGGGAGGGCGAATTCCTGCGATTGCGCACGGAGGTGCCGTCGACATCCTGGCAACTCGAATATCTCGTGCCGACCGAAGCGCCGATCGCCTCTTCGGTGCGTGAATGGCGGCTGCTGACTTTGGCCGCTCTCATTCCCGTGCTGGCAATCATGACCTTCCTGCTGCGTCGCCGCCAGATCGTCGTCATGCGTATCGCGACCGAGCGCGCCGCCCGCGAGGAGCTGGAGCGCCGGGTGCTGGAGCGCACTCAGGACCTGAGCCGCGCCCGTGACCGTCTGCAGGAGGAGATAACGGACCATCGCGCCACCGAAGCAAGGCTACAGGTGGTGCAGCAGGAACTCGTGCAGGCAAATCGCCTGGCGATCCTCGGACAGGTCGCCGCAGGCGTGGCGCATGAGATCAACCAGCCGGTCGCAACGATCCGCGCCTATGCCGACAATGCCCGAACCTTCCTCAAACGCCAGCAGCCGGGACCGGCCGACGACAATCTCGATGCGATTGCCAGCCTGACGGAGCGCATCGGCACCATCACCGAGGAGTTGAAGGCCTTTGCCCGCAAAGGCCGCACTGCGGCGGAACCGATAGAACTACGCGCCGTCATCGAAGGCGCAGTCGTTCTGCTGCGGAGCCGGTTTGCCGGCCGATTGGATGCGCTCGATATCAGGCTGCCGTCGGTCGGTCTGAAAGTGAGTGGCAATCGCATCCGGCTGGAGCAGGTGCTGATCAACCTTTTCCAGAACGCGCTGGAAGCGCTGGAAGGCAGGGAGGGCGCGAAGGTTGAGGTCTTCTGCGAGGAGACGGACAGCGAGGTGGCGGTGACAGTCGTCGATAACGGTCCCGGCATATCGGAGGACATCCTCGGCTCGCTCTTTTCGCCTTTCAATACCTCGAAGGAAAAGGGCCTAGGCCTTGGTCTCGTCATCTCCAAGGATATCGTTGCCGATTATGGCGGCCGTATCGAGGTCGACAGCAACGAGAGCGGCACCCGCTTTACCGTTCATCTGCAGAAAGCACAGGCATGAGTGAAGCAATCCCCGTCTTCCTTATCGATGACGACAAGGATCTCCTGAAGGCGACGAAACAGACGCTGGAGCTTGCCGGCTTTTCTGTTTCGACCTTTTCCGCTGCTACCGAAGCGTTGAAGGATCTGAACGCGGATTTTTGCGGGGTCGTTGTTTCCGATATCCGCATGCCGCATATCGATGGTCTGCAGCTCTTCGATCGTATCCGCCGGCTGGATGAAGACCTGCCGGTAATCCTGGTCACAGGGCATGGCGATATCCCGATGGCCGTCAAGGCAATCCAGGACGGGGCCTATGACTTCATCACCAAGCCCTTCGCAGCCGACAGGCTGGTGCAAAGCGTGCATCGTGCCGCTGAAAAGCGCGGGCTCGTGCTCGACAATCGGTCGCTGCGCGAAGCGGCCGAGCAGGCGCAGGGCGACCTGCCGCTGATTGGCCAGACGCCTGCCATGGAGCGCCTGCGACGAACGCTCCGGCAGATCGCCGACACCGATGTCGACGTCCTGGTGACTGGCGAAACCGGCAGCGGCAAGGAAGTGGTGGCAAGCCTGCTGCATCGCTGGAGCCGCCGCTCGAACGGAAATTTCGTGGCGCTGAATTGCGGCGCTCTGCCGGAAACCGTGATCGAGAGTGAGCTTTTTGGCCACGAGGCCGGGGCCTTCACCGGCGCCCAGAAGAAACGCATCGGCCGCATCGAACATTCGAGCGGTGGAACGCTATTCCTCGACGAAATCGAAAGCATGCCGGCGTCCGCGCAGGTGCAGATGTTGCGCGTCCTGGAGATGCGGGAGGTCATGCCGCTCGGTACCAACGAGGTGCGGCCGGTCGATCTGCGTGTCGTGGCCGCCGCCAAGATCGATCTCGGCGATCCGCGTGAACGCGGCGATTTCCGCGAGGACCTCTATTATCGCCTCAATGTCGTAACGATCAACATTCCGCCGCTGCGCGACCGGCGCGACGATATCCCGCTCCTCTTCGCCCATTTCACCGAACGGGCGGCCAATCGCTTCAAGCGTCCGGTTCCCGCGGCTTCGCCGCAGTTGCATCATCACCTGAAAGATCATGACTGGCCGGGCAACGTGCGTGAGCTCTCACATTTTGCCGAGCGCTTTGTTCTTGGCCTTGAAGCGGCACCGGCCGAAACGCGACAAAACGGGATGGATAACAAAGAGGCCTCCCTACCTCTGCCGGCGCGGATCGACCGTTATGAGGCCGATATCATCCGCGAAACGCTGATCCGCAACGACGGCGACGTGCGCCGGACGATCGAAACACTCGGCATTCCACGCAAGACCTTTTATGACAAGCTGCAGCGTCATGGCATCGAGCGGGCCGCCTTCAGCGCGTCCAAGTCTGAGAGCTGACATATCGGTTATCCGGCAAAGCGGGTCCTCATATAGAAACCTCGGTTGAGAGTTCGCGACAGTGACAAGTCGTCAAGCCGCGCTAAATTGATCGATGCTTCGCCCGGCCAATCATGAAACGAGCACTTGATGCGAAGAGGTCGCAGCAGAGACAGCCATCTCGGGGTGGCTCGTCCGCAAATACAATAGGTTGCATTGCTAACGTAATCTCTACCTTGATTTATCGCTTCGGCAGAGCCTTCTTACAGGCGCACCGGATTGCGGCGACAGAAAATGTCGCTCTTGGCGAATCAGATTGTGCTTATTCCGCGGCGACACGTGTTCACGTCATTGGAATGACAGTGGATTAGCGGTCTCTCAAAACCGCGCGCGAATAATACTCCTGGCGCAGTTTCAAAGCTATAGAGCCGGTAAATTTTCAGAGATCAAATTGACGGCCTGCCCGCACTTTTTTGTGTAGCGATGCCGGAATGCCAGTCATGTCTTATTTCCGTCTACGGAGCCCTTGATCTTTCGGAACATTGGCGCACCATCTTACTTAGCGAAGGCGAAAATCGCTGAGGCAGACCTTTATAGGAGGGCCTATGCTGAACAACTCCCTATTTGATGCGTTCACCCGTAACTACGAGTCTCGCCGCGAGACGGATATGTCTATCGCGGACTATCTATCCTTATGCAAGAAGGACCCCATGGCCTATGCCAATGCCACAGAGCGGCTTCTGGCAGCAATCGGTGAACCTGAGATCATCGATACGGCCAAGGATTCGCGGCTCGGGCGGATCTTCATGAACAGGACGATCCGAACCTATCCGGCCTTCACGGGATTTTTCGGTATGGAAGAGACGATCGAGCGGATCGTGTCCTTCTTCCGGCATGCAGCCCAAGGCCTGGAAGAGCGCAAGCAGATCCTCTACCTGCTCGGCCCAGTCGGCGGTGGCAAGTCTTCGCTTGCGGAGCGCTTGAAGCAGCTTATGGAGGTCAATCCCATCTATGTGCTGAAGGCAGGCGATGATTTGAGCCCGGTCTTCGAAAGCCCCCTCAATCTCTTCGATCCTCTGGCAATGGGGCCGTTGCTGCTGGAAGAATACGGTATCCCTACCCGCCGCCTTAGCGGCCTGATGAGCCCATGGTGCCTCAAGCGGCTAGACGAGTTCGACGGCGATATCTCACGCTTCCGCGTCGTGAAAATCCAACCGTCCCGGCTTCGCCAGATCGCGATTTCCAAGACCGAACCGGGTGACGAGAACAACCAGGACGTCTCGTCGCTGGTCGGCAAAGTCGATATCCGCAAGCTGGAGCACTATTCGCAGAACGATCCAGACGCCTACAGCTATTCCGGCGGTCTCAATCGCGCCAATCAGGGCATTCTGGAATTCGTCGAGATGTTCAAGGCGCCGATCAAGATGCTGCACCCGTTGCTGACCGCGACGCAGGAAAACAATTACATGGGCACCGAGAATATCGGTGCGATCCCGTTCTCGGGCATCATCCTTGCCCATTCGAATGAAGCGGAATGGCAGACTTTCAAGGCTAACAAGAACAATGAAGCCTTTATCGACCGCATCTGCGTCATCAAGGTTCCCTATTGCCTCCGGGTCATGGAGGAGCAGAAAATCTATGAGAAGTTGATCGAAGGCTCGGAGCTTGCAGATGCGCCCTGCGCGCCAGCGACGCTGGAGATGCTGGCCCGCTTCTCCGTCCTGTCGCGGCTTCGCAAGCATGAGAATTCCAATCTCTTTTCAAAGATGCGCGCCTATGACGGCGAAAGCCTGAAGGAAACTGATCCGCGCGCCAGAAGCGTACAGGAATATCGCGATGCAGCAGGCGTTGATGAGGGCATGGACGGAATATCGACACGTTTCGCCTTTAAAGTTCTTGCGTCGACATTCAACCACGACACAACGGATATCGGTGCCGACCCCGTTCATCTAATGTATGTTCTGGAACAGGCGATCCGCCGCGAGCAGTTTTCCGAGGAGACGGAAAAGCGCTATATGGAGTTCATCAAGGCAGAACTGGCGCCGCGTTACGCGGAATTCATCGGTAACGAGATCCAGAAGGCCTATCTGGAATCCTACTCTGATTACGGTCAGAATCTGTTCGACCGTTACGTCGATTACGCCGATGCCTGGATCGAGGACGTCGATTTCAAGGACCCCGATACAGGACAGTTGCTCGACCGCGAACTTCTGAACCAGGAGCTAACGAAGATCGAAAAACCCGCGGGCATCGCCAATCCTAAGGATTTCCGCAACGAGATCGTCAAGTTCTGCCTCAGGTCGCGCGCCCACAATGGCGGCAAGAACCCATCCTGGACCAGTTATGAAAAAATCCGGGAAGTGATCGAAAAGCGGATGTTTTCGCAGGTTGAGGATTTGCTGCCGGTCATCTCCTTCGGATCGAAGAAGGATAGCGAGACCGAAAAGAAACACAGTGAGTTCGTCTCGCGCATGGTCGCGCGGGATTATACCGAACGGCAGGTTCGCCGGCTGGTGGAATGGTACATGCGCGTCAAGCAGGCGAGTTAGGTAGGCTGTCCGGCGAGTACCCATTAGGAGCAAACATGCACATCATTGACCGGCGGCTCAATCCGCGCGGTAAAAGTTTAGAAAATAGACAACGGTTTTTACGGCGTGCCAAGGACGCCGTAGAACAAGCGGTTAAACGATCTTTGCAAAACCGCTCCATCCGCGATGTGCTTGATGGCGGTGAGGTCACTCTTCCGATCGGCGGCATGGCCGAACCGGGCCTTCACCGGGGCGGAGGGGGAATTCAGGATCGTATCCTTCCCGGTAATCAGAAATTCGTCGAAGGTGATTTCATAAAGCGTCCGCCGGCATCGGGCGGCGGCCGATCGTCCGAGGCGGGGGAGGGCGACGGCGAAGACGGCTTCCGCTTCGTCCTGACCCGGGAGGAGTTCCTCAACATCTTCCTCGAGGATCTGGAATTGCCTGATCTCGCCAAGCGGCGACTGAGCGAGACCGAGGAGGTGACGCCACAAAGGGCCGGTTTTTCTGTCTCCGGCTCCCCCTCCAACATCGCTGTCGGGCGCACGACACGCCTTGCCATGATGCGGCGCCTGGCGCTCCATCGCCCGAAGGTGGAGGAAATAGAGGCGCTCCAGAAGCAGATCGACGAATGTGACAATGCGGAAGAGCGCCTTGTTCTTGAAGATAGGCTGAGGACGCTGACGCTCAAGAGCAAGCGCATCCCCTATATCGACCCGCTCGACGTCCGCTACCGGCGCTTTGAAAACACACCGAAGCCTGTCGTCAAGGCGGTGATGTTCTGCCTCATGGACGTGTCCGGTTCCATGAGTGAGCATATGAAGGATCTCGCCAAGCGATTCTACCTGCTCCTCTATCTCTTCCTGTCGCAGCGTTACGAGAAGGTGGAGATCGTCTTCATCCGCCATACGGAAAAGGCGGAGGAAGTCGATGAGGAGACTTTCTTCTATAGCCCGGCGACAGGCGGCACGCTGGTTTCCAGTGCGTTGGCAGTGATGCGCTCGATCGTTGCCGCGCGCTTCGATCCGACGGAATGGAACATCTATGCGGCGCAGGCCTCCGATGGCGACAATTCCTATTCCGACGGCGCTCTGACCGGCCAGCTGCTGCAGCAGGAAATCCTGCCCGCCTGCCAATACTTCGCCTATATCGAAGTCGGTGAGGAAGACGGGGATTCCTCAATGTCGAGGTCGCCGCTCTGGACTCTCTATCAGGAGATCCGCTCCGCAGCACTGCCTCTTGCCATGCGCAAGGTCTGCCGCAGGAACGAGATATTCCCTGTTTTCCATGACCTGTTTCAGAAGAAAGCCGCCAAGGCAGGGGCCACGCCATGAAGACCAGCACGCGGCACAAGGAAAAGCTTCTGTTTGAAGGGGCTGACTGGGATTTTCCGACCCTGCAGCGCATTCATGATGCCTGTGAAGACATTGCGCTTGGGGAACTGGGGCTTGATGTCTATCCGAACCAGATCGAGGTCATCACATCGGAACAGATGCTCGATGCCTATTCCTCGACAGGCATGCCACTCTTCTATCGCCACTGGTCCTTCGGCAAGCATTTTGCTCATCACGAGGCCTTTTATCGCCGTGGCATGCGCGACCTCGCTTATGAGATCGTCATCAACAGTTCGCCCTGCATCTCCTATCTCATGGAGGAGAACACGGCGACCATGCAGACGCTGGTCATTGCGCACGCTGCCTTCGGCCATAACCATTTCTTCAAGAACAACTATCTGTTCAAGCTCTGGACAGATGCCGAGGGCATTCTCGATTATCTCGACTTCGCCAAGAGCTACATCTCCCGTTGCGAAGAACGATATGGCGAAGTGGCTGTCGAGCGCACGCTCGATGCCGCACATGCATTGATGTCGCATGGCGTGCACCGATACGCAGGCAAAACTCAGGTAGACCTCCGGCAGGAAGAAAAGCGGCTGCAGGAGCGCCGTGCGCACGAGGAGAAGATCTTCAACGATCTCTGGCGCACCGTGCCCGTCGGCCTCAAGCGCAACAAGTCCGATCGCGATCTCGAGCACCGGCGCGCCGCACTTGGCTTGCCGCAGGACAATATCCTTTACTTCCTCGAAAAATCCGCGCCCCGGCTGCATCCCTGGCAGCGCGAGATCTTGCGCATCGTGCGCCACGTTGCCCAGTATTTCCATCCCCAGCGCCAGACCAAGGTGATGAATGAGGGAACCGCCACCTACGTCCACTACAACATCATGCAGCGCCTGCACGAGCGCGGGCAGCTCAGCGACGGCAACCATTTCGAGTTTCTGAAATCGCACACCAATGTCGTGTTCCAGCCGATGTACGATGATCGGCGTTTCTCGGGCTTCAATCCCTATGCGTTGGGCTTTGCGATGATGCAGGATATCGAGCGCATCGTGACGGAGCCGACTGGCGAAGACCGCGATTGGTTTCCGGACATCGCCGGACGGGGCGATCCGATGGCAGTCCTGCGTGATATCTGGGCCAACTACCGCGACGAGAGTTTCGTCAGCCAGTTCCTGAGTCCAAGCCTCATGCGCCGGTGGCGCATGTTCCAGCTCCACGACGATCCGGAGGTTCAGGAGGGTATCCTGGTTTCCGCGATCCATGACGAGCGCGGTTATCGGCGTATCCGCCGGCAACTCTCCCGCGATTACGATATCGGTCATACCGACCCGGCCATTGAGATCGTCGACGTCGATCTCGCAGGTGACCGCAGATTGCTGTTGCAGCACCGAGCCACCAATGACGAGTTCTTGGAAGAGGAGGATCTGAAGCTCGTTCTGCAGCACCTTGCCGATCTCTGGAGCTATGACGTTCTGCTGGAAGAACTCGACAGCAAGGAGAGTGTCGTCCGGAAGCACGTCGCCCATCCGCGGACCTCTTCGCGACAAAGCGAATTCGCCTGAGTGGGCGGGATTCTGCCTGCATTCAAGAGATACGATTCTTCAAACGTGATTGGACAGGCAGCGTAGTTGGGATCAACCTTCTGAAGGGGGCGTGCAGTCTATTTTTCCAAATAGGAGGCCGTCATGGAACAATACGCAGTCGATCAGCTCAAGGCTATAGCCAAGGTCAGCCGTACCGCGCCACAACTGTCTCGCGCCGAGCGGTTGGACCGGTGGGCGGAGCTTCTGGAAGGCGATCCTGCGCGTTCGCTCGTTACCCTTCGGGAAACCGAATATCTACCCCGTGACCAGCGGATACTGATGAGGATCACCGGGTCACCCATATCGGTAGCCTATGACGATCCGGTTCTGCGTGCCGCGGGTCTCGAAGGCGATACTTATGGGGACGCCCAGAGCTTCTTCGATCTTAACGATCGCCAGCTGCACGGGCTCGTCTGCTCCTGCCATTTCGGAGCACGGGTCGATGCGGGTGTCGTCGCCCGCCATCTGAGAGCCACCTCCATCCCGGGCGTGAAGGGTATTCTGGCGCGCATGCGGCTGATGTTTACGCGATAGGCCGACTGCCTACCCGACACCAATGATCAGACACCTGGCGGAAGCGGAACCGGGGCGGTGAAATGCGGTACTTCGTAGCCGCGCTTCACCTGCGGCCGGGCCGCAAGCTGCAGATACCAGCGGCGGACGTTCGGGAAGTCGCTCAGGTCGATCTTGTGGCGCACAAAACGCGAAACCCAGGGCCAGACGGCCATGTCGGCGATGGAATAGTCGCTGACAAGATATCCCCGGCCTTCAAGTCTTGCGTCGAGCGTTTCATAGAGCCTTATCGTATCTTTGCGGAAAAGCTCTTCGGCGAAGGGTGCGCGGCCTTCATTGTAGGTCCGGAAATAATGGGCATGGCCGAGCGTCGGCCCGAAGCCGCCCATCTGCCACATTAGCCATTCGATCGTATGATGGCGGGCTGCACCTTCACGCGGCAGGAAGCGTCCCGTCTTTTCGGCGAGATAGAGGAGGATGGCCCCGGATTCAGCGAGTGTGATACCGGTTTCGTGGTCGACGATGGCTGGGATTTTGCTGCCTGGATTGATTGCCACGTAGTCGGCGGAAAACTGATCGCCTTTGGTAATATCGATCGCGTGGGCTTTATAGGGAAGGCCGAATTCCTCGAGCGCGATCGATATCTTCAGGCCGTTCGGCGTGATCCAGGTATAGAAGTCGATCATCGGACGCTCAGTCGAACATTACTTCATCGACCGGCAGCTTTGCCATTCCGAAACGGCCGGTGACGTCGTCGAGGCCGGAGAACATATCCCGCAGCGTATAAACGATGGTTTCAACCCTCTGATCAGAAACGCGATAGACAATCGCCTTGCCATCGCGGCGTCCTCCGATGATGCCTGCCGCGCGCAGTTCCGCAAGCTGTTGTGAAAGCGTTGGCTGGCGAATGCCGAGTTCTTCCTCGAGCACTGAGACCGATGCCTCGGTTTCCATCAGATAACAGACGATCGCCAGCCGGTTCGCGTTGGCGATCAGCTTCAGAAGTTCGCTCGCCTCTCCTATGCTGCGACAGACCCTCGATGACACGGGCTTGGTCATGGTCACCTCTTTTGTTCTATAAAAAAGTAAAGTGACTGCTTGGAGATTTCAATGCTCGGCCGCCTCGCAGGCGTATCGGCGGTAAAAGATTTTATTATTATCGGTAGATTTGATAGGCTTTTGATCTTGATTCTCGCAGGCTTCCGGGACGACTTTTCTCGCTTTCAATTTATAAAAAAGTAGATTGATCGCAAGGCCAATCACTGACCGGAATGAAGATGAGAATCGGTGTCCATCCCAACAATCTCCACTTGAGGCTCGCCAGCCTATGGCCGGGTGCTTTCGCCGGGCTCGACCCGGTCTTCGTTCCCTATGGTGAAGGCCGGGACACTGCCTCGTTGCTGGAAAGCGGCGCGATCCATATCGGTGGAACCGGCTCGACGCCGCCGATCGAGGCAGATGCCCGTGGCCTTCATGTTGAATACGTCGCCGCATCGGCGCCGCGGCCGGCCAATGGCGCGATCTTTGTACGTGCCGGCAGCGATATCGGTTCGGTGGCCGATCTCGCCGGACGCAGGATTTCCCTGATCGATGGTTCGTTTCACACCTATCTGCTCGCCCGCAGTCTGGAGGGCGAGGGCCTTGCACTTGGAGATGTCGAGCGCATCGAAATCGGCACGCAGGATTCCCTGACGGAACTGCTGGAGGGAAGGGTCGATGCGTGGGTTGCGATGTCGCCGCGGCTGGAGAAGGCGATCGGCCGCGACGATCTCCGTCTCCTCGTTCGTTGTGGTGCCGCCATTCCCAACCGGTCGCTGTTCTGGAGCCTCGCGCGCGTCGGGCTCTCTCCCGCCGAGATCGCAGCTATCGCCTCGGAGCTTGCCCGGATTGGTGGCGAGATTGCCACCGATCAGGTCAGAGCAGCCCACCTTCTGGCAGAGCACGACCGCAGCGGTACCGACGCTGAGGCCTGGGAGAGGGTGGTGCGCTCGCGCGACTTCTCGGTAGTGCCGATCGATGCGGCAGTGCTGGCCGAGCAGCAGGAGGAAGCCGACACGCTCTTTCGCCACGGCCATTTTGATCGCGCGGTTGCCATTAGCAGGCTGTTGGAAGCAACGAAATGAGGAGCCGGGAATGAACGTCTTCTGGTATATGTGCGCGCCTGACGGCGCCTATCCATGGCAGCCGGAAGGCTCGCGTCAGGTCGATTACGGCTACTACAAGCAACTCGCCCAGGCTTACGATCATCTGGGTTACACTGGGGCACTCTTTGCGACCGGCGCCCATGACGTCTGGGTGCTGGCAAGCGCGCTGCTTTCCCATACCGAACGACTGCGTTTCCTCGTCGCCATCCATCCCGGTCTCGTCGCGCCGACATTGCTTGCCAAGATGGCGGCAACCTTCCAGGAGTTCGCGCACGGTCGCCTGTTGATCAATGTCGTTTCAGGCGACGCCAAGATGCTCGGCGCCTACGGCATGATGCTGCCGCATGACGAGCGTTACGACATGGCGGACGAATATCTGCAGCTCTGGCATCGCCTTTTTGCTGGCGAAAGCATCACCTATCAGGGCAAGTATTTCTCCACCGACGGCGCCAAACTCGCGCTGCCTGTCGGTGAAAGCATCGCCCCGCCGCCGCTCTGGTTCGGCGGCTCCTCCGACAAGGCGCTCGATGTCGCGGCAAAGCACGTCGATACCTATCTTTCCTGGGGTGAAACGCCGGAGCAGATCAACGGCAAGATCGAGGCGGTGAAGGCGCGTGCCGCCCAATACGAGCGCGAACTCGAATATGGCATCCGCCTTTATGTGATCGTGCGCGATACGGATGAAAAGGCGTGGGAAGCTGCCGCCGACCTTTACGACCGCATGGACGATGCGGCGATTGCCGCCAACCAGCGTTTTGTTGCCCGCAGTGATTCCGTCGGCCAGCAGCGAATGACGGCGCTGCATGGCGGCCTGAAGCCGGCCAACCTGCGCGATCTTGAAGTTGCTCCCAATCTCTGGGCCGGCATCGGCCTGGTACGACCCGGTCCCGGCACGGCAATCGTCGGCTCGCCCGATACGGTGCTGCGCACGCTGGAGGCATATCAGAAGGCGGGCGTCGAAACCTTCATTCTTTCCGGCATGCCGCTGCTTGAGGAAGCCTATCGTTTCGGCGAAAAGGTTCTGCCGCGTCTCGATGTCAGCAGGGAAGTGTCGAAGGCGCGCAACTACACCTGGTCGACGCTCTTCGATCGCGACCTTTCCACCGTCAAGAGCGCCTGACCCTCCGAAGAAAGCAAGTTCAGTGGCAGCAAGCGAATTCCACCCCGCCGAACAGGAGACGACAGGTGACGGGCTTGCTGCCCGTATCCTGAGGGCGATCGAAGGCGTGCTCGGCGTGAGCGCCGCCCTTGTGCTCGCTATGCTGCTCTTCATGGTGCTGGTCACGGTCTGCATGCGCTATTTTTTCGCAGCCGGCTTTATTGGCGCGGAAGATCTCGGCATCTGGCTGCATGTGTTGTTGATCGCGCTCGGCGCACCGCTCAGTCTCAACAGCGCGCTTGCCATGCGTCTCGATGTCTTCGTCAACATGCTGCCAGAGCGGCTGCGCCCGGTAACGCAGATCGCAGCCGATGTCTTTACCGTGCTGTCCGGCTTGATCCTGAGTTTCGGGGGCAACGAGATCATGACCATGCTCGGTGGCATATCCCCGACGCTTGGCGTACCGGAATGGATCCGCTTCGGCTTTCTCGGCGTGGGCGGCGCGTTGATCCTCATCGTCCTTCTGCTGCAACGCATCGTCGAAGGAAAAGCGTTGCCGGTCCTCCTTTCCATCGCTATCGGTGCCGCATTCTATGCTGGCATTCCCTTCGTCTCCGTCGAACTCGACTGGCCGCCCAGCATCTTCCTCGGCCTGATCGCTGCTATAGGCCTCGTGCTCGCAGCACCCTTGCCGCATGCCTTCCTGGCGGCTGCCTATGTGGTGATCGCCTTCGGCAGCAGCCTACCGGAGCCGGCGATCGTGTCGTCGACCGTCACCGGCATCTCGAAATTCCTGCTGCTTGCCATCCCCTTCTTCCTGCTTGCCGGCGGTTTGCTGACGGCATCGGGCGTTGCCAACCAGTTGGTACGCTTTGCCGCCGCCATGGTCGGTCACCGCCGTGCCGGTCTCGCTCAAACGACGCTGCTCACCAGCGTGCTATTTTCCGGTGCCTCCGGCTCTTCAGTTGCCAATGCCGCCTTCGGTGCGTCCACCTTCCAGCCGGAGCTCGTCCGCCATGGTTATCCGCCGGCAAAGGCCGCAGCGATCATCGCAGCGACCTCGGTGCTGGACAATGTCATCCCGCCGTCGATCGCCTTCCTGATCCTGGCAACCGCCACCAATCTTTCGGTTGGCTCCCTGCTGGTCGGTGGCTTCTTCGCCGGTGGTCTGATGGCGATCTGCCTTGCGGTCGCCATCCATCTGACGGTCCGCGATCAGGCGCCGCTGCCGCGAGCCACGTCGGTGCAGCGCTGGCAGTCAGCTATCCAGGCAATCCCCGCCTTCGGTCTCGGTGTCATCGTCGTGGTCGGCATTCGCATCGGCATCGTGACGACGACGGAAGCCGCGGCCCTGGCGGCCTTCTACACCTTCCTGCTCGGCATCGGTGCGCGGCTTGGCGTCCTCTCGCTTTATGCCGCCTTCCGCCAGGCTGCCGTGGAAGCCGCGGCGATCGGCCTGCTGATCGGCACGGCCGGTCCATTCGCCTTCCTTCTGGCTGTCGATGATGTCTCGGGCCTGATCTCACACCTGACGACGGTGCTTGGCGGCAGTGCGCTCGCGGTGATCCTGCTGTCCAACGTCATCCTGCTGGTCGTTGGCCTCGTTCTCGACATCGGCGCTGCGATCCTGCTCTTCGGGCCGATCCTGCTGCCTGCCGCCGTCGCCGCAGGCATCGATCCCATTCATTTCGGCGTCATCATCGTCGTCAACCTGATGATCCACGGCCTGACACCGCCGCTCGGCATGCTGATCTTCGTCGTCAGCGGCGTGACCCGCATTCCAGCTTCCGCCCTCTTCAAGGCGGTTGTTCCCTATCTGCTTGCTCTTCTCGTTTCCCTCGCAGTCCTTTGCGCCTGGGCGATCATCTTCTAACCGACAGGACCCTATTCATGGACAATCTCAACCGACGCAATTTCCTGAAGACCGCCGCGCTTGCCGGTACAGCCCTTGCCGCTCCGGCCCTCGTCCGCACGGCGGCTGCCCGCACGACGACGATCACGATTGCCTCGCTGCTCGGCGACGATAAGCCGGAGACGAAAATCTGGGTGAAGATCAGCGAGCTGGTCGAAGCCAAGCTGCCGGGTCAGTTCAAGTTCAACATCGTCAAGAGCGGTGCGCTCGGCGGCGAAAAGGAAGTGGCGGAAGGCGTTCGCCTCGGCTCGATCCATGCCGGCCTTTCAACGGTTTCCTCGCTGTCCGGCTGGGCGCCGGAGTTGCAGATACTCGACCTTCCCTTCCTGTTCCGCGATGCCGACCATGTCCGCCGTACCGTCAGCGGGGATGTCGGGGCCGATCTGAAGGGCAAGCTGCAGGCGCAGAATTTTGTCGTCGGCGATTTCATCAATTACGGTGCCCGTCATCTGCTCACCAAGGAGCCGGTGACGCGTCCGGAACAGCTGAAGGGCAAGCGCATCCGGGTCATCCAGAGCCCGCTGCACACCAAGCTCTGGAGCGCCTTCGGCACGACGCCGATCGGCATCCCGATCACCGAGACCTATAATGCGCTGGCAACCGGTGTTGCCGACGCCATGGACCTCACCAAATCGGCCTATGCCGGTTTCAAACTCTATGAAGTGGTGCCCTACATGACCGAGACCGGCCACATCTGGGCTTCAGGCATAATCTATTACTCCTCGACCTTCTGGGGTGGCCTGAATGACGAGCAGAAGGCTGTCTTCCAGCAAGCCTCCACAGAAGGTGCAGCCTATTTCAATCAACTGATTGTCGATGACGAGGCGGCCTCGGTGGAAATCTCGCTGAAGAACGGAGGCAAGCTGCTGAAGCCGGAAGCTCTGGAGGAATGGCAGAAGGGCGCGCAGGGCGTCTGGGACGATTTCGCCCCGGTCGTTGGCGGGCTCGACCGCATCAAGGCTATCCAATCGGCCTGAGAAAATCTGAACGGAGGGCTTGCCTATCCGCCAGCCTTGCCGAGCTTTCAGGGCGACGAAGCAGGAACCTTACAATTCACGCTGCTTCGTCGTCCAATATTTTCACCGGCCGGTCCCACTGGATCAGCACGACACAACCGGTATCGCTCCAGACCGAATGTTCGGTACCGGGTGCATTGACGATATAGCTGCCGCGACCGTAATCGCCCGCCTCGTCGGATTGCACGCCATCGAGGACGAGAATGGTTTCGAGCCCCTCGTGCCGATGATGGGGAACGGATGCGCCTGCTTCGTATTTCAGAAGCGCCACGCCCGGCTGATCGCCTTCGAAGGGGCGAATCCAGTGGATGGTCACTTCATCGCGGAAGGGGCCGAATTCAAGTGTCTTCCAGCCATCTGAAGTCAGGAGTTCGCGGGTCGTTTCAGGCATGGGCGATGCTCTCCAGGATATCGTCGACATGGGCTGTCCAGCCGACGATCGCGCCTTGGGCGCGGATCATGGCGATGGCTGCGGCCTTGAATTCGGGGAAGTAGCTTTCCGTTGCCTCCTCGGCGAGCAGGCATTCGTAACCGCGGTCGTTCGCCTCGCGCATAGTCGTCTGCACACAGACCTCGGTCGTCACGCCGGCAAAGACGAGCTGCCTGATACCCTTGCGTTGCAGTACTTCACCGAATTCGGTGGCGTAAAAGGCGCCCTTGCCAGGCTTTTCTATAACCACTTCGCCCTTCACTGGCGCAAGCGCCGGCAGGATCGCCGTGCCGGGCTCCCCGGAAATCAGAATCCGGCCCATGGGGCCTTCATCGCCGATCCTGAGCGTCGGGTTGCCACGGTCCCTTTTTGCCGGCGGCAGGTCCGAGAGGTCGGGCCGATGGCATTCCATCGTATGGATGACCGGCAGGCCGGCATTGCGGAAGCCCTGAATGAGACGTTTGACATCGGGCACGATCCTGGTGATCCGGCTGACATCATTGCCGAGGCTGGCGCCGAAGCCGCCTGGCTCGGCGAAATCGCGCTGCATGTCAATGACGATGAGGGCAAGCTGGTCGTGCTTCACCGGAAAGGCGAAGGGTTCTGCCTTGATCTCCGCCATCAGTGATGCCCCGCCATATGCGCGCCGATGACGCCGATATCGGCAGACCGTGCCGGCGTCTCGTAGACCAGTTTGCCTTCGGAAATCACCATGATGCGATCGGACATTTCGAGCAGCTCGTCGAGATCTTCGGACAGTAGCAACACGGCCGTACCGGAATTACGGGCTTTCATGATGCGGGCGCGAATCTCCGCAACGGCGGAGAAATCGAGACCGAAACAGGGGTTCGAGACGATCAGCAAATCCACTTCGCCGGTCAGTTCGCGGGCGAGCACAGCGCGTTGCACATTGCCGCCCGAAAGCGCTGCGATCGGCGACGAAGAGGAAGCCGTCTTGACCTTGAAATCGGAGATCAGGTGAGTAGCGCGCTTCTTCATCTTGCCTTTGTTCAGCCAGATCGCATCCTTACCATCTGCCTTCAGATCGAAGGTGCGGAAGGCGAGGTTTTCACTGACTGTCATGCGTGGCGCACAAGCATTCTGCAGCGGCTCTTCGGGAATGAAACGGACATTGTTCTTGCGGGTTTCCGGACGTGTCGCGCCGTAGGCCTCGCCCTTGACGCTGACGCGGCCGGTACCGGTCGGCCGTTGGCCGGCGAGGATCTCCGTCAGTTCCCTCTGGCCGTTGCCCGATATCCCGGCAATGCCGACGATCTCGCCCGAGCGGACTGTAAGATTCTCGATCTCGATGGTCTTGAGGCCGGACCGATCCGGCGCCTTGACCTGCTCGACCGTCAGCACCGGCTTGGCGGTTTCGGAAACCGGAACGCGGGTATCGAGTTCGGCCAATTTGACGTCGCCGATCATCATAGCCGCCATGTCGGCCGTGGAAAGCTCACCCACCTTGCCGGTGCCGACGAGCTTGCCGCGCCGCAGGATGGAGACGGCGTCGGCGAATTTCGTGACCTCGTGGAATTTGTGGGAGATCATCAGCACGGTCAGCTCGCCGCGCTCGGTCATGGCGCGCACGAGGCTGAGCATCTCGTTGGCTTCGGCAGGCGTTAGTACCGAGGTCGGCTCGTCAAGCACCAGGAAGGAGCGGCCGAGATAGAGCTGCTTGACGATTTCAAGCTTCTGCTTCTCGCCGGCGGCAAGCTCGCTCACCGGACGATCGAGCGGGATTTTGAAGGGCATGCGCTCCATGAAGGCGGCGAGATCCTTGCGTTCCTTCGCCCAGTTGATGATCGCAGGCACCTCGGCGCGGCTGATGACGAGATTTTCTGCCCCGGTCAGTGAGGGAACCAGCGTGAAATGCTGGTAGACCATGCCGAGTCCATAGGTCGCGGCGTCCTTGGGCGAGGCGATCGCCACCTCGCGACCATCGACGGAAAGCGCGCCCGATGTCGCGTGGTAGAAACCCATGATGCATTTGACGAGCGTCGACTTGCCGGCGCCGTTTTCGCCGAGCAGCGCGTGAAAGCTGCCTGCGGGTATCTTGATTGACACATGATCGAGGGCAGTGAAGCTGCCGAAGCGCATCGTCATGTCGATTGTGTCGATGCCGACGGCCTTGCCGGCTTGCGGGAGGGGAGTGTCGCGGACGGTGCTCATGGCAGCGTGCTCACAAGCTTCTCTGAATTCGAGACCGACCCGAAGACACCGCCCTGCATCTTCACCATTTTGATGGCGGCAAGGTGGTTGCCGTAGTCGGTCGCACCGCAGCAGTCTTCGAGAAGTAAGCATTCATAGCCGCGGTCGTTCGCCTCGCGCATGGTGGTGGAAACGCAGACGTCGGTGGTGATGCCGGTCAGGATGATATTTTCGATACGCTTCTGGTTGAGGATCAGTTCCAGATCGGTAGCGCAGAACGAACCCTTGCCGGGCTTGTCGATGATCGTTTCGCCGTCGATCGGATAGAGTTCGGGAATGATGTCCCAGCCCGGCTCGCCACGTGTGAGGATGCGCCCGCAAGGCCCGGGATCGCCAATGCCTGCACCGATGCGCTGCGAGCGCCAGCGCTTGTTGGCCGGCAGGTCGGCAAGATCGGGGCGGTGGCCCTCGCGCGTGTGGATGATGTGATAGCCTTTGGCCCGCATGGCGGCCAATACTTTCTTGATCGGCTCGATCGGCGCTTGCACCAGCGACAGGTCGTAACCCATGTGGTCGACATACCCACCCTTGCCGCAGAAATCCGTTTGCATATCGATAATAATGAGGGCGGTATTGTCAGGCCGCAGCGCGCCATTATAGGGCCAGGCATAGGGGTCGGCGTCGATATAATGTCCTTTGGTTTCAACCACGGCGTCCATCGTCTTCTCTCCTATTCACCCGCGAGTTTGAATGTTTCGCCGTAGCGACGCGCCGGCTTGTCGAAGCCGCAGGACGTACCGTCCGTGACCTTCACCTGATCTTCCCAAGGGAGGCGGTATTTGCCGGCGATGAGATCGTGCATGTAGGTGTAGGGCGCATCACCGGCGCCGCCGGCGACCGCGACGTAGCCACGATGGCCGAACTGGTAGATGTTGTTTTCGACGCCCCAGCCAAGGCGAGCTTCGCGCACGAGATCCGGACGCACCTCGGCGGTGATGATCTCGTTGACGCGTCCCGATGTGCCGTGAGCGATGATCGAGCCGTCAAAATTGCAGATCATGCCTTCGCCCATCGAGTCAAAGGTACCGTCCGAGCCGCACATGCAGACACTCGCCGTGACCATGAGATTGCAGAAGGCGTTCGACTGGTTGGTGAATTTCCAGCTTTCGCGGATCGGCGCCGTGTAGCCAGCCGTACGGATCATGATTTCCGCACCCTTATACGCGCATTCGCGCGCCATCTCCGGGAACATGCCGTCGTGGCAAATGATAAGTGCGAGCTTGGCGCCTTTCGGCCCGTCGATGACGGGAATGCCGAAATTGCCGGGCTCCCAAGGCTCGACCGGGACCCAGGGGTGCATCTTGCGGTAATAGAGCTTCAGCTCGCCCTTGTCGTCGATGACGATGCCGGAATTATAGGGCATGCCCTCGGGGTTCAGCTCCATGATCGAGAAGCAGCCCCAGATCGCATTCTCCTTGCAGGCCTTCTTGAAGGCTGCGACCTCCGGTCCGTCGAGCGTGCACATGATCTCGGGATTGATATCCATGGAGAGGCCATGCAGGGCATATTCCGGAAAGATGACCAGATCCATGCTTGGCTGATTGCGCCGCGCCTTGGCAACAAGATCGACGATGACCTGCGCCTGGCGCGCAAGGTCTTCCCGTGTCGCGGTGATAGGAAGCTGAAGCTGCACGAGGCCGATTCCGACGCCATGTTCCGACTTGTTCAATCCGCCGAGGCCATTCATGGTGTGGCTCCTTTCATGTTATTTCGTCAGGGAAAGCGCGCCAGGCGCACCGGCGAGTGAACGTGTGGGTGATGAGGTCGCGATCATGATGACCAGCGTCAGCACGTAGGGAGCGGCGTAGAAGAGGTAGTAACCCTGCGTGACGCCGACCGATTGTAAAGCCGGGCCGAGTGCGCCGGCACCGCCGAAAAGCAGGGCAGCGAGGAAGCAGCCAATCGGATTCCAGCGCGCGAAGATGACGAGCGCTACGGCCATCAGGCCCTGGCCGGAGGAAATGCCCTCGTTCCAGGAGCCGGGATAATGGAGTGACAGATAGGCGCCGCCGATCGCCGCCAGCGAACCGCCGACGGCTGTTGCCAGCAGGCGCACGCGATCCGGATTGATGCCCATCGCACGCGCGGCATCGGTACTGTCGCCGACGACGCGCAGGATCAAGCCGACGCGGGTATTCTTGAAAGCCCACCAGAGGATGAAGGCGAGGGCTGCGCCAAGCAGGAAGAGCACGTTGATATTCAACGCCGCCTGGATCTGGGGCATGCTGGACCAGAAGCCGAGCTGTATTGCCGGCAGGTGCGGAGCAGCTGGCTGGATGAAGGGCTTGCCGAGGAAGAAGGCGAGGCCGAGCCCGAACTGCATCATGGCGATGCCGATGGCGATATCGTTGACCTTTGGCCACTTACAGATCCAGCCGTGGACAAGGCCGAAGACTGCGCCCGTTGCCATGGCCGCCAGGACGCCGAGCCACGGCGAATTGGTCATGACGGCGACCGCGTAAGCCGTCATCGCGCCGAAGACCAGCGTGCCTTCAAGCCCGAGATTGATGCGGCCGGAGCGCTCGGTGATCGTCTCGCCGAGGCTGACGAAGATAAAGGGCGTGGAAACGCGGATGGCGCCTGCGAGGATGGCAAGGGGCACGCCCCATATGCCTATGCCCGTCTCTTCCATCAGAGGCTCCTTTTCCAGAGGTCGGGATTGAAGATCTTGAGGCGGCCGTAAAAGGTCTCGCAGAAGAGGATGACGATGAAGAGCGTTCCTTGCAGCACGAGAACCGTGGCGTCCGGCAGGCCCATTCGGCGCTGAATAAGGCCGCCCGAAGCATCGATGCCGCCGAGCAGGATTGCGACCGGAATGATCGCCAGCGGATTGTGGCGTGCGAGGAAGGCGACGAGGATGCCGGTATAGCCGTAGCCTGCTGCGAGCGAAGCATTGGCGCTGCCTTGCACGACTGCCACTTCGACCATGCCAGCGAGACCCGCGAAACTGCCGGCGATAGCCGTAAAGCCTGCAATCAGCTTGCCGACCGGCAGGCCCTGGATCTGGGCGGCACGCACATTGCCGCCGGCGATGCGGGCGGCAAAGCCGAAACTCGTCACCTCAATCAGGATCCAGGAGAGGATGCAGGCGACGATGCCGATGACGAGGCCCCAATGCACATCCATGCCGGGAATATTGCCGAGCATGTATTCTGGGGGCAGCGGCTTGGTCGAAGGTTTGTTGAGGCTGGCAGGATCGCGCAACGGTCCTTCGACGAACTGGTTCATCAGGGCAATCGCAATATAAGAAAGCAGTAGCGACGAGATCGTCTCGTTGACACCGCGATAATGACGCAGGAACCCGGCAAGGCCGATCCATATGCCACCAACCACCATTGCGGCAATTCCCATGAGAATGAGGGTGAGGAAGACAGGTGCTGCACCGGCAAGCGGCATAGCGATCGCCGCTGCGGCAACGCCGCCCAGCACGACCGCTCCTTCCCCGCCGATGATGACGAGGCCGAGGCGGGCGGGCAGGGCGACGCAGAGTGCCGTCAGGAGAAGGGGTGCGGCACGGCTTAAGCTATTCTGCACCGAAAACCAGCTGCCGAAGCCGCCGGTATACATAAGCTGGAAAAGCATCGCCGGCGATTTTCCGATCGCCAGGATGAACAGGGAGAAGAGCGCAAGACCGATCAGAATGGCCGCAAGGCCGATGACGACAGGCTCGGCATGGCGCGCGATCCATTCGAGGATGGGGCGCAGCGATGCCGGTTTTTCGGAAACGACTGAGATGGCGGGATCATTGGCCTGGACAGTCATGGCGCTTCTCCCCTGCCGGTTTATGCCGTGGACCCGACGACGCCCTCGACCAGATAATTCATGCTCTCGAGCTCGATCGCGTCTTCGGCATAGCTCTTGTCGGCGGTCACCACTGAGTTGCCCTTGTTATCTTTCAGCGGTCCCTTAAAGACTGAGAAGCCGCCCTTCATCATCTCCGCATGGGTGGCTTCGAAGGCCTTGCGGCCCGCCTCAGAAACGCCCGGTCCGAGTGCGCTCATTTTGACGAAACCGTCCTTCAGGCCGCCGCGCACGAAATTGCCGAGCTTTTCGCCGGCCTGAGCCTTTTTGACGAAATCGCTGTAGACGTTGCCCCAGGCCCATTCGGCACCGGTGAGATATTTCTCGGGGGCAAGCGGGCTCTGGTTGGCGTGATAGCCGCAGACAAAGGCGCCGCGTCCGGCGGCCGTCTCGACGACGACCTTCGGGCTGTCGACGTGGCAAGTGATGACGTCGGCGCCCTGATCGACGAGCGCATTGGTGGCTTCTGCTTCCTTGACGGCGAGTGACCACTCACCGGTGAAGATCACCTGGCAGGTGATGGTCGGATCGACAGTGCGCGCGCCGAGCAGGAAGGCGTTGATATTCTGCAGAACCTGCGGGATCGGCTTCGCGGCAACAAAGCCGAGCTTCTTGCTCTTCGTCGCGTGACCGGCGGCAATGCCGTTCAGATACTGGCCCTGGAAAATATAGCCGAAATATGAGCCGGTATTGGCCGGGTTCTTGCCTTCCTGCCAGAGGCCGCCGCAATGGCGGAACTGGATATCCGGGTACTTGGCGGCCATTGCCAGCATATGGGGGTCGAAATAGCCGAAGGAGGTCGGGAACAGCAGGGTTGCGCCATCGAGATTGATCATCGATTCCATCGTCTTCTGGACGTCGACGGTCTCCGGCACATTCTCTTCCTCGACGACGGTAATGCCCGGCAGTGCCTTGACGACGGCAGCGCCCTCGGCGTGCGACTGGTTGTAGCCATAGTCATCCTTCGGGCCGACATAGATGAAGCCGACGGTCAGCGCAGTCTGCGCAAGAGCGCGCGAGGAGAGGAAGCCCGGGGCTGCGCCGACCAGGGCTGTAGCAGCAGAAGCATGAAGGAAATGGCGGCGGTTCATGGAAAGGAGTTTGGTCATCGTAATGCTCCCCTTGCGGCGGTTTTGCCGGTTCATCGATTACAGAAAAGTGTATGCAATGACCGTGCCAGATTTTATTCCGTTGAATACATTGGAAATATTCAGGAGCCCGCAAAACGCCGTAGAAAAGTGTATGCAATTTTTAGTCAAGCAAGATCAAAAACTATGCAATGTCTATAAGATCAGCTAATTTCGGCGCCAGGTGTTTCTATGTGCTATGTCGTGGCGCATAGGCCATTACTTTTCTTTATTAAAACAGTGATTTGATGCGATATTTGACTTTGCGGCGCCAGCAATGCATGTGTATGCACTCGTCAACGGGCAGAATCATTCCTTGAAGCAGGTGAGGCGAAGAGAGATCATCAGGGCAGGAACGACTGTCGAGCAGATGGTGCGGGCTATTGCCGATATGATCGTAACCGGGCAGATGCTGCCGGGCGACAAGCTTGACGAGATCTCGCTGGCGACCCGTTTCGAAGTGTCGCGCACCCCGGTGCGCGAGGCGCTTCGCGAACTCGGCGCAATGGGGCTCGTCGATCGCGAGCCGAACCGCAGCGCTGTCGTCACCAAGGTAACTGAGACCTATCTGCATTCGATGTTCGAGGCGATGGCGGAGCTCGAAGGTGTCTGTGCGCGTCTAGCCGCCGAGCGGATGACGGTTGACGAGCGGCGCATGCTGGAAATCGAACATCGCGCTTCCGCCCGCCTCGTGCATCAGGGCGCAGAGGAAGATTACGCCCTCCATAATACCGAATTCCATACGCGGCTTTATCGCGGCGCGCATAACGAGCATATCTATGAGCTGGTTACCCAAAGCCGGGCCCGGCTTGCGCCTTTCCGTCGCGCGCAGTTCCGGCTGCCGGGGCGGCTTGCGAAATCCTATGACGAGCACGACATGATCGTGACCGCGATCATGCGGGCAGATGGCGCAGCCGCTGCAAAGGCCGCCTATTCGCATGTGGAAATGGTCAGCGATGCCAGCGTCGTCTTTGCCTCGGCGAGAGAGAAATAGTTGCCACGGCCAGCACCGACTGCGTAAGGCGGCAATCATGAGCGGAATGTTTGGAACTGCAGATGTGATCGGACGTGGAGGACCAAATTCCCGATTGCGAGGTTGACGCCGAATTGACAAGATCGAGACCGCGCCATAAGCCGGGTTGTGACCGGCAATTGAAGAGGCAGCGATAATGTCGATCTGGATTGGGCGAATTCTGTCAGCGCTAGTTGTTGTTCTGCTTCTCGCCGATGCGGCCACCAATCTCTTTGCACCTGATTTCCTACGGGGGGAAATGGAAGCAACCGGTTTCCCGGTCAATCTCGCTCCGGCGCTCGGCATTATTATTGCCATCTGCGCGATCCTTTATGCTGTTCCGAAGACAGCCTTCCTAGGTGCGATACTGGTAACCGGTTTTCTCGGCGGCGCTATCTGCACGCACTTTCGCCTCGGCGAGTTTTTTACGCCTCCCCAGATCGTCAGCCTGATTCTCGGCATTGCCGCTTGGGGTGGCCTCTATCTGCGCGACCCGAGACTGCGCCAGTTGGTGCCGCTGAATATGGTTTGAACGCGCAGCGATATCGTTCCGCGGTATAAAGGCGATCGCCCATTACCGCCGCCCCTGTTCCAGACAGGTGCGATGACGACCAGCGACCGGGACGACCGTTACGTTTGCCGGCTTCAATTTTTCTCGAAGGAAATCCGGCGACTGAGTTCTTCAAACGCTCAGCCGCCGACGACCCCGCTGTCGGACAATCACAATCCGTTCTTGTCAGGTAAAAAGCTCGCCCTCTGATGAGGGCGAGCCAGAACCATCTACAGGAGTGGATTTCTGTATCGATGGGTGAGGCCGATCCAGCAGGGAACCGGACCGACCTCTTTCTTCTGAATTGGAGGTCACCAAACCAGAAGCCTGTGATGAAAAACCCCGAGATACGATCCCGGGGCTTTCAATATTCAGCTTAGAACGAGCGCTGCAGACGGAAGTAACCCGTCGTGGAGTCGTCGCCATCTTCCGGATCCAGGTACTGGACGGAAGCCTTGGCGTAGAAGTTGTCGACGATCTGGTAGTCGACCGTCAGACCGGCCTTCCAGGCATCGCCGGTACCGTCGAAGCTATCCGGAACGGTGTCGAACGGGTCGGCACCGCCGATGTAGTTGCCGTAGTACTGAACACCGGGGGTGATCTTCAGCTTGTCAGTAGCCTTGATGGCGTATTCGGCAGCAACTGCCCATTCAGCCGTCGAGTAGTAGGAGTTCGGGCCGCTGGAGTAGACAACAGCGAGGCCGAGCGTGCCCGGGCCGAGTTCAGCCGTACCCATTGCGCGGATTGCGCCGTCTTCGTTGTCGAAGTCCCAGCCGCCGGTGATCTGGTAGCTGAAGGCGCCAGCCGTGCCGCCGATGCCGAAGGCAACGCCGACATTGTTCGGGCCGTCGTTCGCAACGAGGGCGTCGAGGGCCGGATCGAAGTCACCCTGGTAGACGCCATCTTCCAGTTCGTCGACGCTGATGCCAGCGTAGAAGGAACCGGTTTCGTACTGATAACGGATGGAGTTATGCAGCGTTACGACAGAACCGATATCGTCCGTTTCGCCGGAGAGACCATCGTCCCACCAGGAGTAGAAGAGACCAGCGCGGAAGCCCGCGACGTCGAGGTAAGCGGAGTCGAGGATCGTATCCTGGTTCGTTGCGTTGTCAGCGTTGGCCTGGAGGACGATAACGCCGGTGAGCGGGCCGTATTCGGTGTCGCTCTTGGCAGTGAACTGAACCTGACCGCGGGTTACAGCATCCCAGTCAGAGTCGTTGTCGCCGCCAACGTTTTCGCCAACGTTAACCTGGAAACGGATGTAACCTTCGATCTTCAGGCAGGTTTCCGTGCCCGGGATATAGAAGTAGCCGGTGCCGTAGGCGTCGCAGACGCGAACGTATTCAACCGGTTCCGGCTCGGCAGCGACGATAGCGTCCGCTGCGAATGCCGGTGCAGCGATGAGGGCAGCTGCAGAACCAAGCAACATCATACGAATGTTCATGGAAAGCCAATCTCCTAAGTTCGAGTGCGTTCCACGAAAGAACGTCCCCTCTGATAAAGCCCGATTAATTCGGTAAGGCCTAAAATAACCGAAAGACCGGAGGGCTCAACAATGAATGCTCTCATTTTACAGAGAATTCTAACTAAACCGCCATGTGTGTGACAGAAGTACAACACTCCTTGAGCGGGTATTAACGAGAGGTAAAGTAGAATGGCGAAATATTGCTATATTAGTACGACTTAGCCGGATTGGCCGAGCGCAAATGGGGCACGGGTGGTTGTCGCTGAATGCTGAATTTATCGAATATCCCGCTGCTGCGAGCCTGTATTTGCCCGTCTGGACGGGCTGCCGGGGGGAATACGGCGGGGGAAATAGGTATTAGCTGGCTGGCGGCGCCGCCATTCGACCGTGCCGCAATTCGATTTTGAGCGATGATTCGCGGCCGCCGAAGCGAGCCTCGCCAAAGCACACACGACTCCAAAGGAGGCGCTTCTGCTCCGCGTCGGGGAAACTCAGACCTGCGCTCGCCGCGCTTCCGGATCGGGGATCGGAACGGCAGCCATCAGGGCCTTCGTGTAATCCTCTGCCGGGTTTTCGAAGATTTGGCGGCGCGTGCCGGCTTCGACGATTTTGCCGCCGCGCATGACGGCGACCTTATGGGACATGCGTTCGACAACCGCCATGTCATGCGAGATGAAGAGGTAGGAGAGCCCCATGCCTTCCTGAAGTTCCAGCATAAGATCGAGCACACGGGCGCGCACAGATACGTCGAGCGCTGCAACACTTTCATCTGCGACGATTAGTTTTGGCTCAAGCGCAAGGGCGCGGGCAATACAGATGCGCTGGCGCTGGCCGCCGGAAAATTCATGCGGATAGCGCGTGGCGGCATCCGTCGTCAGGCCGACACGGCGCAGGAGTTCCGCGACCCTGTCCTGTCGCTCGGATTTATTGGTGGTGCCATGGATGACCAGCGGTTCGGCGATGGCCGCCCCGACGGCCATGCGCGGGTCGAGCGAGGCGTAGGGATCCTGAAAGATCATTTGGGCGGTGCGGCGTATCGGCTGCATTTCGCGATGGCTGAGACCGGCAATGTTGCGGCCATCGATGATCACATCGCCTGTAAAGGGAATAAGGCCGAGCACGGCCTTGCCAGTCGTCGATTTTCCCGATCCGCTTTCGCCGACGAGACCGAGCGTTTCGCCCGGCAGGATATCGAAGGAGACGTCGCTAACGGCCGCAGCCGGCGCCTTGCCCTTGAAGAGAAAGCTCGCTGCCCTGCCGTAAGTGACGTTCATGCCGCGTACATTCAGGACCGGGGTGCGATCGGGATGCAGGGTCTCGACACTGCGTGACGTGATGCGCGGCGGACCGTTCGTGCCGGTAAAAGCACCGAGACGCGGCACGGCCGAGAGCAGCTGCTGCGTATAGGTCTGGCGCGGTGCACGGAAAATACCGACGGCCGGGCCTTCCTCGACGATGCCGCCATTCTGCATGATCATGACGCGGTCGGCCATTTCGGCGACGACGCCCATGTCATGGGTGATCAGAATGATCGAGGTGCCGAATTCCGACTTCAGCTCGCGCATCAGCTTCAGGATTTGCGCCTGCACGGTCACGTCGAGCGCTGTGGTCGGCTCATCGGCGATCAGCACCTTGGGACGGCAGGAGAGCGCCATGGCGATCATGACACGCTGGCGCATGCCGCCCGAGAGTTCATGCGGATATTGTTTCAGACGCTTTGCCGGATCGGTGATCTGTACGGCATCAAGCATCTGCAGTGCGATCGCTTCGGCATTCTCGCTGCCCTGATGCTCGCGGATCGCCTCCGTCAGCTGCGCGCCGATCGACATGACCGGATTGAGTGATGTCATCGGCTCCTGGAAGACCATGGCAATATCGCCGCCGCGGACACCGCGCATGGCCCGGTCGGAAAGTTTCAGCAGATCGCGCTCACCGAGCATGATGTTGCCGGAGGCGATCTGAAGCGAGGCTTTCGGCAGCAGGCCCATGATCGACAGCGACGTCACCGATTTGCCCGAGCCGGATTCTCCGGCGAGGCAAAGCGTTTCGCCACTGGCGAGATCAAAGCTGATATTTCTCAGAACCGGTTTACGTCCCTCCGGCGTTCGCGCATCGACATTGAGATTGCGAACGCTGAGGATCGGCGCGGCGGCCATGGCTTCAATCACGCGAATACGATCCTCGGGAAGTAGAAGGAGATGACCCAGTTCGGCATATCGACGATTTCGCTGATGCGCAGGTCGCCGCAGACCGAGCAGAGCAGATACGCATCGACAGCGCTCATGCCGTGCTCGGCGGTCAAAAGGTCGATCATGCGCATGACGCTTTCGCGTGCGCCGGTCATCAAGTCGGGGCCGATGCCTGTCGTGACTTCATAGCCGGCGCCGTCGAGATGGCGGGTGACGGGTTCGGTGGTGGTGAAGCGCGGCGTCTGCAGGCGTGCATCCTTGACGAGCTCGATCGTCGCCTCGACATTCATCTGGCTTTCGATCGCCGTGCCGCAGACTTCGCCGTCGCCTTGGGCGGCATGCGTGTCGCCGATAGAGAAGAGAGCGCCTTCGACCTCGATGGGCAGATAGAGCGTCACACCGGCGGTCAGGTCACGAATATCCATATTGCCGCCGACGCGGCGCGGCGGCACGACGGAATGCGTGCCGGGCTCGGCCGGAGCAACGCCGATCGTGCCGGCAAAGGGCTTCAGCGGCACGCGGCCGCCGGGGCCGTAAAGAGCCGGTGTCATGCTGTTGGCGTCATAAGACCAGACATGCAGCGCCGGTTCCTTGAACTGGTCGGCGAGCAGGCCAAAGCCCGGAATATTGGCTGTCCAGCCCGTGCCCGAGGGAATGAATTTGCGTAGCGTCACCTTCAGCGCATCGCCGGGCTTGGCGCCTTCCACATAGATCGGGCCGGAAACCGGGTTGATCTTGCCGAAATCCAGATTGTTCAGCGTGTCCAGCGTCGCATCGGCGCCGAGCTGACCGCCGGAGGAATCCAGGCATTCGAAATGGATCGTTTCGCCTGGTTTGGCGACGACGGCGGGTGCGAAATCCTTGTTCCAGCCGAAATTATGCTGGGCGCGGTGAATCGTGTGGGTGCAGGCAATGCACATAAGGTGTCTCCCTCGATTTTATGAAGCCTTCCCGGCCGAGCCAGGAAGGCATTGTTTCCTTAGGGCTTATTGCTTCACGTAGATCGCGTCGTAGTTGATGACGCGGGTCGGATCGATGTAGATATTGTCAGCGCCGCCCATCCGCAGCGACTTGGCAACGACGCGACGCTCGTTGATGACGGGAACCCACGGCGCATCGGCCATGATGTCGGTGAAGACCTTGCCCCAGGCAACGGTACGCTCTGCGGACTTTGCAGGATCGGACATGGAGTCGGCGGCAACCGCACGCTTGTCGAGATCGGCATTGCAATACCAGGACCAGTTCCAGCCGCCCTGAACAGCGCCGGCGCAACCGAGAATCGGGCCGTAGAAGTTGGACGGATCCGGGAAGTCGGCGATCCAGGCCATGCCGCCCGACCAGATCATCGGCGCTTCGCCTTCCGTACCGCCGGCCGAAATGACGTTGGCCTGTGCCAGAGCGCGTACTTCAGCCTTGACGCCGACAGCGGCGAGATCCTGCTGGATCGCCTGGGCAATACGCGGCTGCGGATCGGTATTGGTGGAGTAAAGCACGGTTTCGAAGCCATCAGGGAAGCCGGCTTCAGCAAGCAATGCCTTCGCCTTGGCAACATCATAGGCATAGCCGGTGAAGGACTTGTCGTAACCAGGCATCAGCGGCGGCAGCGGCTGGTTGGCAGGCGTTGCGCGACCGTTGAGGATACGCACAATGCGGTCCTTATTGATGGCCATGTTGATGGCCTGGCGCACCTTGACGCTGTCGAAGGGCTTCACCCTGGTGTTGAGCGTGATGTATCCCGTATGCAACTGCTCGCCATCGACGATCATCTGCGCGCCGTCGGCAGAGTTCTTGATCTCAAGGAATTTCGCCGGCGGGATACCGTCGCCGGCAATATCGACTTCACCCTTCTGCAGGCGCAGCAATGCCACCAGCGGTTCCTGGCCGACCTCGACCTTGAAGCTGTCGATATAGGGCACGCCCTTGACGAAATAGTCCTTGTTGCGCTCGAAAACCAGCTGCTGGCCGATCGTCCAGTCCTTCAGGATGAAGGTGCCGGAACCGACGGGCTTCTTGCCGAAATCGCCACCGGCGGCTTCGACGGCTTCCTTCGGCACGACCGAGGCGAAGTTGATAGCAAGGACGTGCAGGAAGGTCGCGTCAGGACGCGACAGGTGGAAGATGACCGTGCTCTCGTCAGGCGTCTCGATGCCCGAAAGCGTTTCGGTCTTGCCGCCGGTCTCATCCTCGAAGCCCTGGATGGCGCCGAAGAAGCCGGCGCCCGGACCCTGTGTCTTCGGATTGACGGCGCGCTCGATCGAATATTTCACGTCGGAAGCGACGACTTCGCGGCCGTTGGAGAATTTCACGCCCTTGTGCAGCTTGAACGTATAGGTCAGGCCATCGGGGGATACCGTGAAGCTCTCAGCGAGCGACGGGATCGGGTTCGGCGTGCCCGGTGCATAGTCCATCAGGCGCGAATAGAGGCTCTTAATCATCGACCAGTTGACCCAGTCGTAACCGATGGCCGGGTCGAGCGTGGTGATGTCGTCCTTGTAGGTGACGACGATATCGCCGCCCTGCTTGGGCGTTTCCTGTGCCGTGGCGGCGAGGGGGGCGAGCGCCACCATCGTTGCCATGGTTGTGTGTCGAAGCCAGCGTTTGAACATTCGGGTTCCCCTTCTTTGGTTGCTGTCAACGTGTACGGATGCGTGGATCGATGAGCGGGGCCACAAGGTCGGCGAGCAGATTGCCGATGACGATGGCAAGAGCTGACGTCAGCGTGACGCCCATGATGATCGGAATATCGACCTGCTGGATGGCCTGCCAGGCGAGCTGGCCGATGCCCGGCCAGCCATAGACGGCTTCGACCACGACCACGCCGCCCATGAACTGGCCGATATCGATGCCGATCATGGCGATGATCGGCAGGATTGCGTTCGGCAGGGCGTGGCGGAAGATGATGCGGCGCGAGGATAGGCCCTTGGCCCGGGCGGTGCGCACATAGTCCTGATTGAGGACGTCGATCATCGCCGATCGCACCATGCGTGCATACCAGCCGGCGCCGAGGACGCCGAGGGTGGCGGCCGGCAGCACGACATGGGCGAACGTGCCGTAGCCGCTCATGGGTAGCCATCCGAGCGTTACGGCAAAGACATAAAGAAGCAGCAGGGCAACGACGAATTGCGGTGCCGAGACGCCGACGAAGGAGGCGGTCATGACGAGCCGGTCGATGAAACCGCCGCGACGGACAGCAGCAATCGTCCCGAGCGTCAGGCCGAGAGCGACTTCCACGAGAATGCCTGCCAGCATCAGCACGAGCGTTGCGGGCAGACGAGCGGCGATCAGTGTCCAGACCTCGGTCTTCTGTGCATAGGAGCGGCCGAGATTGCCGTGCAGCAGGTTGGAGAGATAGGTGCTGAACTGCACGAGCAGCGGCTGGTCGAGGCCGAGTTCATGGCGGATGTTGGCAACCGTCTGCGCCGTGGCGCTGCGGCCGGCGATCATGCGCGCGGGATCGGCCGGCAATGCATAGAGCAGCACGAAGGTGATGGCGGCAACGCCGAGAAGGATGAGGGCGGCCTGAACGAGCCGGCGAAGGATGAGGAAGATCATCAGCCTCTCCCGCGCTGGGTCGGATCGAGAATGTCGCGCAGCGCATCCCCGACGAGGTTGAAGGACAGCGCCGTCAGCAGGATGATCGCGCCGGGGAAGAACACGAGCCAGGGAGCTGCCTGGAAGTAACTCTGGCTTTCGAAGATGATATTGCCCCAGGAGGGCTGTGGCGGCTGCACGCCGATGCCGAGGAAGGAGAGTGTTGCTTCCAGAAGCACGGTCGTGGCGATGCCGAGCGTGCCCCAGACGATCGCCGTGGGTACGAGGTGCGGCAGGATGTGCAGAAAGAGCACCCGCATATGGCCGGCACCAAGCGAGCGTTCGGCCATGATGAAATCACGCTCCACCAGTCCGCGCGTCTCGGTATAGACGATGCGGGCGACCTGCACCCAGTTGACAAGCGCGATCACCATGGCGACGATCCAGAGGCTCGGCCGCAGCAGCGCGGCAAGCACGATCGCCAGCAGCAGGGCCGGGAATGCCATCATCAGATCGGTGAAGCGCATCAGGATATTGCCGACGATGCCACGCATGTAGCCGGCGAGGATGCCGATCAAGAGGCCGATCGCGACCGCGATGCCGTTGGCGACAAGCCCGATGACGAGCGAAGTGCGCGCACCGAAGAGCATGCGCGAGAAAAGATCGCGCCCCAGCGTATCGGTGCCAAGCAGATAGGGGCCGCCGGGCGGTAGCGGCGCGCCTTCCAGCGACAATCCGTCGAACATCTGCTCATCGGGATTGAAGGGCGCAATCCAGGGGGCCGCAACCGCAAGGCCGATGACGATAAGCACGACGATAAGGCCAAAAAGGGCGGTCGGCTGCCTTAAAATGGCTTTCAATACACGCATTCAACCCGCCTCCGGCAGGGGTTCTATGCCGCCGATGATGAAGGCAGCGATCTGTTCCATGGGCAGCCGCCGACGCATGGCGCAGTTACGCAGGATCGAATAGGCGCGCTCCTCATCGACAGCGTGCGCCTTCATCAGTTTTTCGACGGCGGCATGTACGAGCGGGCGCAGACGTATGCGCTCCTCCAGATATTGAAGGCGCTCGGCAACACTCTTGCGCTCCTGATGAATGGAGACGGCCATGACAAGGGCCGGATAGACAGCGGAGGCTGCAATCGGCTTGGCGATAACGGCGCCGGCACCCTGGCTGAGCGCCCAGGCGATACGGCCCGGCGCTTCCGAGCCGAGCAACGCGACGACGGGGCATGTCGGAGCCGCACCGCTCCAGGGCAGGAGATCATCAAAACCCTGGTCGGCATCGACGATGACAAGATCGGGTACGCCTGCGGCTGAAAGCGGCGCCCACTGCAGCGTGGCCGACAAGCCCAGCAGACGCAGCTGACGGATCAGCCTTTCGGTATTGCCGTCCTCGCGGTGCAGGACGACGGCATGCCAGCCGGTAAAATTGGGTGTTTGCTTCATGATACCACCCGCAATCTCGGCGAAGACGCCTTGCTTCGGCCAGTCAGATAGGGATCGGCGGCGAGCGGCGGGCGCGAGGCGATCACATCGAACCCGTTCTGAGCGTTGATGCGACCGAGATGGAAGGGCAGGGCTGCGTGGTTCGTCTCGCGGTCGATGTTGAGCGCGCCGAAGGGTGTCGCCCAGCTCTTGCCGTACAATTCTCGGCGCACTGCGGAAGGCTCGTCACCGCCGGCCGCCACAATCGCATCGACGCAGAGCCGCACGGCTGTATAGGCACTGGCAAAGACGCTGGAGATACGGCGCTCGGCGCCAAAATGGGCGATAATCCGCTGCTTGAATTCGGCGTTTTCGGATGTCGCGACGCTGTCGAAATAAGAGGCGGCACAGAGCTGGCCGGTGGCGGCACCCGGTGCGATATCATCGAGCTCGCATTCCATCAGGTCGCAGCTGACAACAGGACAGTTCTCCGGCCGGAAGGCCGGGTCGCGATCGGCAAGCCGCCGGATCGCTTCGTGGAAAGCATAGCTCGACGGGCCGATCAGATTGTTGAGGATGAAACTCGGACGGCGCTGCTCGATATCGGTCACGATGCGCTCGACTGCGGTTTCCTCGAGCGGCAGGTAACGCTCTCCGAGAACCTCGCCACCGGCATTGGTGGTGAGTTCACGGGCGAGCCGATTCATCTCCCAACCCCAGACGTAGTTGGCGCCGACGAGATAGGGCCGATTGCCGTAACGTGGGATCAGGTGCTCGAAAAGCGGCAAGAGATGTTGGTTGGGGCAACCGCCGACATAGATGACATTCTCATTCGCCTCGAAACCCTCGTAGGGGCACATGTACCAAAGCAGCCCATCATGCTTTTCGATGAGTGGGATGACTTCCTTGCGAGCGGCCGAGGTGATGGTGCCGACAATATGGCGGCAGCCGGCACGCAGCAGACGACGGGCACCTTCGAGATAGGCGGCAAGATCGGCTTGCGGATCAAAGAAGATCGGTTCGACCGGCCGGCCGCTCGCCGCGGCGAATTCGGCAATCGCGAATTCTGCGCCATCGCGTGCGTCGCGCCCCATCGAGCCGTAGGGGCCGGTGGTGGAGTAAAGAATGCCAATTTTCAACGCATCATTCATCTGCAAGCCAAATACCAAAAACCCCATGAAGGCGTCCCATCCGCGACGGGGCCATCATGGGGCGAAACTGCCCAGCGACTATCGAAGTCATGTGAGAATGCGGAGCGTTTTGCCTAATCCGCAGGCTTGAATAAAATACAGGCACTTCGACTTTGTCAAGCGCGCGTTGGGCGAAATGCGAGGGGCGACACGCGTAAGATCACAGCTGCAGGCGGAAGGCCTGGAGATGAGGCTCTTGCGCCCCGCCAGGTGCCATTGGGAGTGCTTGCAAAAATATCAACTCAGACGATAGTGCTGATGGGGTGTTTTGTTGGGGCGGCACTAAATGAAAGCGCAAATAAAGGTCAATGCCGAGGATATTCATAGGAAGCTCAATCGGCTGGGACCCGGTGGCGAGCTCCACCTGAAAAAGGGCCGTTATCCCGATCCGATAACGATAACAGGTAAACGAGGCTCCGGGGATCGCCCTATATACATCACCGGTCGGGGAGCAATTCTCGGCTCTGATATGGACTTCGATGCCTATCGGGAAACTGCCAATAAACTGGCTGCCGCTCACCAGAAGGGCGGTTCGTTTCCCGGTATCTATTTCATGGCCGACAATGCGGCTTTGACATTGCGCGATTGCCAATGGGTTATCATTGACGAACTGGTTTTCAGGAACTGCTGGCCGACAGCAATATACCTCGACAACTGCCAACATATTTTCATACGCCGCGTCGATTTCAGGGGAGGGTGCATTGCGATCGGCGCGGCCGGCCCCTACACGCGTCACCTGCTCATCGAAAAATGCAGTTGGGTGCAGGATACGAAAAGCCACGGTGAAGACGACGTCCTGTCGATCCAGCGCAATGGTCATGTTCGTGCCGACTTATCCCCGACAGACTGCAGGCTTTGGAGCGATATCCTATGGAAGCGGGTGCACGGATCGGGCGACGAGGATGGTCCCGTTGACCCTGACGGCGATGCACGTGCCTATGACGGCGACTTCTTCCGCGCCTGGACCATCGCCGGATATGTCATCATCCGCGGCAACGTCATCACAGACGCATTCAATGGCGTCCATTTCTTCAATCAGGCATCGGAGTCTACCAAGGAAGCCTTCGCTCGGAACGTTCTTATCGAAGACAATTGGTTCGTCCGGATAAAGGATAATGCCGTCGAGCCCGAGAATTTCGCATGGAACTGGACGATCCGCCGAAACCAATTCGTCGACTGCTACATGCCGTTTTCCTTCGAAATGCAGCGCTCCGGCTACTTTTATGTCTACGGCAATCTTGGCTGGAACGTTCACATTCCCGGACCCGAAGGTGACAAGCATGCCAAGGGCGTGCTTTTCAAGTTTCCCGAGACGCATATTGCGGATGGACCGCACTACGTCTTCAACAATACCTGGCTCCTTCGCGCGCCGATTACCAAGAAGAAGAGATTTGCGAAGCTGGAGCATCGCAACAACCTTATTGGCTATGCGACTGACGCCGATAAGTTCAAGTGGGAGGCTTGTTCTCCCTTCGGATCAGGCTGGAGCTTCGATTCTTATCCCTCGACCGAGCTGGATGACCTGTTCCGCTTTGAGGAGGATTGCTTCACACGTTCCTGGGGATCTCTTGGCATCATCTTTGACGGCGACGTGATCTCTCACCGGGATTTTCCCGACCGATTGCGGCAGGCGCATTATGATATCGGTAAGAATGCCAGGTACGCGGCCTTTCAATTCCAGGATCAGACCATCGGTCTGCCATCCGGATTGAAGATAACCAAGGCTCCGCCGGCAGTAGCCTTCTCGATCGAGTTGCCGGATAAATCGAGCAGTCTGTTTTCGCCATCCAACTATTGCGTCGGCGCCTGGCAGGAAACCGGCCGGATCGAGGCCTTTGATCCGTCATTCGCAGTCATATGGCCGACACCAGCACAGTATTCTGAGGGCGCTCAATCCTAGCGGGGAAAGAGCATGGCAGCGGAAATATCTGTTTTCGAAGCAGCTCAAAACAGGGTCTACGCTGATATCGCAGCCCGAACGCCGTGCGGACAAATGATGCACTCGACCAGGCTGATGGTCTGATAGTCGACGTATGCCACTAAAAGCCGAGTTCGCGTAGAGGCTCTACCTCTATGCGAAGAGGTCGTCCTTGCTCGCCATGAAAGTCTGGCCAGCCGCAAGGGTGATGGTAAACCTGCCGTCCGCAAAACGGATGGCGGTATGAATATCCCGTGCTGCCGAAATCGCAATCTTCACGGGCCTGCCATTCTCCCAGTCGAGGTCGAGAAGCATGCCACCCCGCACGCGCAAACTGCGCAATGAGCCGCGCGGCCACGCTTTGGGCAGGGCCGGGAGCAGGTGAATTTCGCCGGGGCGAGACTGCACCAACATTTCCAGAATGCCGGCGGCCCCGCCGAAATTACCGTCGATCTGGAAGGGCGGGTGGGCGTCGAACAGATTGGCATAGGTTCGCTCAGGACTGATCAGCATTTTGACCACATCGAGCGCATGATCGCCGTTACGAAGCCGGGCCCAGAGATTGATGCGCCAACCGATGCCCCAGCCCGTCGCGTCGTCACCGCGGATTTCCAGCGAGCGGCGGGCAGCGGCGGCAAGTGCAGGCGTCCCGTCCATGTCGATCTGCCAACTCGGATAGAGGCCATAGAGATGCGAGACATGGCGGTGGTGGATCTCCGGTACCTGCAGGTCCCAGTCCTCAAGCCATTCCTGCAGCTGACCGGCGGCACCAATCCTGTCGGGCGGCAGATGCGACAACACGCGGTCGATCGCGGAGACCAGTGCGTCTTCGCCGCCGATGGAGACTGCGAGCGGGCGCAGCAGATTGAGGAAATCCCGGATGATCTGGCTATCCATGGCCGGCCCCGCGCAGAGGGAGGCGCCATGCGGGTGGACGTTCTCCGGGGAGAGCGAAGGATTGGTCACCAGATAGTCGGTGCCGGGAAGGGGAACCAGCACATCGCAGATAAACTCGGCCGCCCCCTTGGCGACCGGGAAAAGCCGCCGGCGTAACCCTTCGGCGTCATCAAGATAATCGCTGAGATCGAGCAGTTGCGCCATGAGCCAGGCGCCACCTGTCGGCCAAAGTCCCCATTTCGCACCATCGATAGGTCCGGTCGCTCGCCAGAGATCAGTATTGTGGTGCATGACCCAGCCGCGGGCGTGGTAGTGCATTTGTGCCATCTCGCGACCGGTTTCGGCAAGCTCCTCCGCCATCTCGACAAGAGGCTCGATACATTCCGGCAGATTGGCAGGCGTCGGCAGCCAGTAATTCATCTGCAGATTGATGTTGGCAGTATATTTGCTGCCCCAGGGCGGATCGGTCTCTTCGTTCCAGATGCCTTGCAGGTTTGCCGGCTGGGTGCCAGGGCGCGATGAGGCGATCATCAGGTAGCGGCCGAATTGTATATAGAGGGCAGCCAGCGCGGGATCATTACCTTCGGCAAAGCCCGCAATACGGCGATCTGTCGGCTGGGAGGCTGCCGGTGTCGCGCCAAGATGGATATTGAAGGTCCGGAACAGCCTTTGATGTTCGTTGATATGGTCACGGCGCATGCTCTCGATACTACGGCGCGCGGCTTTCGAAAGGCGTTCGGCAATTACGCCATCCGGATCGCCGGATACGTCGTTATAACGCCGGAAACTCGTGGCTGCATCGAGCAGGATCAAAAGCTCGTCGGCACGCTCGGCAAAGAGTATGCCGCCCGAAGAGGTCAGGCACCCTCCTGTGTTGATCACCCTGATGCCGAAGGCGAAGCGCAGGGCGGCGGGGATGCCCCATTCTGCGTTGCCGGTACCAGAGAAGGTCAGTTCTGGGCCGTTTTGATCGACGAATTGTCCCCGCTGCGGACTGTCGATTGATATACGGCATCCGATGGCTCCGGGCCGATCTGCTGAAAGGCGCAGGACAAGCACGCCATCGACTGCGGAAACAAAGGCCTCGCGAAAGAAGGTGATGCCGTCGGAAATGTAGGAGGTCGTGGCGATCGCCGTGTCGAGATCGAGCGTGCGACGATAGCTGCCGACGGTCTGCGAATGGAGGAAATCAATATGGAGATCGCCGACCGGCTGATAGGACATCTGCTTGATCGGCCGCGCCATCAGATGTTCTTCGGCCATCGCTTCGGCTTCGGCGTAACGGCCCGCGAAGATCAGTTCCCGTACATCCTCCAGGCGACCATAGGCATCGGCATTGACCGGCCGGTAAGGCCCGCCGGCCCAGAAGGTGGCTTCGTTGATCTGCAGTCGTTCGGAAATAGGGTCGCCGAAGACCATCGCGCCAAGCCGACCATTGCCGAGCGGCAGCGCATCCGTCCAGAGCCGGGCAGGGGCGCCGTACCAGAGAAGATTGTCGGTCATGATCATTCTGCCGGGATGCTGTTTGCCGGCCTGATATCGCGGATCCGCAGACCGTCGACGCTGAAGAGCAGCGCCTTTCTCGCGGAAAAGCCGGCGCTGACCGTCTCGCCCGGGTGCAGCGTCCTTTCCGAGCGGTCCTCGATGATCACGGATTGGCCCGAGGCGAGAGTTCCGTAAATGAAGCGGGTTCCGCCGAGGTTTTCCACGACATCGACCTTGACGTCGATCGCGCCGCCGCCTTCGTCCCGTCCGGTGAAATGTTCCGGGCGGATGCCGACCTTGACCGGTATGTCCTTGCCCGAACCGACGATGGCTGCTCTGAAAGCAGTGCCGCAGTCGAGCTTGATCGCCCCATCCGCGCCAAGCGTGCCATCGAGGAAATTCATCCGCGGCGAGCCGATGAAGCCGGCGACGAAGAAATTGTCGGGATCGGCATAAAGCGTATCCGGCGTGCCGGCCTGCTCGATCTTGCCGGCGCGCATGACGACGATCTTGTCGGCAAGTGTCATCGCTTCGGTCTGGTCATGCGTGACATAGATCATCGTCGCGCCGATGCGCCGGTGCAGTTTGGCGATTTCGACACGCATGGAGACTCGGAGTTCCGCATCGAGGTTCGACAAGGGTTCGTCGAACAGGAAGACGGCGGGGTTGCGAACGATCGCACGGCCGATCGCGACGCGCTGGCGCTGTCCGCCAGAGAGTTGAGCGGGCTTGCGTTTCAGGAGTGGCTCGATCTGCAAGGTGGAGGCGGCAGCGGCAACGCTCCGGTCGATATCGGCCTTGCCCATGCCCGCCATGCGCAGCGAGAAGCCGATATTCTGCTCCACCGTCATATGCGGATAAAGTGCATAATTCTGGAAAACCATGGCGACGCCGCGTTCGATCGGGTCGGCCTCGTTCATGCGCCGTCCGCCGATCGTCAGGTCGCCGGCGGTGATCTTCTCCAGGCCGGCGATCATGCGCAGAAGCGTCGACTTTCCGCAGCCGGAGGGACCGACGAAGACAGTGAACGAACCGTCATCGACGCTCAGATTGAGCCCCTCTATCGCCTGAAAGCTGCCATAGGATTTGTCAATATCGTGCAATTCTACACTGGCCAAAGCTTCCTCCCTTTAACCGCTTGGCGGGCAGAACGCGTCAGGTGATCCGTCGCGTCGAGCCTCGCAGGATAATGTCGCATTCGAGGACGACGCTGCGCGTCGCCCCGCCTGACGGCTCCGTCAGGCGTTCCACGAGAATGTCCGTGATGGTTTCAGCAATGCTTGCCACCGGCTGGGCGACGGCCGTAATGCCGGCTTCGTAGAGCCGGAAGATTGCCACATCGTCGAAGCTGGCAAGCGAAACATCCTCGGGCACATGCCGGCCGTTCTCCTTCAGCCAGCTCAGCCCTCCGACTGCCATGCCATAATTGGCGGAAAAGATCGCGGTGGGCGGATTTTCAAGCGACATCAATCGCTTGGTCGCCTCATAACCGCCGTCCATGCGCCAGTTTCCACGCGCCGCGAGGGTCGGATCGATGGTGATACCCCGGTCGCGCAATGCCTGTTCATAGCCCGCCAGCCGTTCGATACCCGAAGAATTGCGCGGATCGCCGGTCAAAATGCCGATGCGGCTGTGACCGAGATCGATGAGGTGGCTGACGATGCGATAGCTCGCACGATGGTTCTCCACCATGACCCGATCTGCTGCCAGCCCGCGAACGTCGTTGTTATAGAAGATGATTGGAATGTCGTGATGGATCAGGTCGTCGACACGGTCATAAACTTCCGCAGTGCCGTCCATGACCAGTGCATCGACACGCTGCGCGGCGAAGAAGTCGAGCGCCTCGGCGACCACGCGCGGATCGCCGCCATGGCAGTAAGTCAGCAGTGCTCGTCCGGTTGGACGAACCGAATGAGCGAGATGCTCGAGCATGCGGGAGTGGAATTCGTCGAAGGTCGGCACCAGGAAGCCGATCATATGGGTGAGGTCGGTGCGGATCGAGGCGGCAGCAGCATTGCGCCGATAGCCGAGATCCTGGATCGCCCGCTCGATCTGTTCGCGGTTGGAGCGGCGGATCGTCTGGCCGTTGAGATAGCGGGACACGGTGCCGACTGCGACGTTTGCCACCCTGGCAACGTCGATGATCGTGGCTCCGCGCCTTCTTCCGGCCGTCTGGTCCGTCTGTTGCATTTCGAGCGGGCTCCTGCGTTCATTCATGGGAGATGGCGCCTGGCCAGGCGCCTTTCCGTCGTATAGCCCAGCGCTCCGCCGCCCACCAGTATTGCGGGCGGCAAGAGCAAAGTCCGACGGCTCCCTTACTTCAACCTGCATTAAGCGCCTTCGAAGACCACGGCGCTGTGGATGCGCAGGCGCGGTACCGTGATGTTGATGGCGCCATCGTCACCCGCATTCCAGGCAAGATCCTCTCCTGTCATCGCGTCGAAAACGCGCTTCGGTTTTGCCGGCAAGCGCACCGTGGCATTAACAGGGCCGATCGCCGGAATGTCCTCGATCATTTCCATGACCCGGGTCGAACCGTCATCGCCACGCACGTCCTTGCCGCGGATCTGCGGCGGACCGTAGAGGAGATGCAGGATATGGCGGTCGTGCTCGATCTGACGCGTCAGCGTCGCCCGTCCGGACGAGGGCAGATCGGTGACCATGGCCGGATCGGGAACAAGCCGGTCGAGAAGGCCGCGAACCAGATATTTGTAGAGCGGCTGGCCCATCGCCCGGTAAAGCCGGAAGATCGGATAGGCGATATAGGCCGCACCCTTGTGTTCGGTCACTGCCGCGCCCAGCATATCGGCATCCGGGTCATCGGGCGCATGCTGATGTGAGCAGAAATGCTTGTAGGAGCGATTGAAATAGGAGGGATAGATGCCGGCCAGCACCGTTGCGCCGACCGACCGGACGGTTTCGGCATCATCGTAGAAAACGAAGGCCGTTTCCGGCATGGAGGGATCGAGATCCTTTCCGGCTTTCACATAGCTTGGCTTGAAGGCGACAGGCGCAGGGCCTCTTTCGATACCGAAGTCGATGGCGAATTGTCCGTTTTCATCAAGGCCCGAATGCCAGGAGGCGATGATCTTTCCACCGCCGGCAAGATAGGATTTCAGCCTGACGGCGAGCGCGGCATCGACAGGGATTTCATCCGGCAGGATCAGCAACCGGTACTGCTCGAAACGGCTGGACCTATCGACTACGTCAAAAGGCCGTTTCAGCTCCTGCAGCACCTGGGCGGCACCATCATCACTTGGATGGTTGCGCGCGCCTTTCGGGTTCATGTGTTCGGCTGAAAGGATCGCGATTTCGGAAATTTGCTTTGCCCCCTCCAGGAATGGTTCGAGTTTTTCGACACGATGATAGGCCGGCGCAATCGAAGCATAGGTATCGGGGTTGATCGCTCCGTTCGGATGAAGCTGGTCGCCGACCAGGCATTTGGAGCCAAGCGCGATCATTTGTGCGCACTCATATTCCAGCGCGTCCGGGTGCTTGAAGCCGCCGAACTCTCCCCAGGACGTATGGAACTTGCCGGTATGAGCGAGGAAATCCATGCCGAGCGTGGCCGCATAGCGTGCGCTCGACGGGAAATGGTCGTAACCCCAGCCGCCGGTCGGCAGGCTTTCGAGCTCGAGATGCGAATAGGTCGAAAAGCGTTCCGGCCCCTGCTTGTGGATGTGGCCGCAATTGTAGAAGACCCGCAGGCTAGGAAATTCCGCAAACAGCGCTTCGCTGGTCTCGCGGCGGAACTGCTCGTTGACGGCCTCGTCGTTCTTCAGGCGGTCGGCCGCGTTTTCGGGGTCGAGCCCCTCGCACTGCATGCGCTCGATGCAGGCCGGGCAGACGCAGTCCGGCGTCAGGATGATGTCGAAGAAGAGCCCCTGCGTCGGATAGCTCCGGGCGACTTCCCGTGCCTGTTCGAGGATGTAGTGTCGAAGGCCTGCGTGGTTGAGGCAGAGCGTATGCCAGGCTGGACTAAGCTGCTTGCCGGCAGACGGGTCCGCCGGAATGGCGTGCTGGTAACGGTTCGACGCACTCATGGCGCGCCATTCAGGGTGTTCGCGGGCCGTCAGCTCGTCCCATTGCACGGAGATATAGATCGGGCTTTCGATATCGGCGGCAGACAGCGCCTTCACCATGTCGCCGAGCAGATCCGGGCGGGCAAGCTGCGGATGCGGCTTGCCGACCTTGGTCGGATAATAGGACCAGCCGTGATGGCACTTGGCGAAAATGGTGATGGAATCGACATGGGCTGCCTTCAGCGTCGAGACGAAGGCATCCGGATCGAAATCGGCGCCGATGCCGGGAATATGTTCCGACGTGTGGAAATCAAGATGGATCTGGCGGTAACGCAGCGGCTTGTTCGTAGTCTTGGGCATGGGTCCTATTCCTTTGCGCCGGTGCGGGTTTGCGAGCCGGCGGCGAACTGACGTTGGAAAACGAGGAAGACGAGCAGGGGGACGATAGTGGTGAGGATGGCCGCCACCGATCTCAGGTCCCAGTTGATTTCGTAGCTGCCGGAAATGCGGGCAAGCAGCACGGGAAGAGGCACATCGCTGCGCAGGAAGAGCATGGGCAGCAGGAGCGCATTCCATGTCCACAGGAACTGCAGGATGCCGACGGCAAAGATCGGCGACAGGCTGTTCGGCAGTACCACATGGCGGAAGGTCGCGAGCGGCCCGCAGCCGTCGATCTTGGCGGCCTCTACGAGTTCGCGCGGAAAATCCTCGAAGAAGTTTTTGACGAGGAAGATCGACCAGGCGAAGGAAAGACCGACATAGGGGATCAGCACCGAGAGGATGTTGTCGATCAGCCCCATGTCGCGCCAGAGCGTGAAGAGCGGAATGATGACGACCTGCTGCGGCAACACGAATGCATTGATGATGATGATCAGCAGCACCCGGCGGAAGGGGAATGTCAGGAAGTGGAAAGCATAGGCTGCGGCCGGTGTCAGCAGCATGGTGAGCGCTGTCGCAATACCTGCCGTCTTCATCGTTACCCACATGGAGTCTGCGAGCGGATATTTGTCCCAGACGCGGCGCCACGCATCGAGCGTGAGATCGAAATGATCGAAGCGCCACCAGCCGAGCGATACGCCTTCCGGCGGGCGCAACGAGGTGACGACGATGCCCATGATCGGGATCACCCAGATGAAGGCGACGATGCCGACGACGACGATAATCCAGCGAGGAGCCTTGCCGATCATTTCGCACCTGCCGTTCGCTGGATGATGGCGGGGATGGAAATGATAAGGACCGCTAGCAGCAGGATGACTGTAGCGGCCGCCCCATAGCCCAATTTGAACTGGGTCATGGATTCCCGGTACATGAAATAGCCGACGGTTTCCGTCGAGCGCACCGGGCCGCCGCCGGTCAGGATATAGATGATGTCGAAGGCGCGCAGTGCCGATAGCAGGTTGATGAAGACGGCGACGCGCACCCCCGGCATCGACAGCGGCATCATGATGTGACGCATGGTCGAGAGCGGCTTGGCACCATCCATATAGGCCGCTTCGAGCACGGATTTGGGGATCGCCTGGATTGCGGCGAAGATCAGCATCAGGGGCAGGCCGACGCCGCTCCAGGAGGCTGCAACAATCAGCGCCCAAAGGGCCGTGTTGGCGTCGCCCAGCCAAGCATGGGCAAAACCGGGAAAACCCAGGAGTTGGATCAATGAATTGAGCAGCCCGCCGGCATCCGGCCTGTATATGCCGATCCACATATAGCCCGATACCGCTTCCGAAATGCCGAAGGCTGCGAAGATCATCACGCGGAAGGGCAGGGTCTGCTGCGGCGCGAAGGCGCACAGCATCGCCAGAACCCAGCCGATCGCCACCGAGATCACGGTCGTGCCGATGGTGAAGATCAAGGTCGTCAGCAGCGTGTTGCGGAAAGCCGCGTCGGCGAAAAGCCGCGCATAGTTGCCGAAGCCGATAAAGGCCGGCTTTCTGAGCCCCTGGATATCCCAGAAGCTCAGCCGGATCGTTTCGACCAGCGGATAGATCACGGCGATCGCAAACAACACGATAACCGGCGCAATCAGGATCAGTGCGGCGGGCGTGTCCCTGAGCAGACGCCGACGGCCTTTGATGCCAGCCGCCAGCGGAGAACCCTGCATCACGCCCGCCGCTTCCCGCACCGGGGAAGCGGAGGTGTCAGCCATCAGTAGGAACCCTGGGCCTTGGTTTCGATAGCCGCAAGAACCGTATCGATATTGGCGGTCGACGGATCCTGCAGGAATTTCTGCAACTGCACGCGATACTCGTCGACGAGATCGCCGGGCAGCAGGTCGCCGAGCACGAATTGCAGCTTCGAGCTTGCGACGGCCTGCGTCGCCACTTTCTGTGCTTCACCATAGAGCGACGCATCGACATTGCTGCTTGGCGAGGCATAACCGGCCTTGGCGAGAATGTTGGCGGCCTCGGCACTCGTCCAGAAATCGAGGAAGGCATCTGCCGCCTTCGGATTAGGGCCGTTCGTCGTCACCAGCAGCTCCTTGGCGTCGACGCTCGATGTATCGTCATGGCCCATGCCGAGAGACGGGAACTGGAAGAGACCGTAATCCTTGCCCTCGACCAGCTTGTAGTCGTTCTTGGCGCGATTGTTCATCCACATGCCGATCAGCAGATAGTTCTTGGCATTGGCCTGGAAGACCTGGTCGGCCTCACCGTCCCAGTCATTGGCAAGCATGGTGTTCGGCGCCCCGCAGCAGCCGGACGTCAGCATCTCGGCGTATTTTGTCAGCGCTGTCTTCACAGCTGGATCGGTCCACGGGATTTCATGGGCGCCAAGCTTCGCCGCCGTCTCCACACCTGCGGTTCTGAGCAACAGGGTTTCAAACCATTCGGCATGCGCCCAGTATTTGCCGGGGATCGCGATCGGGGCCGCATAGCCCGCGTTTGTTAGCTTCGCGAAGGAGGCGACAAATTCGTCCCAGGTCTTCGGCGGTTCGGCAATACCGGCCTTGGCGAGATGCTCCTTCTTGTACCAGATGCCGGAGCGGTCACCGAAGGTGTATGTCAGGCCGTAGGTCTTGTCGCCGATGGATCCGAGATCCTTCCACGACTGGCTGACGAGCTTGTCCCAACCGAAGGATTTCCACTGATCGTCGATCGGCCGGAGCATGCCGGCATCGGCAAGTTCCTTGCGGAAGGCCGGCCATGTGTTGAAGAGCACATCGACGACCTCGCCGCCCATCAGCGCGGTGCGGATGCCGCCGCGCATGTCACCCTGGCCAGTGATGGCGACTTCGCGGATCGTGACATTGGGGTATTTCGCCAGAAAGGCCTTGTGGATCGCATGCATCATCTCGAGTTCGGAGCCGCCGAGCCAGTTCAGAACGACGAGTTCGCCGCTGACTGGATCCTGAGCCCGTGCCGCACCGGTGACGGCCAAGAGGGCAGCGCTTCCTGCGCCGGCAAGAAGGGTGCGGCGACCGATTTCGGGCACAAATTTACTGCTGCTGGTCATGTCATGTCCTCCCAAACATTGACTGTTGCCGTCATGCATTCAATTTAGTTGAAACGTTATCATCTATTTTGCTTGAAACAAATGTTTTTATCGATAAACAAACGACACATCGGATAAGCGATTGATATCGCTTCGAGAAAATGAAACAGAACGATGATTGATAGGTACGTCCCATGCTCTGAAGAAGGAGCATGTGTCGTTGGCGAGTATGTGGCGATGGTGCCCGATTTGAAACCGGCCAATTACAATCACGCAGAGGTAGAAACAGAGCGGAAACTGGGTCCTTACTGCATAGGATGCATAGAATGCATAGGTTTCTCTCTCCGCTACGTGAGAGATGTCAGCCACGTATATGACAGCTGATGATTCTGACATTTTCTAAAGGGCGTGGGAAAATGCCTATGCATTCTATGCAGGCCCTGCGATCAGCTCCGACGGGTGCACGAAGCCGTCTTCTAGAGCGCCTCCGGCTAATGCGGAATCGGAGGAAGCGCTCTATCCTATTGTTTTTTCGCAATTCCGGACGGAAAACCGGCTCCCACTTTTCCTGGAATTGCTTTAACCTTTTCGCTTCGGTGCCTTCGACGGGGCGTTCAACCGGCGCCAGGGCGCATGATCCGTCTTGATGGTGATCGAGGCGGATGACAGCAGCAGCGGTTCGCGCTTACGCCGTCCGAAGCGGCGTTTGAAGCCGAGGATGTTTTCGATGAAACTGCGGGCATAGAGGCCGGGGCCGCTGGAATAGATGCGCCAGCCGCCGTCGATGTCTATTTCGCCTTTCTTGACCTGATCCCAGTTGCTCATCGCCTGATAGCGATCGGTGAAAGCGGCATCGCTGCTGCTGAAATAGGTGTTGCGCTGACGCAGCGACGCCTTCGGCAACGCTTCAGCGACGGCGATCGGGTTGGCGAGGCCGATCGTTTTCCAGAGCGCCTTCGCATCACCCGCTATGGCAAGTGTCTCGCAATAGCGCAGATGCGCATGGACATACATGAGGCCGATCTCGCGGCCGAAGAAGGAAGAGGATTCCGCGCGGCGGAACAGCGTTTCCGGGCCGCCGGCATAGGTCGCGGGTTTCTCCATCAGGCGCACGCCATCGGGGAAGAGCAGGTGCTTCTCGATCAGCTTCATATGCGCCTGCCGCTGCTCCGGCGTGAAGAGCTTGCCGATCATGGCCTGCGTCATCGAGATCAGCGAATAGTGCAACCCCGTGCGCTGGTCATCGGGATGCAGCAGCAGCTCGACGCCGTCGTGGGCGGGATCGAAGATGCCGTAACCGGCGACAACGCCGTCGCGGATCAGGTGCTTGGTGAAGTCGCGCCGCATGGCGGTGGCGATCTTGCGCAGTTCGGTAGCGTCAGCGCCTTTACCGATACGGCGCAGGATTGCGGAGTAACGCACGATCTGCTCGTAGAGCAGGGAAACGGTCCAACTGCTCACCATCCAGTCGCGCAGATGCGGGTCGGCGGGCTGCAGGGAATCGTTCCAGTCGCCTTCGCCGTAGCGGATCAGATGCGTGCCGGGGATGAAGCGTTCGCGCACCGTATCGAGGAGCTTGTCGACATGGATGGCGATCGTATCAGCTGGGGCTCGGTCCATGGTCTTGTCATCGCGCCAGGCCACCTTCTCATCGAGGATGGCAAGGTCACCGGTCGCTTCGATATAGTCGCAGAGCGCCTTCAGCGGCCAGACGACGATATCGCCATGGCTGTCGCCGGAGCGGATGTTGGAATAGGGCTCCAGCATGAACCATTGCGGCCAATCGCCCTTTTCGAGGTATTGTTCGCTGAAGACCGTCTTCACGACTTCCTTGGCTTCGCGATCATGCTCATAGGCGAGCAGGAATTCAATTGGTCCCTGGCAGGCGTCACGCGTGCCCCAGGCGGCACCCGTATACTGTTCCAACCCGTGTGGTACGCTCAGATGCACGATCGCGTCATGTGCCAGCCAGGGCAGGATCGCTGCATGTGCCTGAGCGTCGACTTTGGGTTTGTCGAGCGTCAGGCCACGGATTGCGTGCTTCCAGAAACGCGATGCCGGAGCCAGCATCGCCTCCTGCGTTACATCGCCTGCATAGCGATCCGCCAGACGCTTGGCCTCTGCCTTGTCCGTCATCGAGCCGACGACGGCGAAGGAGAGCGATTGTGTCTCGGTGGAGCGCAGGGCGACGAAGGCGCCGTTGCGGGCAACGCCATCTTCATAAAGAAGCTCATCGCCGCCGATCGCCTCGATGGCATCGGGTGTGGAATTCACGAGCCAGTAGCTGGCATCGGGGAACCGCTCGCCCCAGAGCCAATGCGGATCCGGGCGAAAGAGGATGCGCTTGGCATCGTCATCGAATTCGGCATAGCCGCTCGTGTCATATTCTCGCTCGCCGAGAATGAGGTGGCCGAAGACCAGGAAGCGGCAGGGCTTGCCCTCGACCGAGACGGCCCATTGCATCGCGGGATCTTCGCCTGACGCAGTCGCCGTTACGGTGATGGTCTGGTTGCCAAGGCGATAGATCCAGCGGCAGTCGCTCAGGCCCATATCGAAGACCGAGGGCACGCCGAGAAGCTGCCAGCCATGGCCGACATCGACAAGGATGCGCAATCCGCTGGTGCGGGTCAGATTGTAGGGATCGCGGGAGACCGAAAACAGTTTGTGGAAGGATGTATTGCCGATTGTCAGCTGTGCGGCAAAGATGCCTTGCATCCAGCAGGTCGATGCCAGAGTGACATCGTCGAGCAGCATATTCTGGCCGCTGCGCACGATTGCTCCGTGGCGGCGCGCGACCTGCAGTTCCTTCTCGCGCAGAACCACGTGACGATTGAGGGCGCCCTCAGGTACGAAGAAGGAGAGCAGTTGGCCGTCCACACGCTCTTCGAGCATGCGATCGGGATAGAGGCGGGTAAGCGCCTTGTCGTCCAGCGTCTCCACCGTCAGCAGTTCGGCATCCTGCAGGATGCTGCGCGGCGGCACCTGCTCGACCGGTCCAGTCGCTGTCTTTTCGACAGCTTTCAGATGATCGAGGCGGGAAAGATCGGCTTTGTCGGAGGCTGCCTGATGGTCGTTGAGGAACAGGCCGAAGAAGCTCGCAGTGACGCCTTCGGCCGAAACGGTAAGCGACTTCGACTGAAGCGCCGGGCAGGCCATTTCGTGCTGCCGGCGTTGGCTCGGCAGGTCACTGCCGAAGGGACCGACGAGTAGGTCACCCCTGTCGGCCGCCGATTTGATCAGCTGGATCGCATCGGTAGCGTAAGCGGCAATACCTTCCAGGCAGCCCTGCGCGAGCCACGGATTGCGCCCGCCGCCCTGCTTGAGGTTCTGCCGGTTCATTACGACAGGGCCGTAGGCCGGATGTTCGGCGATATGGTGATCGACATATTGCGAGGCATAGGCTTCGCTGTTCATCAGGAAACCGCGGTCGCCGAGGCCGATATCCTGAACCAGCACGAGATCGGCCGGCAGCTTTTCCGCGCCGGGATGCGTCAGCGTCACATGCCAGAACCATGTCGTCTCGGAAGGGGCAAGCACGAGACACACATGATAGTGGATGTCTCCGACTTCGCCATTCCAGGAGAAGCCTGCCTCACTATGGCCGAAGCGACCCTGCGCTCGAGGTCCAACGATTTCGGCAACCGTAGGCTTTTTGCCGCCGATCCGCAGATAGAGGCGACCGACACCGCCGGAAAGAGGCGATCCCTGGATCTGGTTGATCTGCACCGATCCAAGGCTATCGGCATAATCGATGGAAAAGAGCGTGCCGTTCGGCAGTGCGGATATGGAAAGGCCGGAGCCATTGGCGATTGTCAGAAGGCCGAGGTCATCGCGGCGGGGCATCTGCAATTTGCGATTCAGTCTCGAGGGCATGTGAGATCTCGTGTCGCCTGGAAGGGAATCGGAGAATGATGCAGAATGTTTGAGCGAAATACTACCTAATGTCACTGGTTAGATCGTGGCGTACAGATGGCGAATGCACCTGAGCGAAGCGGTGAAGGCCATCAGGATGCTGCCGTCGACGCCCAGGAAAATCATCGCGCCTCTCAGCAGGTTGCCATCCAGCAAATGCTGAGGACGACTCCATCGATAGCCATCGTCACGAAAATGGGGGAGTTTGGGGGAAATTAGCTACCAGCGACACCCGCAGTTCGAACCTCTATTCGCGTTCTGACGGTGACTGCGCTCGATCCGTGCACGGAACCAAGACCATAAAGATATACGGGAACTGGCTTAGCGGCCTTTGCTGGCACCGAAGGCGTCGCGCGGGGGGGGCTTGCATCCGTCTCGCTTGAGGCCACGCTAAGCTCGAGCGAGGCCCATACCGCGAGGCAACAGGCGAGAGCGATAAAACACACGATGCCTGTCTCCAGAATGAAACGTCTTGGCGTGCCTGCTCTTTTATCCGGATCTTGGGGCATGGTTGGTGCAGTTCCATTGAATTGCGGTAACGATTTGGTCGTCAGCATCTGTACAGCGGCCAGGTCGGCCGCTTTTCTCAGAAGCCTGTGGGATTTACACGGTTTCCGCCTCCAAGGCCGACACGGCGAAAGAGCCGGGTCTTGACTGGTTGCGTATGAGGCAAACCAATCGCATTGCTGCTTCTGACAGAGGCATTTCCTTAGGCCGTTACGCAGTTCTTAGGATACCCCTGATCAATGACCGCATGCATCTATACCGAGGTGTAGCGATGCCACGACAAAGAGGTAGGTCGACCGGCGCTGCATTCAAAAACGCGCTGGAACTGTCGTCTCGCTATCCGTTGCAGATGTATGTCGATGGGCAGGCCGCCAACGTCGAAAGCAGGTAACCTGCTGGTTGCCAGCTTCCCGCTCGGTTTGGCAGATGGCAGCCGAATGAGTGGACGAAACGGCCCGTTATCTCCTCGTCGGGAGGTCCGAAGGAGCTGATAGGCCAGCTCGCGGTTTTGGCTATAAACCAATTGTAGGCGCTGGCTAGACCTCCGTATAGATGCGTAGACGACGGTGAAGTCATAACTTCTTCGTATCGGAATTGATCGGAACAAGGCATCTGGACGGAGGCCGACACGCAACTTGTCGGAATCGTTGTCACCTCTCCCGACTGCTACTAACGCGGATTACATAGCTGTCTGATCCGTCGGTAGGAGTCTGCGCGTTCAACTCTTAGCCACGGAGCCGGCAGTGACATCCATTCGGCACCGTTCGCGGCCCAACATCTCACCATCAGCGTCCAGGAAGTCGCCAAATTCCGGCTAACCCGCGAAACATGCCTAAAGGTTGACGCCGTCACTCCCGCAGCGTCACCGAAGTTCAGCAGGAGACACTATATGTCGCAACTTCTCGAAGAGAACGATCAGGTTCCGTCGATTTGTGTAGCAGGCGCGGGCGCTATCGGCATCACGATTGCCGCAAGATTTTCGATCGTCGGTTTCCGCGTAAGGTTGATCGCTCGAGGCGGAAGCCTGGCCTCGATAAGGGAGAACGGGATACGACTGCTGGACAAGGAAGGGGATCACTGCTCACAAGTGGAGGTTGGCCGGGCGGCAGACTTTGGCCCGCAACATATCGTATTCCTGTGCGCAAAATCTTACGACCTGCCGGAATTGGCCGCGTCCTTGCAGCCGCTCATTACCAGCGAAACGACGATCATCCCGGTCGTCAATGGTATCCCGTGGTGGTACTTCGACGGCGAAGGTGGGCTATGGGACGGTCCAGTTGTTCGGTCTGTCGACCCAAAGGGCGACCTGAAGAAACTGATGCCATCGCGGCAAATCATAGGCACGACCACTGTCATAACGGCCGAGCGTTTGGGCTGGGGAACCGCGCGAACCTTCAATCCGTTGCAGATGACGATCGGGGAGCTGGACGACCGACTGTCTGCACGTGTCGGCGAATTGGCAGCGATTCTAAATGCCGCAGGAATCGACGTCCGTGTCGCCACGCGCATTCGCGATGCCGTTTGGACGAAGGTCGTCCGCAACCTTATCTCCAATCCGGTGACCGCAATAACGGGCGCGACGCTTCGTGAGAATTTCGGCAATCACTATCTCTCGGACGTCAGCCGACAGATGCTTCGGGAGGTCATTCCTGTCATCGAGGCCTATGGTGGCAAACTTGAGGTCGATCCCGATGCGATCATCGAATCCGGTCGAATGCTCGGAGATGTAAAGACTTCGATGCTCCAGGATTTCGAGAAAGGAAATCGGCTTGAGCTCGCCTCGATTTGCGATGCCGTCATCGAAATGGCGGAGCGGCAAGGAATAACAATGCCGGTTACGGAAGCCGTTACAGGTATCGCTCATTTCAGAAGCCAGGGTGAGCCGGCTAATGCAGCCTAGGCGACATTGCGCGTAATCGGCACATCGCTCCCGAATGTTCCGAGCTACTAACGGTGTTGCACAGCGACGCTGCTGCGATGGCGCTACGGAACCCGCCGCGAGAGTTCACTGGAGACGTTAAGATGAAAAGCGAACAACCCCCGAGCATCACTTTGCTCATCATAATACCCTTAAGCCTTTCGGCTGTCTTCTTACTGGACATCCTGGGGCCGTACGATCCGGTCGTGGGCGTACTGTATCTTCCGTTGATATTGTTCTCGACCAGGGTGTTGTCCGGATTTGCAGTGGCCTATGTCGGGCTTGCCGCTGGCGTATTGACCTGTGCCAGTTTCGTGCTTGCGAACAACGATGGCTTTGACAAAGTAACCTACGACCAATGGGGAGCGGTTTTGGCGGCAATCTTGGTAACGACTACATTTGCGGTTGTCTTATCCCGCCGCCGACAGGGATTATAAGCACGGTGATATGACGTGCTTGGGGTTTTCCGCGTGACGTGGTCACCCTTCATCGCCATTTTTTGTCGCAGCCCTTGATTTGCCGTGACTTTTTCCGAGCTGGCGCGTCGTTAAGCTCGGGCCGCAACGGGCAGACCGGTTTCGGCCGTCAGACCGCAGGCGGCAAAAACCTCCCCGACGCCAATGAGTACGGGCCGGTCGAGGCCGATTTCCGCCATGGCCGAAGAAAGATCGTTCAGACTGCCTGCCCAGCGGCGCTCGTCGGCGTTGGCAACCGAGCTGACGATCACGACGGGCGTCTTCGCATCGAGGCCAGCCTCGATCAGCCTGCTCTGGATCGCTCCGGCGGTCCGTCCGCCCATGTAGAAGATCGTCGTTTTTCTTGGGTCTGCGATCGCCTGCCAGTCGATCGTGTCGGGCAGGATGCCATGGCGCGAATGTCCGGTGACGAATTGGACGCTCTGCGCATGATCGCGATGCGTCAAGGACACGCCGAGCCGCGAGGCCATGGCGCTGGCCGCCGTGATGCCGGGGATGACCTCTGTCGGGATATTATGCTGCTTCAGATAGGCGATCTCCTCTCCGGCGCGGCCGAAGATCATCGGGTCGCCGGATTTCAGCCGGGCAACGTTCTTGCCGGCCTTGGCGAAGGTCAGCATCATCTCGTTGATATCTTCCTGCCGGCAGCTGGTGCGCCCGCCGCGCTTGCCGACGAGCAAGCGCTTTGCCTCGCGCCGCGCGAGCTCCAGAACCTCGTCCGACACCAGATCATCGAACAGGATGACGTCGGCCGCCTGCAATGCCCGCACGGCCTTTAGCGTCAGATATTCCGCATCGCCCGGACCGGCGCCGACAAGCGTCACCCGTCCGACAGGACGCGCCTGAGCTGGCCTCTCCATATCGGCAAGCAGATCGCGACCGCTTGCTTCCGTCGGTTCCGCTCCGAAAGCGCGATCGACAAAACGCTCCCAGAAGGCGCGCCGCGCTTGGCCGGGCTTCAGACGAAGGGCGATTTCTTCGCGGAGAGACTGGGCAAGGGCCGCCCAGGATTTCAGGGATGCCGGCAGCAGCGTCTCGATGCGGCGGCGAATGGCTTGGGCGAGAATGGGGGAGGCTCCATCCGTCGAGATCGACACCACGACGGGCGAGCGGTTGACGATGGAACCGAACTGAAACTGGCAGAAGGCAGGCTTGTCGATGATGTTGACGGGAACGCCGGCTCGCTGCGCCGCTTCGAAAAATGTTCGCGCCTCGGCCTCATCCTCGCAGTCCGCTACGGCAAGCGCCGCACCTGCAAGAATATCTTCGCGCCATGTCGTCGGATGGTAGATAAACGCACCATCCGGATGCGATGAACCGCGCTCAATGAGGGTGACACAGGCTTCGCCGAGGTGCTCGGCATGGATCTCGACCTTCGCACCGCAGGCGGCCAGCAGTTCCGCCTTCCAGGCACAGGCATCCGAGCCGCCAGCGACGATCACCCGTTGTCCGGCAAGCGACCAGAAGACCGGCAGCTTGGCAAGCGGCGCCATGCGGGCGGGTGCCCGGTCGGCAACATCATTCGGCAGCGTCTGCAACACAGGCATTGATGATCCCCCTGATTTCGGCACGGCAGGAGCCGCAATTGGTGCCGGCCTTGAGCTCGTTGCCGATCGCTTCGACGTTGCGGCAGCCGGAACGGACGGCGGCGACGATCTGGTTGACGCCGACGCTGAAGCAGGAACAGACCGTCGCACCCGGATCAGGCCTGTCGGCTCCCGGCCGGCCGGCGATGATGGCAAAGCGGCGACGCAGATTGCTGTGGTCTGCCGTCAACTGCGACACCGCCCAGTTGCGTGCGACGGCGACCGGCTCTCTCGCAAGAAAGAGCGCGGCAAGCAGCCTCTCTCCGTCGAAGAAGGCGATCCGCCGGTCGCCAGATTGTCGGTCGGCATAACCCAGGGGATCGATATGGTCGGCGATGCCGAAGCTCTTTCGGCACCAGGTCGTCCAGTCTTCGATACCGTCATGGAACGCAAGCTCCAGCCGCCATCCGCCATCGGCTTTGGCGAGTGCCCAATAGTCCGCGTCTGCCACATCAGGCTTTGCCATGCTGACGGCGAAGCCGTAAGTGGCAGCGCGATAGCGGCTGACGGCAACCGCGACATTCTTCGAGGCGGGTTGACCCGAAACGGGGTCTGTCGCCGGTTTAACGACGGCGCTGATCCGCGCTTCAGCGGAATTCTGGTCGCTCCAATGCATCGGCACGAAAACGCTGCCGCGCGCCTGCCGGTCGGTCACCAGCGCGCGGATGATCGCCTTGCCATAGCCGCTTTCGATTTGCACGAGGGCTGCGTCGGTTAAGCCGAGTTCCATCGCGTCTCGCGGATGGATTTCCGCAAAGGATTCAGCGATATGGGATGAGAGCCGCGCGCTCTTTCCCGTCCGGGTCATCGTATGCCACTGGTCGCGGATGCGGCCCGTATTCAGCGTGAACGGATAGGCTGAATCTGTTCTGTCGGTTGCCGGCGCTTCGACGGCAATGAAGCGCGCCTTGCGATCGGGGTGGAAGAAACCCCCCTCGGCGAAATACCGCGTTTCCCTTTTCTCCGTTCCGGAAGGCTGCGGCCATTGGAACGGTTTCAGCGCCTCATAGGCTGGCGCTTCCGTCTCGGCGTAGGCGCCGATATCGAAGTCGCGGCTGCCTTCATTCTCGAAAGCGGAGAGCGCCGCGTGTTCGGCGAAAATATCGGCCGGAGATGTGTAGTCGAAGGCGGAAAAGCCCATCCGGCGGCCGACTTCTGCCATCTGCCACCAGTCGGCGCGCGCCTCTCCCGGAGAAACGAGAAAGGGGCGTTGCCTCGATATGCGACGTTCCGAATTGGTGACTGTTCCGTCTTTCTCGCCCCAGCCGAGGGAGGGAAGCAGCACATGCGCGTGCCGCGTCGTATCGGTCTCGCGCAACATGTCGGACACGACCACGAAGGGGCAGGCGGCAATCGCCGCCTCGACGCGGCGGGCATCGGGCAGGGAGACGACCGGATTGGTCGCCATGATCCAGAGCGCCTTGACGCGTCCCTCCTCGACAGCGCGGAACAGATCGACGGCCTTCAGGCCGGGCTTGGAGGCAATATCAGGCGCATTCCAGAAGCGCTGCACCCGGTCGCGATCCTCAGCGTTTTCGATCGCCATATGGGCGGCCAGCATGTTTGCAAGCCCGCCGACCTCGCGGCCGCCCATGGCATTCGGCTGCCCCGTCAGTGAAAACGGGCCCATGCCTGGTCGACCGATGCGACCGGTCGCCAGATGGCAATTAATGATCGCATTGACCTTGTCGGTGCCGGAAGTGGACTGATTAACACCCTGGCTGTAGCAGGTGACGACCTTCTCGGTCGTCTCGAACAGGCGAAAGAATTCCCTCACTTGCATGGCCGGCAGGCCGGTGCGCTCAAGCAGTTCATTCGATGTCAAAGCGGCGGCAACGGCAAAAGCCGTACCGAAACCTTCCGTATGGGCACCGATGTAGTTCTGGTCGATAGCAGGGCTTGCCGCGAGATGGGCGAGCAGTCCCATGAAGAGCGCGACGTCACCATCCGGACGGATAGCCAGATGCAGGTCGGCGATGTCGCAGGTCATCGTCCTGCGCGGATCGATGACGACGATTTTCAAACCCGGCCGGGCCGCCTTGGCAGCTGCGAGCCGCTGGTAAATCACCGGATGGCACCAGGCGAGATTCGAGCCAGTCAATATGACGAGATCGGCGAGTTCCAGATCTTCGTAGAGGCCGGGCACCGTATCCGAGCCGAAAGCGCGGCGATGGCCGGCGACCGAGGAAGACATGCAGAGGCGGGAATTGGTGTCGATATTGGCGGAGCCGATGAAGCCCTTCATCAGCTTGTTGGCGACGTAATAATCCTCGGTCAGAAGCTGGCCGGAGACATAGAAGGCGACGGCATCAGGACCATGTTCGGCAATGGTCGCGGAAAACCTGCTGGCGACGAGATCGAGAGCTTCATCCCAGCCGGCCTGTCTGCCATCGATTTCGGGATGGAGCAGACGACCGTCGAGATCGATGGTTTCGGCAAGCGCTGAACCTTTGGAACAGAGCCGGCCGAAATTGGCCGGATGTTCAGGGTCGCCTTTCACGGTGACAGTACCGGCCTCGTCCACCCGGGCGATCACGCCGCAGCCGACGCCGCAATAGGGACAGGTGGTCTTGACCTCTCTTTCCATCATTCGGCCGCCATAACAAGGCTTTCGAGTGCGATATAGAGTGCGCCGCCCTCGTTCCTGAGCGGGATGGTACACACAGCGCCGTCATCGGCACCCAGTGCCTTGCCGGTCTCCAGCGAAATCACCCAGTTGTGCAGAGGGCAGGTGACGGCATTGCCATGCACGATGCCCTCCGAAAGCGGGCCGCCCTTGTGCGGGCAGCGGTTTTCGATCGCATAAACCTCGTTTTCGCTCGTGCGGAAGATAGCGATGTTCATATGCGGGGTTTTCACGCAGCGGGAGCCGCGCAGAGGAATATCGGAGATATCGCCGATCGGGTGCCAGTTCATGGTTGCTCTCCTCATTCCGCTGCCTGACTGAAGCCGATCGTCGCCATCGGCCGAAATTCGTGCTTGTCCTTGCCGGAGACACGCTCCGACCAGGGATCGACCTGCGCGAATTTCTGGGAAAAAACGAAGCGCTCGTAATAGGCCTTGCGCTTGTCGTGATCCTCCATGATCTGCCGGCGGATCTCATCAAGGCCGATGCGCTTGGCCCATTTGTAGATGCGTTCGAGATAACGGGCCTGTTCGCGGTACATCTGGGTCAGCGCCACGATATGTTCGAGCGCTTCGTCCTCGGTCTTGACAAGGCCGAGCACCTCGGTGCCCTTGATGTCGAGGCCTGCAGCACCGGCGAAATGGATCTCGAAGCCGGAATCCACGCAGATGACGCCGATATCCTTGCAGGTGGCCTCCGCACAGTTCCGCGGACATCCGGAGACTGCCATCTTCAATTTGGCCGGTGTCCAGGAGCCCCACATGAATTTCTCGATGCGGATGCCGAGGCCGGTGGAATCCTGCGTCCCGAAGCGGCACCAGTCAGAACCGACACAGGTCTTTACCGTGCGCAGGCCCTTGGCATAGGCCTGGCCGGAGACAAAGCCTGCTTTGCCAAGATCGGCCCAGACCGCCGGCAGGTCTTCCTTTTCGACGCCGAGCAGGTCGATGCGCTGGCCGCCGGTCACTTTGACCATCGGGATCGCGAACTTGTCGACCACATCGGCAATGGCGCGCAGTTCGCCCGAACTCGTCACTCCGCCCCACATGCGCGGCACGACGGAATAGGTGCCATCCTTCTGGATGTTGGCGTGAACGCGTTCGTTGATGAAGCGCGATTGATAGTCGTCGGCATACTCATCCGGCCAGTCGCAGACGAGGTAGTAATTGAGTGCCGGGCGACATTTGGCGCAGCCGCAGGAAGTCTTCCATTCGAGCTCCTGCATGACGGCCGGGATGCTCTTCAGCCCCTTCGCCTTGATCAGCCGGCGGACATCGTCATGGCCGAGTTCAGTGCAGGTGCACATCGGCTGAACGGCAGCCGGATTGTAGCCGTCGCCGAGCGTCAGTGCCATGAGTTGCTCGACAAGCCCGGTACAGGAGCCGCACGAGGCGGATGCCTTGGTGTGGGCGCGCACGTCGTCGAGCGACGCCAGTCCCTTGGCCGTGATCGTCGAGGTGATCTTGCCTTTGCATACGCCGTTGCAGCCACAGATCTCCGCGTCATCCGGCAAGGCTGCAACGGCCGCCATAGGGTCCAGCGGCGACCCTCCCTGATAGGCCTGTCCGAAGATCAGCGTCTCGCGCATCTCGGAAATATCGGTCGCTTTCTTCTTCAGGTCATTGAACCAGGCGCCATCGGCAGTCTCACCGTAAAGCACCGTGCCGATGATCTTGTTGTCCTTCAGCACCAGACGTTTGTAGACGCCGGCTGAAGCATCGCGCAGCACGATTTCCTCGCGGTCATCGCCGTCGGCGAAATCGCCGAGCGAGTAGAGTTCGATGCCGGTGACCTTGAGCTTGGTCGGCGTATCGGCGTGAACGAAGGCAGGCGAGCGATCGCCTGAGAGATGCGCAGCGGCGACGCGGGCCATTTCATAAAGGGGTGCAACCAGACCGTAGACCATGCCGCCCACCTCGGCGCATTCGCCAAGCGCAAGAATATCGCCGTCCGAGGTCTGCATGCCGGCATCCACGACGATGCCGCGATTGACCGCAAGGCCGGCTTCTTTCGCGAGGCCGACACTGGGGCGAATGCCGACGGCCATGACGACGAGGGTTGCCGGGATGATACGACCGTCGTCGAGCTCGATGCCTTCGACCTTGCCGTTGCCGACGATCGCCTTGGTGTTGGCCTTGCAGATGACCTTGATACCGCGTTCCTCGACGGCTTTCTGCAGCAGATATCCAGCGGCAGGATCGAGTTGGCGCTCCATCAACGTCGGCATGACGTGCAGCACGGTGACGTCCATGCCGCGCTGGGCAAGGCCGGCCGCCGCTTCGAGGCCAAGCAGGCCGCCGCCGATGACGACGGCTTTTTCACGCGACTGGGCAGCAAGCAGCATGGCCTGCACGTCGTCGAGGTCGCGATAGGTGATGACGCCGGGCAGGTCCTTGCCCGGGACCGGGATGATGAAAGGCACGGAACCGGTGGCGATTACCAGCTTGTCGTAACTTTCGACAACGCCGTGATCGGAAGTGACGGTCTTGGCGTCACGGTCGATGTTGACGATCCTGTGGCCTTTGTAAAGCGTGATGCCGTGCTTGATGTACCAGCCGTCACCGTGAATGATGATCTGCTCGTAGTCCTTTTCTCCCGAGAGAACCGGCGACAGCATGATACGGTCGTAATTGACGCGCGGCTCGGCGTTGAAGATCGTGACGTCATAGCGTCCGGGCGCCAGTTCGAGGAGGTGCTCCAGCATACGCCCGGGCGCCATGCCATTGCCGATGATGACGAGTTTTTGGGTCATGTTTTACAAGTCCCTGGATCAGGTTGCAGCCACGGGCGCGGAGTGCCCTTGGCGCGACAGTTGTTTTACGGACAGGTGCATCCAGATCAGCGAGATCGCGACGATCGCGAAGAGCAGCAGGAAGCAGCTCGACCAAAGGCCGGTCATGTCCTTGAGGAGGCCGAAGGCGATCGGCAGGATGAAGCCGCCGAGACCGCCCATCATCCCGACAATGCCGCCGACTGCGCCGACGCTTTCCGGGTAATAGGCCGGAATGTGCTTGTAGACGGCAGCCTTACCTAGGCTCATAAAGAAGCCGAGCACGAAGATGACGACGATAAAGATGACGGGGGTGATGGCGGTGGCTGGCAGCGACAGGATAAGGGTGGCGACTGCCGATACGGCAAACATTGCGTACATCACGCTGCGCGCCCCTTTCTTGTCCGAGAGCATGCCGCCGAACGCGCGGAAGATGCTGCCCGGGATGGAATAGGCGGCGGCGATCATGCCGGCAGTTTCCAGGTTGAAGCCGTAGACGCCGACCAGATAGCGCGGCAGCCACAAGGCCAGGGCGACAAAGCCCCCGAAGGCGAAGAAATAGTAGAGTGAGAAGCGCCAGACCTGGATGTTCTGCAGCGGCGCGAATTCCTGGGCGAGGCTCTTGGAGGCGACGCCGCGTTCACGGCGAAGACGGAAAGCCGGATCATCGGTCGTGGTGAACCAGAAGACGATTGCCATCAGCGCCAGGCCGACCGCCCAGATCTCGGCGACCGCCTGCCAGCCCCATGCGAGAAGTACGAAGGGGGCCGCGAACTTGGTCACGGCCGCGCCGACATTGCCCGCGCCGAAGATGCCGAGCGCCGTTCCCTGCTTCTCCGCCGGGAAGAAAGGCGAGATATAGGCGACACCGACCGCGAAGGAGCCGCCGGCAAGCCCGACACCGAGGCCGGCGATCAGCATCTGTGTATAGGTGTGAGCGTAGGAGAGCAGAAAAGTCGCCAATGCGGCGGCAAGCATCGTGAGCGTATAAACAAGACGGCCGCCGTACCGTCCCGTCCAGATTCCAAGGACGATGCGCACGAGCGAACCGGTGAGCACGGGGGTGCCGACCAGCAATCCGAACTCGGCTTCATTCAGCCCGAGTTCCTGCTTGATGCGAATGCCGATGATCGCAAAGATCGTCCAGACGGCAAAACAGAGAGTGAAGGCGACCGTGGAGATCCACAGTGCTTTGGCTGGTTCGCCGGCGGACATGGGCTGCGCTTTCTCGATGACAGACATGGCTTCTCCGTGGCCCGACTTAGGTCGTGCCGATCCATCGCTGGGGGTTAAAACAAAAAGCCGCTGGTCAGGACACGCATGCACGAGCTGCGCGAGATATCCTGATCAGCGGCTTTGCTGGTGGCGCCCGTCGTTGGACGCCGAATTCATGGCCTGGTGGCCCATCTGCCTCAAACAATCGGTAGCAGATTGCTCAAGAGTAATTCTGTGTCTCTGATGAGCGCCTATCGCGCCCACATTCTGCCCCGATCGCCCTTGACCAGTGCATTTTTATTCCTGCAAGCAGCGTGCCAGTCCGTTGTTGTTTCTGCAGACTATTGAAATAAAAGGGAAAATCTTCTGGTTACCCTGCTGCTGCTTTTCGAAGCACAAAATCTCTCTGCAAAACTTTTGTGCGATTGCTCAGTCGCCGGTCGGAAATGCTGCAAGCGATTTATGCAATGCAGCAACCCTTTCAGGTTTCATCAGGATGCGGAATGAAGGGCAGGGCGCTTTTCACCGCAAAGCCCGCAATATAGTCAGGCAGTTTCGACGGCTCGAAAACATGGCCGTCCATAAAGCGATCATTTTCGTCGGCGCCTTCGATGCGCACGTCGGCATCGCTAGGTGCGCTGCCCTCGCCGAGGGCTGTGCGATAAAGGTCCGGGCGATAGGCGGAGGCGGCTGCGCGTGCGGGGTTTAGGCCGAGTTCGGCCTGACCCCAGCGGATCATCTGACTGTAGATCCAGAGCGCCTGGCTCGTGCGCGGATAATTGGCAAAGCCCGAATGGAACATGAAGTAATTGTCGATGATGCGCCGGTTCCCCTTTGCGTCTAGGCTGAACTCGCCGGCCAGCACATGACGGATAATGTGGATCGGTGCTGCGATGTAGCGGGCATCCGCCAGGGCCTCGGCAAGCGCATCATGGTTTTCCGGCCGGTCGCACCAGCGCGCCGCTGCGTCGAGAGCGACGATCAGCCGGGAGACCGTTTCCGGATGGCTGTCCGCCCATTCCGGGCGCATGCCGATCACCTTTTCCGGTGCGGATGGCCAGATATCCTGTTTGGCGGCGACGATACGCCCGACACCGCGCTCTGACGCCACCATGTTCCAGGGCGCGCCGACGCAGAAGCCATCGATCGCGCCGGCGGCCAGTGCATCTGAGGTCAGTGGTGGCGGCACGACAACGAGTTTGACGTCCCTGTCAGGATCGATGCCGCCGGCGGCGAGCCAATAGCGGAATTCGTAATTATGCGAGGAAAAGGGATAGGTGACACCGAAGGTCGGCATAGGTTCGCCGCTTGCCTTCATTTCCACCAGAACCTTTGAGAGCGTCTTGGCGTTTTCCAGTGCGCTGGCAGCTTCGGAAAGCCCAGTCGCATTCCGCATCCTGTCGAACAGGCGGGTCGATAGGGTGATCGCATTTCCGCCGCGCCCGAGAGAGAAGGGTGTGATCGTCGGCGAGGGATTGGAGCCGAGGCCGAGCATGGAGGCAACGGGCATCGGCGAGAGCATGTGGGCGATATCGAACTGTCGGAAGGCGAGGCGATCGCGAACGTTTGCCCACGAGACGTCCTTGACGAGATCAAGCGTCAGGCCTTCCCGCTCAGCAAAGCCGAATTCTGCAGCGGCAATTAGCACGGAAGCATCGACGAGCGGAATAAAGCCAGCCCTCAGCGTTCTGGAGCCTTCGCCGCTGGTGCGGGCAGGTGCGGGCAGGCCGGCATCGGGATCAGAGCTTTTCGTCATCATGTTCACTCCGGCTTCCTCCGGACAGTCGCAGCCAGAGCGGTCATCACATCAAAAGTCCTGCCGCAGTCACGACACTCTGAGCTATGTCGGACATTTTCCTCTTTTCGTTCATCGCCGTTTGGCGCAGCAGTGCAAATGCCTCTTCCTCTGACAGGCCGCGCATCTTCATCAATATGCCCTTGGCACGCTCGACGACCTTGCGTTCCTCCAGGGCCGACTTGGCATCGGCAAGTTCACGCTGCAACCGGCTGAAGGCATTGAAGCGGCTGACCGCCATATCAAGAATGGGTTTGACGCGCTCCTTCTTCAACCCGTCGACGATGTACGCCGACACACCGGCATCCACCGCGGCCTCGATCGAGGCGGTGTCGGAGCGGTCGACGAACATGGCAATCGGCCTGCCGACGGTACGGGTCAACTGGAACAGATGCTCCATCATGTCGCGATTGGGGTTCTCGATATCGATGATGATGACATCGGGCCTCAGCGTATCGATGATGCGCGCCACACCTTGGACTTCGTGGATGACTGTCACGCGCGCGTGCCCAGCCTCCCGCAGCCCCTCTTCGATGATGGAGGCGCGAATGGTGTTTTCATCGATCACAAGGATGGTCAGATCGAGCCGGCTCATGCGACATTTATGACGCAACGCAGCAAAGCGGACAAGCTAAAAAGGCAATTTATTAGGCAATTTTTGGAGCGGATTAAAAAATAGTCTATTTGCTACATATATGTGCAGTGCCTGTTCTGTGTTGGGTTTTAAAAAAAGACTGCGACATCCATGCCCTTGTCGGCGGCTGCGCTACCTATGCCTCAGTATAATGCACCGCCTGGACGCTCGCTGTTATCGTCAGGCCATCTTGAAGACGGAGAGCGAAGATGAGTGACAAGCGTCCGGAAGGTGTTGAGGCGTACAGCCATCCCGCAGGCGGATGGGATGCGCTGAAAGCGGTGGCGAAGACGCTGAAGCATCAGCAGATCCTTGGACAGGGAAGTACGACCCTGCTCAAGGCAAACCAGCCGGAAGGCTTCGATTGTCCTGGTTGCGCCTGGCCCGATCCGAAGCACACATCTTCCTTCGAATTCTGCGAAAACGGCGCAAAGGCCATCACCTGGGAATCGACTGCTCGGCGCGTTGCGCCGGAATTCTTTGCCGAACACACCGTCTCGGAGCTTTGGGAATGGATCGATCACAAGCTCGAAGACCAGGGGCGGCTGACGCATCCGCTGAAATACAACAGCACCACGGATAAATACGAAGCGATCGAATGGGACGATGCTTTCAGCCTCATTGGTGCGGAACTCAACAAGCTCGCAAGTCCTGACGAAGCTGAGTTCTACACGTCCGGGCGAGCATCCAACGAGGCCGCGTTCCTCTATCAGCTCTTCGTGCGGGCCTATGGCACGAACAATTTCCCCGATTGCTCGAACATGTGCCATGAGGCGACGAGCGTCGGCCTGCCGCTGTCACTCGGTGTCGGCAAGGGTACGGTGACGCTTGAGGATTTCGATCATGCAGATGCCATTTTCAGCTTCGGCCACAATCCCGGAACCAACCATCCCCGCATGATGACGACGTTGCATGAGGCGTCCCGTCGCGGTGTTCCCATCATCGTCTTCAACCCGCTGAAGGAGCGGGCGCTCGAACGTTTCGCCGCGCCGCAAAACCCGGTGGAAATGGTGACGTTGTCCTCAACACGCATTGCATCAGCCTATCATCAGCTTCGTACCGGCGGCGATCTTGCTGCCCTCAAGGGGCTGATGAAGCTGATCTTCGAGCGCGATGAGGCCGATCTCGCAGTGGGCGGGAAGGGCGTTCTCGACCGGGCCTTCATTGCCGAACACACCGTCGGCATCGATTCCCTGAAGGAGGATCTCGCCAATGCCAGCTGGGCCGATATCCTCACCGTGTCCGGTCTGACTATGGGGGCGCTGAACAGCGCCGTCGATGTCTACCTCAATGCCCGCAATGTCATCCTTTGCTACGGCATGGGCATCACGCAGCACGCGAACGGAACTGCAAATGTCCAGCAGCTTGCCAATTTCCTGATGCTGCGCGGCAATATCGGCCGCCCCGGCGCAGGCCTCTGCCCGCTGCGCGGTCACTCCAATGTGCAGGGGGACAGGACCGTCGGCATCACCGAGATCCCCAACAAGGCGCTGCTCGACGGCATGGAACGCGCCTTTGGTTTTCGTCCTTCTGCAGAGAAGGGCCATAATGCAGTCGAGTCCATCGAGGCAATTGCGGCCGGCAAGTCAAAGGCGCTGATCTGCCTCGGCGGCAACCTGGCCGTCGCCATGTCCGATCCTGAAGTTACCTTCGAGGCGATGCGCAAGCTCGATCTTGCAGTCCATATCGCCACCAAGCTCAACCGCTCGCATCTCCTGACGGCAAAGACCTCGATCATCCTTCCCTGCCTCGGGCGGACCGACCTTGACACCCAGGCATCAGGCCCGCAAGCGGTGACGGTGGAAGACTCCATGTCGATGGTGCATTCCTCGCGCGGTTTCCTCAAGCCGCCGAGCGAGTTGCTGAAATCCGAACCTGCGATCATCGCCGGCATCGCGATGGCGACGCTGGGGAGCAAGTACGGCATCGACTGGCCCGGGCTGATCGCCAATTACGACCGGATACGCGACAAGATCGAAGTGGTCTTTCCGGATTTTCATGAGTTCAACAGTCGCGTCCGTGTTCGCGGCGGCTTCCGGCTCGATGTTCCGGCCTCCTATCGCGTCTGGAAGACGGCAAGCGGAAAGGCGAATTTCCTTGTCGCCCCCGGTTTCGACGAAGATCCCCGCCTGAAGGACCCGACGACATTGGTGCTGACGACGCTGCGTAGCCACGACCAATACAACACGACCGTCTATGGTCTCGACGATCGCTATCGCGGTATCTTCGGCCGCCGTGACGTCATTTTCATGAGCAGTCAGGATCTCGCTGAACGGGGCCTGCGTGATGGAGACCGGATCGATATCCGTTCAGCCACCGGCAACGGCGGCGGGAAAGCCGTCATCGGTTTCACGGCTGTCGAGTATAGTATCCCGGTCGGTTCGGTGGCGGGCTATTATCCGGAAATGAATGCGGTGATCGCCCTCGATCACTACGATCGGAAGTCGGGCACACCGAGTTACAAGGGCGTTCCCGTCACGATCGCCAAGAGTGAGGTTCAGGCCGCGGCTTAGCTCGAAGCCGCGGCGGTCGCGCCCGTACTTTCGCGAGCGATGACCTCGAAGCCGAGATCGATCTGGTTCGGTGGCTGGCGGCTCGCGGAATCGAGGGCCGCCAACACCTTTTCGGCGGCTAGTTTGCCCGTCTCGAAACGCCTCGTCATGATCGACGAAAGGGACGGCGACGCGCAGGCGGAAAATTCGAGATCGTGAAATCCGATAATGGCGATATCGTCAGGCACACGAATGCCGCGTTTGCGGCACTCCTGCATGGCGCCGAGTGCCACGTTGTCGTCGGTGCAGAATATCGCTTCCGGGCGGTCACCACGTTCATGCATCAAGGCTAGGAGGTCGGAGCCGAGCGCGACAGAGCTGTGCCGCGGTCGCTGGGTGACGATCTCGAGGTTCTGCAGGCCAGCTTCCTGCATCGCCAGACGATAGCCGTCGAAGCGGGACTGAGAACGATGGTCAAGATTTCCCGCCAAAAAGGCAACACGGGTGAAGCCTCGGTCGATGAGATGCTTTGTTGCTGCCTGCCCGGCGCGATCCTGCAACATGCCAATATTGATGTCGATTGGATCGGGTGACAACTCGAATGTCTCGACAACCGGCAAATGCGCCCGCATCAGAAGCTGATGGGCAAGCGGCGTATGATGAATGCCGGCGATGATGATCGCTTCGACCCTTTGGCCGAGCAGTACCTTGATGGCATTTTCCTCTTCCTGTTCGGAATATCGACTGTTGACGACGATGACTTGAAAGCCTGCGCCCACAAGCACGTCGTGCAGAGCGAAGAGATATTCGGCAAAGATGACGTTATAGAGGGTCGGCACAATGACGCCGATTGCATGCGTACGCGCCGAGGCAAGCCGGCTGGCCGCAATATTCGGCACATAGCCGAGTTCCTGGACGGCGGCATTGACACGCCGGCGCAGAGCCTCCGAGACTGCATCGGGTTTGCGAAGTACGCGTGAAACTGTGATCGGGCTGACGCCCGCCAGGTTTGCCACGTCATCCAAAGTTACTCTTCGCATCGTCCTCTCACTTATATAACAAATTCAAGGAAATCCGTGATTTATCTCGCAGTTGCGAAATATTCCTCCTTGATGATCGTAGTTGACAGCGCTAGCAAATCCGATTTGACAGCGCTGTCAACTATGTTAGGTTTAAATTGTGCCGGAAAGGATGGGATGGAGCCTTCCGGAATCAGCATGTCAATAAAGATTTGTGGAGGGGCGGCTTGGCCGTCTGAGGAGGAGATATTCAATGCTCAAGGTGAAGAAAGCGAAGATGGCCCGCATAGCCGCGTTTTCCGCGTCGGCGCTTGCTCTGCTCTGCAGCACGGCCATGGCGGAGCCAAAGGTCGTACCAGGTCCCGCCGCCGATCCGAATTGCATGGTTCCGTGGTCGGCCGAAACCCAGTTCCTGCAATATCCGAAGAAGGATGGTCCTTACCGCATTGCGCTTGCCAACGGCTATATCGCCAATACCTGGCGCATCCAGATGGTGCAGACGGCAAAGGCCTATGCCGCCCAGCCGGATGTCGCCGCCAAGCTGAAAGAGTTCAAGGTCGTGTCGACCGGCGAGGACGTTCCGGCCCAGATTTCCGCGATCAACAACTTCATCGATGCCGGTTATGATGCCGTCGTCGTCAATGCCCAGAATCCGACAGCCTTTGGTCCGGTCATCAAGCGCGCCAAGGAAGCCGGCGTCGTTCTTGTCGCCTTCGACAACATTCTCGACACCAAGGACGCGATTAACGTCAACGTCGACCAGAAAGGCCTCGGCGTCATCTGGGCTGAATGGCTCATGAAGCACCTGCCGCAGGGCGGCAAGATCCTGGAAGTGCGCGGCGTTGCCGGCACCTCCGTCGATACGGATCGCCATAATGGCATTCATGAAACGCTGGACGCTTCCGGCAAGAAGTTCACCGTCACCGAAGTCGTCGGCAAGTGGGATGATGGCGTAGCGCAGAAGGCAACGGCCGATGCGATCGCCACCAATGGCCCGTTCGATGGCATTACCGCGCAGGGCGGCGATACCGGCGTCGTGCAGGCGATGATTGACGCGAAGCATCCCTTCGTGCCCTTCGGCGGGGAGACGGAGAACGGCTTCCGCAAATTCTGTGCCGCCCATGCGGGGGATGGCCTGAAATGCTCGTCGGCAGGCACCGGCCCGGCGCAGGTTGCTGTTGCCATCAAGACGGCCATCGCGGCTCTTGAAGGTCAGGTTGTTCCTCAGGCCGTCAAGCTGCCGACGGCACTCGTTTCCGATCCCGATTTCAAGGCAGGCGAGGATTATTACCCCAAGGAATCCGACAACTTCTTCGTCGGCAACTCTTTCCCGACCTGCGGCATCAACTTCTCCGCACAGGAAATCATGGGGCAGACCAAGGAAAACCAGTAAGCACCACCATCCGGACCTGACTGCGGGCGCCCGCGCCCGCAGTCTCGATCTCGACACGACCGAATGGAGGCTGGATGCATGACCCTTTCCGAACCGCTTCTGCGCCTGGAAGGCATATCGAAGCGTTATGGTGGCGCGATTGCGCTGAAGGAAGCTAATATTGCTGTTCGACCGGGCGCGATCCACGCCGTGCTCGGCGAAAACGGGGCAGGAAAATCGACCCTCATCAAGATCATGGCCGGTGTGGTGGCGCCGGATGAAGGGCGCGTGCTGCTGGACGGAAATGAGGTCTTCTTCGCCTCGCCGGCCGCCGCCAATGCTGCCGGTATCGTCTGTGTCTTCCAGGAATTGTCGCTCATTCCCGATCTTTCGGTCGCCGACAACATCGTCATCAGCAATCCGCCGCTGCGTTTCGGCATGATCGACCGCAAGAGGCAACGCCAGATTGCCGAGGAAGCCCTTGCCCGCGCCGGCGCTGCCGATATCCATCCATCGTCACTGGTGAAGGATTTGCCGCTTTCCCGCCGGCAGATGGTAGAGATCGCCAAGGCGCTTGCCCGCAAGCCACGTTTGATGATCCTCGACGAGGCGACCTCGGCGCTGGCCCAGTCGGATGTCGAGAAGGTCTTTGCTGTGCTGAAGCAGCTCAGGGCCGAGGGCATGGCGCTGATCTATATTTCCCATCGCATGCATGAGATTGCGCAACTGGCCGATGACTGCACGGTCTTTAGAAACGGCCGCAGTATCGAATCCTATCCCGCCGGCACCAACACCGACCAGCAGGTGGTGGAACTGATGATCGGACGCGAATATTCCAACGTCTTTCCGCCCAAGCCACTGCAGTTGAGGGCGGACGCGCCGGTTCTGGCCTGCCGCGACCTCTCCTGGGGAGGCCGGCTCTCCGGGATCAATTTCGACGTACGGCCGGGCGAGATCATCGGTTTCGGCGGGCTGGACGGGCAGGGGCAGCGCGAATTGCTGCTGGCGCTGTTCGGGGTGCTGCGGGATCTCAAGGGCGAGGTAATAGTCGGTGGCAGGCCGGTCAGGTTGAAGAGCCCGGGCGCTGCGAAATCGAGTGAGATCTCCATGGCGCTGATCCCGGAGGACCGCAAGACCGAGGGGTTGATGCTGCCGATGACGGTGCGCGAAAACCTGTCGATCGCAGCCCTTGATCGCGTTTCGCGCAACGGCGTGATCGACCGCGCAGCCGAGCTTCGAGAGATCGAAGAACTTCTGAAGCTGCTGGCGATCAAGGCCGCGACGATCGACATGCCTGTCGCCTCGCTATCCGGCGGCAACCAGCAGAAAGTCGTGATTGCCAAATGGCTGATGAACCGACCGCGCATCATTCTGCTCAATGATCCGACACGCGGCATCGATGTCGGCACCAAGCAGGAAATCTATGCCCTGCTGCGCAAGCTTGCCGATGCGGGTGCGGCCATCATCTTCTATTCGACCGACTATGACGAACTGGTCGGTTGCTGCGACCGCGTGCTCGTCATGTATGATGGCAGCATCGTCCGCATTCTCGAGGGAGACGAGATCAACGAGCGCGAGCTGGTGAGCGCCGCCCTCAACATTGGCGCCGCCGAGGCGCAGCAAAGGATGGCCCAATGAGCAGGCAGGTGACTGGTGAATGGCGCTACCGGTACGTTCAACAGAAGGGCACGCTCTTTGCAGCGCTCCTCTTCATCCTGATGTTCATCATCTATGTCTCAAACCATCCCGCCGGCTTCACGCCCAATGTGGTGCAGACGGCCTCCAACAAGGCGACATTGCTCGCCTTCGTGGCTATGGCGCAGTGTTTCGTGGTCATAACGGCGGGTATCGACCTTTCGGTCGGCATGATCCTGATCCTGTGCAACTGCCTGGCCTCATGGCTTGTCGTCGGTACGCCGCTACAGACGGGGTTGGGTGTCGTCGCCGTACTTTTGACCGGTCTCGCCTGCGGCCTGCTCAATGGCCTGGTCATCATCTTCGGGCGGCTGCAGCCCATCGTCACCACGATTGCGACCAGTGCGGTCTTCTACGGACTGGCGCTGCTGTTGCGACCCACACCCGGCGGCTCGGTCAATGAGGATCTCGCCGATGCTTTTACCTCGAAACTTTTCGGTGTCATCCCTGCAAGCCTTGTCGTGCTCGCACTTGTCGTCCTGGTGATCTGGGTGCCCTTCAGCCGTTCGGTGCTCGGCCGCACCGCCTATGCGGTCGGCTCGGCAGAAAATGCCGCCTATATGTCCGCCATGCCGGTGAAGCGGGCAAAGCTTGCGGCTTACGCGCTGGCAGGGCTGCTTTCGGCGATCGGCGGGCTTTATCTGACCTTCTTTTCCTATACGGGCGAAGCGGCCTTTGCGAGCGGCAACGCCTATACGCTCTATTCGATCGCGGCAGTGGTGCTCGGCGGTGTTTCGCTTGCGGGTGGTAAGGGAAGCGCTGTCGGCGCCGTTTTCGGTGCGCTGGCCTTCCGCACCATCGGCGACCTGTTGTTCGTCTTCGATCTCGATCCGCTCTGGCAGCCGCTCTTCCAGGGCGTGGTGCTGATGCTGGCAGTCAGCATCGGCTGCATTGGCCTGTCGCGTGTTCGCAATCGTCTGGAGTGGTTCCAATGAGCGAGGATGCTTCGATCATGCGGCAAATTCCTGTGCCCGCCCGGTTGCGCGGCGTCGATCCGGCTGTGGCGATTGCCTTCGGCTGCATCATCCTGCTGCTTCTCGGCGGCTCGCTCTATTCCTCCAACTTCCTGTCTCCGGATTACCTGCTGCAGCAGTTGAAAGTGGCTTCCTTCCTTGGCGTCATCGCAACCGGCATGATGGCGGTCATCCTGCTTGGACAGATCGACCTGTCTGTGCCCTGGGTGGTGACGACAGGAGCGATGATGGCCTGCGCTGCCACTGCTTACGGAACGACGGGTGCGGTCCTCGCAATCCCCTTCGGTATTCTCTGCGGTGCCGCGATCGGCCTCGTCAACGGGATCGCAGTCGCCTATCTGCGCATTCCCTCGATGATCATCACGCTTGCGACCAATGCCGTCGCGCAAGGGTTGATGGTCGTCTACACCGGTGGTTTCTCGCCACAGGATTCGGCTTCTGCCGCCATGCGCTTCCTGGCAACCGGCTATGCCATTCCCGGGCTTCCGAACGGCGTTCTCGTCTGGCTCGCCGTCGGCTTGCTCGCCGTCTTCCTGCTGACACGCACGACCTTCGGCCGGTCGCTCTATGCGATTGGCAACCGCGAACGTGCCGCTTACATGTCCGGCATCAATACGCGCCGGATCACCCTTCTTGCCTTCATTATCTCGGGCGGTCTCAGCGCACTCGGCGGCGTGCTTCTCGCCGGTTATGCTTCGAAAGCGTCCCAGTCCATGGGCGACGCCTATCTTCTGCCGTCGATCGCTGCCGTGGTGCTTGGCGGTACGCACGTGCTTGGCGGCAAGGGCTCCTATCTCGGAACGGTCGCCGGCGTCATCCTCATCACTCTGCTGCAGTCGATTCTCTCGGTCATGCAGATCGAGGAGGCTGGCCGTCAGCTGATCTATGGCGCCGTCATCATCGGAATGCTGCTGCTTTATGGGCGGCAGAAGGTCTTGTGACGAAACTCAGTATTTCGGCTCATCCGGGCAGTCGCTTGCCTCGATGTTTCGGCGGATGGGTCATTCGAGCCTAAGCTGGAGACGATGCGGCTATCGACAATTCTTGGTAGGGGCCAACTTCCGGTGCATCGATGTCGATGGCCTGCGCATTGTGCACGTGGCTACCCGCTCGGCCGGATAGGTCATGGAAGCTTGAATCACTTACATCTGCCGCCGTTGTGACGGGCTCTCCAGCCGATGCAAGGCCATGGCATGCAGCAGCAGTTTGCTGGCTCTGCGTCCTAGCCGCGATTTTTTCGCGGAAATTCTTTCAGATTCCATAGGCCCCCATTCCCGCCGCGATGACGCTCCCAAGCCTGCAAACGCTGGCTTTTGCTGCGTGGTTCCCGGCCTTTCGACGACCTGACATTTATATGATCGCGCGTCACTTGACATTTGTCGATCATGTCTTGAATATTGTCAGCATCGACATCTGGCGGAGGTTTCCAGGTGTCCGATGGCGTGCTGGAGCGTAGTCACCAGACGCATGCATGGAGGAGACAGACGTGGAATTTCTGCTGGAAGTGGAGGGGCTCAGGAAGTCCTTTGGCGGTGTCGCGGCCCTGCGCGACGGCCGCTTCCAGCTTCGCGCTGGCTCGGTTCACGCGCTCTGCGGCGGTAATGGCGCCGGCAAATCGACTTTCCTGAAAATCCTGATGGGCATTTACAAGCGCGATGCCGGCTCGATCCGCCGCCGTGGCCAGGAAGTGGATTTCTCCAGTCCGGCGGATGCTCTCGCATCTGGTATCGCCATTATCGAGCAGGAGCTGAGCCCGGTTCCACACATGACGGTCGCCGAGAACATCTATCTCGGCCGTGAACCGTCTACCCGTTTCGGCGGCATTGATTTCCGCAGCATGAACCGGGCGGCGCAGAAGCTGCTCGACGAGCTGGAGTTCGACATCCGGGCCACCCAATACATGATGAACCTATCCGTCGCGCAGATGCAGCTGGTGGAGATCGCTAAGGCACTGAGCCATGACGCCGAAGTCATCTTCATGGATGAGCCGACCTCGGCCATCGGCGAGCGTGAAGCCCAGCAGCTCTTTGCAGCGATCCGCCGCCTGCAGGCCCAGGGGCGTGGCATCGTCTACGTCTCGCACCGCCTGTCGGAAATCTTCCAGATTGCCGATTCCTATACGGTTTTCCGCGACGGCTCCTTCGTCGGTACCGGCTCCTTGTCGGAGATCGACCGGCCGAGCCTGATCCGCATGATCGTCGGACGGGAACTCGCCGAGGAATATGTCAAGACCAATAAGCCGACGTCGGATGTCGGTCTGGAGGTCAGCGCGCTTTCCTGCCCGAACAAGATCGACGATATTTCATTTGCCGCACATAAGGGCGAGATCTTCGGCATTTACGGGCTCATGGGCTCCGGCCGTACGGAAATCTTCAACTGTCTCTTCGGTCTCGACAAGCCGTCCGCCGGGCGCATCTCGGTTGATGGTGCGCCGATCCTCGTCTCGAAGCCCTCGGATGCGATGGCTCACGGATTGGCGCTGGTCACCGAAGACCGCAAGCAGACAGGCCTCAATCTGTCGGACTCAGTTCGCGCCAATATCTGCATGGCGAACCTGCCGGCGCTGAGCCCGGCCTTTGCCATGGACCATACGAAGGAACTGGACGCCAGCCGGCGAATGCGCGAGCAGTTCCAAATCAAGGCAGCGCGCGACACCATGCCGGTGTCAGGCCTTTCCGGCGGCAATCAGCAGAAGGTCGTTCTCGGCAAGTGGTTCCTCCGCAACCCCAAGGTCCTGCTGCTGGATGAGCCAACGCGCGGCGTCGATGTCGGGGCCAAGCGTGAAATTTATCGCATCATCTGCGACTTCGCCGAAGGCGGCGGCACTGTGGTGATGATCTCATCGGAAATCGACGAAGTTCTAGGCATGTCGGACCGCATCATGGTGATGCGCGGCGGCAAGAGCGCCGGAATATACAGCCGGGAGGAGACGAATGCCCAATCACTCGTCCACTTATCAACCTGACCAGAGTCAGGGCGTTCGTCCGGCACCAGAGGAGCAGGCAGTGTCAGTGAGTGAGAACAAGAGTGCGGGCGGCTGGTTCAAGACGGAACAGCGGCGCCTGATCGTCCAGGAATACGGCATCTTCCTCGCCTTCCTGCTCCTCGTCATTATCCTGTCGTTCTCGAACGAATTCTTCCTGACCGGCGGCAATATCTCCAACGTGCTGCTGCAGACGTCGATCAACGGCGTGCTGGCGATCGGCATGACCTTCGTCATCCTGACGCGCGGTATCGACCTGTCGGTCGGCTCGGTCGTGGCGCTCGCCGGCATCGTCAGCGCCAGTTTTGCTACCACTTCGGAAACGGCCGGCGTCATCGGTTCGCCCTATCCGGTCGCTATCGGCCTGCTCGTCGGTGTCCTGGTCGGTGTCGTCTGCGGCTCGATTTCCGGCGCGATCGTCTCGCGTTTCTCGGTGCCTGCCTTTGTCGCCACACTCGGCATGCTCTCGGCTGCCCGCGGCATGACGCTGATCTACGGCGGCGGCCGTCCGGTTCCCGCACTCACGCCTGCCTTCCGCTGGATTGGCACCGGCGACGTGTTCGGCGTTCCCGCGCCGGTCATCGTCCTTGCCGTCGTCTTCGCGGTCTCCTGGTGGATCCTCAACCGCACGCGGTTCGGCCGCTACATCTATGCTGTCGGCGGCAATCCGCATGCAGCCAAGACTTCGGGCATCAATACCGATCGTATCCGCTTCACCGTCTATGTCATCTCGGGCGGCCTGGCAGGGCTTGCGGGTATTCTGCTCAGCGCCCGCACCGGTTCGGGTCTGCCGCAGGCAGGTGTCGCATATGAGCTGGACGCGATCGCGGCAGTCGTCATCGGCGGGACAAGCCTTTCCGGTGGCGTCGGCCGGGTGACGGGAACACTGATCGGCGCCCTCATTATCGGCGTGATGAACAACGGTCTCGATCTGATGGGTATCCAGTCCTACTACCAGCAGGTCCTGAAGGGGGCCCTGATTGTCGGCGCCGTTATGCTCGACCAGAAACGAAATTTCGGAGCTTGAGCTCACAAACAGAAATTCGGGGGCAGGCAGCTCGCCGCCCCGTCCGACAGGCAAGCCATGCCGGCAGCCTAAACCCAAAGTGGAGGAGAATGGAAATGAGAAAGCTTCTGATTGCGCTTGCTTCGGCAACGGCGCTGCTGGCAACGTCTGCCGCAGCCCAGGAAAAGATCAAGATCGGCGCAGCACCTTACGGCCTCAACGCAGAATTCATGCAGATCTGGACGGCAGCCCTCCAGGACCACCCGGCTGTCAAGAGCGGCGAGGTCGAACTGACGGTTTTCGACGGCCGTTATGACGCACTGGTCCAGCAGGATCAGTTCAAGACGATGATCACGCAGAAGTACAACGCCATCATCTTCGCTCCGATCGACGTCGATGCCGGTGCATCTGCTGTTCAGTCCGCGGTCGATGCCGGCATTCCGGTCATCGGCTCCAACACCCGTGTCAATTCTGATCAATTGACCTCCTATGTCGGCTCCGACGACACGGTTTCCGGTTATCTCGAAGCCAAGAGTGTGCTGGACAAGATCGGCTGCAAGGGCAATGTCGTCATCATCGAGGGTCCGGTCGGCCAGTCGGCGCAGATCCAGCGCCTTCAGGGTAACAAGAAGGCGTTGGCCGAGTGCCCTAACGTCAAGGTTCTCGAAGACCAGACTGCAAACTGGTCGCGCGCCGAGGCCCAGACGCTGATGGAGAACTGGCTGACGTCGCACCCGAACCAGATCAACGGCATTATCGGCCAGAACGATGAAATGGCGCTCGGCGCCATCGAGGCGATCAAGGCTGCGGGGCTCGACGTCAAGAGCTTCGCCATCGCCGGTATCGACGGCGTCACCGACGCGCTGCGGGCCGCCAAGGCCGGTGAGATGACCTCGATCCTTCAGGATGCTCGCGCCCAGGCGCAGGGCGCTCTGGATCTTGCGATCTTCAATGCCAAGAAGGGCGACTATAAGCCGGAATCCGATATCTGGACCACCTACAAGGATATGCCGTGGAACGACGGCAAGGATAAGACCTATAATGTCCCGTGGACCCCGGTGACGGCTGAAAACGTCGATAAGCTGCTTTCCACCCGCAAGTGATCCTCCCTGGGGCGGGATGAAGATCCCGCCCCATATCCCGACAGGTTGAGAAGAAAGCCATGACTGATTCAAAACAGGTTGATTTGAACTTTTCCTTGAGCGGCAAGGTCGCTCTGATCACGGGTGGGGCCTCCGGCATCGGCAGCGCCATCGCCTCCGCCATGGCCGCCAAGGGCGCGATCGTAGGCGTGGTGGACATCAATGAATCGGTCGCGAAGGCCAAGGCCGACGAACTCGGCAATGGCGCGAAATCATTCGTCTGCGACGTATCGGACCCGCAATCGGTCGAAAAGGTGGTTGCCGACGTAGTGGCCGCGTTCGGTCACATCGATATTGTCGTCAACAGCGCCGGCGTCGTCATGCTCGCGCCAGCCGAAGAACTCAGCCTCGATGCGTGGGACAAGACCATCGCCATCAATCTCAAGGGCACTTTCCTGGTGTCCCAGGCCGCCGGCCGCGCCATGATCAAGGCGGGCAGGGGCGGCAAGATCATCAATATGGCCTCCCAGGCAGGCACGGTCGCCATCGACCAGCATGTTGCCTATTGTGCGTCGAAATTCGGCGTCATCGGTCTTTCCAAGACGCTGGCTGCCGAATGGGGAAAGCACGGCATCAACGTCAACACCATCTCTCCGACCGTCGTCCTGACCGATCTCGGCAGGAAGGCATGGGACGGCCCGCGCGGTGAGGCGCTGAAACAGCGCATTCCATCCGGCCGTTTTGCATTTCCGGAGGAGATTGCGGCGGCGGCGGTGTTCCTGGCTTCCAACGGTGCCGATATGATCAACGGTGCGGACCTTCTGGTCGACGGCGGCTACACCATTATCTGACGCGCGGTAGATAGGAGTTATAATGCAGCGATTTATAAACAACCCGGATGAGGTCGTCGAAGATACCGTCAAAGGCTTCGTCAAAGCTCATGCCGACATCGTAAGACTATCAGCACAAAATCCCCGTGTCATCGCCGCCCGACATACACCGGTCAACGGCAAGGTGGGCGTCATCACCGGCGGCGGTTCGGGTCATGAACCGGCCTTCATCGGCTATACCGGCCGTAACATGCTGGATGCCGTGGCAGTCGGCGAACTTTTCTCTTCGCCAACCGCAAAGAGTTTCCTTGATGCCGCGCGCGAAGCCAATGGCGGCAAGGGCGTCGTCTGCCTCTATGGCAACTATGCCGGCGACAACATGAATGTGAAGATGGCGATCAAGCTGGCGGCCAAGGAAGGCATCGAGATCACCACCGTCGTTGCCAATGACGATGTATGTTCCGCAGGTCCCGAGGAGCGCGAAAAGCGTCGCGGCGTAGCTGGCGAGATATTCATGTGGAAGTGCGGCGCGGCGAAGGCTGCTGAGGGCGCAAGCCTCGAGGAAGTCAGGGCGACCGCGCAGAAGGCGATCGACAATTGCCGCTCGATCGGCGTCGGCCTCGGCCCCTGTACCCTGCCGTCCGTTGGCCACCCGAATTTTACCATCGAGCCTGGCACGATGGAGGTCGGCATCGGCCACCATGGCGAACCCGGCGTGCGTGTCGAGCCCCTGAGGTCCGCCAGGGACGTCGCCGAGGAGATGGCGAAGATCGTTCTCGACGATCACCAGCTTGCTGCTGGATCCGAAGTCGCAGTTATCGTGTCCGGCCTCGGCGCAACGCCGCTTAACGAGCTCTATATTCTCCACGATACGATTGAATCCGAGATCGCCGGGCGCGGACTGACGATCTACAGGGTCTATATCGGCAACTATTTCACATCGCTGGAAATGGTCGGTGCAACACTGACCGTGATGGCACTGGATGATGAACTGAAGCGACTGCTGGATGTCGATGTCCAGTGCCCGGCGATGCTCTGAGGGGAGGCGGGTCAATGCAGCAATTTCAGAATGCCAAATCGGGTGAAATCGTTCTCTCGCTGGCCGACCGGATCATCGAAAATCGCGCCTATCTGAGCGAAATTGACGGCAAGATCGGAGACGGCGATCACGGCGTCAACATGGCCAAGGGTTTCGGCATGGCTGCCGAGCGTATCAAGGGAACAGACATGTCGCTGGCTGAAGCGCTTGATACGCTCGGCACCGTGCTGATGACGGAGATCGGTGGCTCGATGGGACCGCTGTACGGCGTGATGTTCACGCAGTTTGCTGAAACCATCGAAAAGTCCGATGCGATCGACGCCACGGCTTTCAGCACCATGCTCCACAATGGTCTCGACGGCATTCAGGCGATCGGCTCGGCCAAGGTCGGCGACAAGACGCTGCTCGACACACTCGTGCCCGCGATCACTGCATTCGATACGGCAATCGGCAGCGGTAAGTCCTTTGGCGAGGCGCTTCAGGCCCTTGTCGCAGCTGCCGAGGCCGGACGCGACAGCACACGCGATCTCGTCGCAAAGATCGGTCGCGCCAGCCGGCTCGGCGAACGTTCGCTCGGTGTGCTCGATGCAGGCGCGACATCCTGTGCATTGATCCTGACGTCGCTGGCTGAAGGCGTGGAACCGAGGCTGCAGTCGGCCTGACAGATCGGGCTTTGGTGAGAGCCCGCGATCCTCCCTTGCATCACCTTCCCGGCCGCTTCGGCGGCCGGGAACAATCGGGCGAAGGCACGTTGAAAACTGCAGCTTTTGCGCTCATCTTCGCCGTCGATTGCAGACGAGGAGAAACCAGGCAGGATGACGGCTAAGACATCATCGGCACGAAAGAACACTGCGGCTGATATCGGGGCCGAACCAATCCCGCTGCGCTACGGCGACGATCCCTATGTCTGGGCATGCTGGCTCTACTACGAGGATGGCATGACTCAAGGCGACATCGCCGAAACCATGGGCATTTCACGGGCCACGGTGAACAGCTATCTCGCCGATGCGCGCGCCCGCGGCATCGTCAATATTTCCATCGAACCCTCACGCCTGAGTTCTCTTACCATCGCCCAGGAACTGAAGCGGCATTTCGGCCTGCAGGACTGTCTTGTGGTTCCGAGCGATGACAATGCGCGGCCGCTGATCGAGCGGCTGGGTGCTGCCGGCGCGCAGGCACTGCAGAAGCTCCTGAAGTCGGGCGACACCTTGGCGGTCGTCTGGGGCCGCACCATCATGGCGGTCGGCGAGCAGGCCGCAATTTCGGGCCTGCAGGATATGACCGTTGTGCAGGCCACAGGGGGGACGAGCGCAACATTTGCCTACACGCCGGAACTTTGTGCCGTGGCCTTTGCCGACGCGGTCGATGGCCGCCTCATCAACATCGCGGCACCCGCCATTGTGTCCAGCGCCGAAGTGCGTGATCTGCTGATGCGCGAACCGCTGATCGATCGTCAGTTCGAGGCGCTTTCGCGCGCGAACAGGGTGATTTTCGGCATCGCTTCCATGCGGCCTAACTCCACTATTCACACCAGCGGCTTTTTCGAGTCTGTGTCGCTGCAGGACTACCTGGCGAAGGATGCGACCGGTGTCGTGGCAGGACGCTTCATCGATGGCCATGGACGGCCCGTCGCTGGTCCGCTGGACGACCGGACGGTCGGCATCTCGCTCGATCTCCTGAAGAAGATCAACATGCGCATTGCTGTTGCCGGCGGCTTCGACAAGGTGCCGGCTATCCTCGCGGCGCTTCGCGGCGGCTATGTAAATGTCCTCATTACCGATGCGGCTACGGGCCGTGGCATCCTCAATGCCGACGGCGTTACTGAAATCGCTCAGAAGAGCCTCCAGCGTCCGCGTGTGGAAAGTGAGATTTCATCGCCGCTGAACAGCGCACGCACCCAGATCAAGAAGTTCCTGAACAACCCTGATGACGTCGTCGAGGAAATGCTCGAGGGCGTCGTCAAAGCGCATGCGGGCTACCTCCGCCCGGTCGACGGCTCCAACCGCGCGCTCGTTGCCCGCGCAGGCCCCCGAGCGGGCAAGGTCGGATTGGTCGTCGGCGGCGGCACCGGCCACGAACCGGCCTTCCTCGGGTATGTGGGCAAGGGGCTCGCCGACGCTGTTGCGGTCGGCAATATCTTTTCCTCCCCCCCTCCGGGACCGATCCTGCAATGCGCCAAGGCGGCATCGGGCGGGGAGGGCGTACTGTTCGTCTACGGCAACTATGCCGGCGACGTCATGAATTTCGAGATGGCTGCCGAAATGGCCGCGGAGGACAATATCGAGGTTCGTACTGTGGTTACGACCGACGATATTTCCTCCTCGCCTGTGGAGGATCGGGATGGGCGCCGCGGAGTCGCTGGCAATTTCTTCATCTTCAAGATCGCCGGCGCGGCTTGCGATCGCGGCCTGTCCTTGGATGCGTGCGAGGCAGCAACGCGAAAAGCCAACGCCCGTACCTTCACAATGGGCGTGGCGCTTGAGCCCTGCTCCCTGCCGCAGACGCGTCGCCACAATTTCGAGATCGGACCCGACGATATGGAAATCGGCATGGGCATCCACGGCGAACCGGGCGTGATGCGCGAAAAGATGATGATCGCCGATGCCGTGGTCGATGTCGTCATGGATCGCATATTCTCGGAGATGAAACCGGTGGCGGGGGACCGCGTCGCCGTTCTCGTCAATTCCTTCGGCGGCACGCCGCTGATGGAACTCTATATTCTCTATCGACGGGTGGAACAGCGACTGAGCGCGAAGGGGATCAAGATCGAAGCGAATTGGGTGGGACATTATTGCACATCGCTCGATATGGTCGGCGCATCCATATCGATCCTGCATCTCGACCAGGAATTGACGGATCTGCTGCATCACCCTTGCGATGCGGCGTTTCTGAGGGTCGTAAACTGAAAAGCATAAAGGCATCCCAGGGGGCTGGGCTGCGTGAATTGGGAGGATAAGCATGTCGGCAAACGCGGCCCGCCGCCTCAGCAGGATGTTTCATCGGATATCCGTGGCGATTTCGGCTGAGAAGGATCATCTCTCCGATCTGGATGGCGCGATCGGCGATGCCGACCACGGCATTACCATGTCGCTCGGCTTCCAGGCGGTGAATGGCGAACTGGCGAAACACGACCTTGATGAGATCTTGCCATCAGAGGTCTTTTCGCTTGCCGCATCGGCCTTTCTCGATGCCGTCGGCGCATCGACCGGCCCGCTCTATGCCACGGCCTTCCGCAAGGCAGCGCAGGCTCTGAAACGGGACGAGACGCTTTCGGTTGCCGCTCAGGCTGCAATTGTCGAGGCCATGACATCCGGTATCCGGGACCGCGGCAAGGGGCAGCGCGGTGACAAGACGATGCTGGATGCCTGGATCCCGGCGACAGAAGCGGCGGCTGCAGCCCGTGACAGACAGTCGTCTGTCTCTGATATGTGGGACGGCATTCTTGAAGCCGCCGACGCTGGCGCACGCTCGACCCGTTCGATGGTTGCCACCCGCGGCCGTGCCGCGCGCCTCGGCGAACGATCCCTTGGTCACATCGATCCGGGCGCGGCATCGGCTGTCGTCATCATCAAGGCGATGAAGGAGACGTTTACTGAAAATGAGCCGGCGGAGTGATCCGCCGGCTCCGGCTACCGCTTTTGGTCAGTTATTTGCCGGCTGCCTCGGCAGCCTTCGCGATCACGTCGGCGACCTTTTCCGGCTGAGAGGCGAAGACGGCGTGGCTTGCCTTGATCTCCGTCACCGTGCTGCCGGCTCGCTTTGCCATGTCGCGTTCGAGGTCGGGATTGATCGAATGGTCTTCGGTCGCGACGATCGTCCAGCTTTTTTTGGTCTTCCAGGCGGGATCGCCGATCTTGGCCGAGAAGGCTTCCTTGGCGGCGAAGACCTGCGACTTCGCGAGGAACGCGGCCTCATCTTTCGGCAGGTCGGCGGCGAAGTCGTTCGCGAAGGAGGCCGGGTCGAGATAGAGATATTTTCCGTCCTTCGTCTCACGAATATTCATGCCGCCGGCCGGCTTGGAACTCGCCAGGCTGATGAGGCTTTCCCCCTTGTCCGGCTGGAAGGCCGCGACATAGACCAGGCCCGCGACATTGGGGCTGTTGCCGGCTTCGGTGATGACCATGCCGCCATAGCTATGGCCGACGAGCAGGGTTGGGCCGTCCTGCAGGTCCAGCACCCGGTTGGTGGCGGCGACGTCATCGGCAAGCGAGGTGATCGGTTCCTGGACGATGGTGACGTTTAAGCCGCGGCGTTCGAGAATTTCAGTCGCCTGGCGCCAGCCGGAACCGTCGGCGAGAGCGCCGTGGACGATGACGATGTTCTTTACCTCTGCCGCCTGGGCGGCGAAAGCGATGACGCTGGTGGCGAAGGCAAGGGCGATGGTAGAAAAATACTTGCGTTTCATGATGTTTGCTCCTGTTGTTCAAGTTAAACGAGAGAATGAATGTTCAGCCGAAAGTGAAGGCGTAGGCCTGAACGCCGGGATCGAGGAAATGGATCTCGAAGTTGCGTGCTTCTACCTCGCCGGACTGGCGCACGAGTTGGTAGAGTTTGGTCGAGGTCACCGTGCCGTTTCCATCGGCATCGATATCGCTGCCATGGTCGGCACCTGGCGCCTTGCCGTCGATTGTCACCTGGAAGCGGATCGGTTTGCCGTCAGCACTTGGGCCAAGAACGAGATGAAGGTCGCGGGCGCTGAAGCGGTAGGCGATGCCGCCGCCCGACTGATCGAGGGTCGCCTCTTCGGCGCCGACAGTCCATTTGCCCGAAAGACCCCACTGGTTGATACCCGGCTGCTTGACCGAATAGTCCCTGGTGGCATCGGCGCGCATGCTCTCGTTGGAGGCAAAGCCGCTGGCCTGCTGATAGCCGATATAGTTCTCGCCGGAGCCGATGTCCTTCAGGTCCGGGCTCATCTCGGCACCTTTCGCATCCGGCACGACCGGTGCGCTTGTCGCCATCTCGCTGCCGGCTTCGCGCAACAGATCCTGGATCGCCTGCTCGGTCTGTCGGTAGTTGCCTTCGCCGAAGTGATGTTCGCGGATCTGGCCCTTTGCATCGATCAGATAATGAGCCGGCCAGTAGCTGTTATCGAAGGCGCGCCAGATCTTGTAGTTGTTGTCGATTGCGACCGGATAGCCGATGTTGAAGTCGCCAATGGCCTTTTTGACATTGTCGATCTTCTTCTCGAAGGCAAATTCCGGGGCATGCACGCCGATCACAACCAGGCCCTGTTCTTTGTATTTTTCAGCCCAGGCGCGGACATAGGGGATGGTGCGGATGCAGTTGATGCAGGAATAGGTCCAGAAATCGACGAGCACGACCTTTCCGCGAAGCTGTTCCATCGTCAGCGGCGGCGAGTTCAGCCATTCGACGGCACCGTCCAGTGAGGGCGCACGGCCTTCGACCGGCAGATCGCTATGGAAAGGTTTCTTCGCATCGGCAAGACCGATCGTCTTGTCGTTGCTCGCGACTTCGGACGATCCTCCATCGGTTGGCTTCACATTCACCCTGTCGAGAACGGCCTGCTCGAAGGATCTGGTGCTGGCATAGGAAAGCCGCGAAAGCAGGCCAGTGTCGAGACCAAGTGCGATGACGGCGACACCTGCAAGCACCGCAGCGCCAAGGCCCTGGCGAATTCGCTCGCTGACGCCAAGCGACCTCTTCATGCCGGCAAAGATCTTGCCGCCGACGGAGAGGGCAATAGCCAGCGAAGTGGCGGTACCGGCGGCATAGGCAAGCAGCAGGAACGTCGTCTGCAGGTTCGCGCCCTGGAGTGCGGCGCCGGTCAGTACAAGACCCAAGATCGGCCCGGCGCAGGGTGCCCAGAGCAGACCGGTTGCGACGCCGAGAAGGAGCGCGCTCGCCACAGTCGGCGCAGCACCGGTCTTGCCGGAAGCGTTCAGCAGGCGGTTGCCGAAATCGACGACAGGCTGGGTGATGAAGCTTGCGATACGGGGCGAAAGAAGACTGATGCCAAAGATGGCAAGCAAGGTCAGCGCGGCAAGGCGGCCATATTCATTGGCGTTGATCGCCCAGCTGCCGCCAACTGCCGCAAGTGTCGCGACCAGCGCGAATGTTGCGGCCATGCCGATCAGCATGGGCAGCGTGCTGCGCGCGAATGGCTGCCCGGCGCGGGCGAAAACGAAGGGCAGGATGGGGAGGATGCAGGGGCTGAATATGGTCAACGCCCCTCCGAGATAGGCAATGATAAGAAGCGTCATCATCGTTTCCTTTGAAACCGGGTGATCGGGCTCTGGACGGCGATGCAGCCCGACCAGCAACGCGGCTATCTGGCCGGGGCGATGTATCCCGGATGTGTCTGGTTTCCGGGTAATATGTACCGAAGTGTAGGAAGCGCTCCGATGAGGGCTGCGCTATCTTCCCCGCATCACGGCTCTCGCTGACGGAATCTTCTTTCGGGAGAGTGTGGGAGAGCAGATAGGATCACATGGCGATCAATCCGGAGACGATAAAGCTGAAGCGGGTATATGCGGCCAAAGCCGCCGCGGATGGCGCCCGCCTGCTTGTCGATCGCATCTGGCCGCGCGGCCTCAGCAAGGACCGCGCTGCTCTCGATGCCTGGTTAAAGGATATCGCACCCAGTACCGAGCTGCGCCACTGGTTCAATCATGAACCGGACCGCTGGGAGGAATTCTGCAAGCGCTACAGCGTCGAGCTTCAGCAGAAGGAGGAAGAGGTAGATCAGGTGCTCGGTTTCGCAGAAAAAGGCACGGTCACTCTGCTTTATGCCGCCCGCGATGATGAGCACAACAATGCCGTCGTGCTTCGTGATTTCCTCATCAAACGGATTTTCGATTAGGAAGGCAGCCATTGTATCGGAACGTATCCGGAAGGCCGGATGCTACATCCGCATGCAATTGAAGCGGATACCGAAACATCGGGGATACATGCGAGCTGTTTTCTCCTTGCCATCAACTTGAAACGGAGAAAGCCAATGTCCAGCGAAATCAATCTTCAGCGTCGTCGTTTTTTCGGTGTTGCGGCCATGACCATGGCGGCGGTCGAATTCGGCCTGACCAGCGCTGCCGGCGCCCAGTCGCAGGTTACCGCATCCGCCATCAAGGCAGGCTCGAATACGTCCTTTGCACCGCTGAAGCAGATCAAGGCTGGCGTACTTAATGTCGGCTACGCAGAAGTCGGTCCCGCAAATGGCCCGGTTGTGCTCCTTCTTCATGGCTGGCCTTACGACATCTACAGCTTCGTCGATGTGGCGCCTGCGCTCGCCGATGCCGGCTACCGGGTACTGATCCCCTATCTGCGCGGCTATGGCTCAACCGAATTCCTCTCCGCAAAGACACCGCGCAACGGTCAGCAGGCTGCCATCGCCACGGATATCATCGCCTTCATGGATGCGCTTGACATCAAGCGTGCGGTGATCGGCGGTTATGACTGGGGCGGCCGCACTGCGGACATTCTGGCCGCTGTCTGGCCGGAACGCTGCAAGGGTTTGGTCTCGGTCAGCGGTTATCTGATCGGCAGTCAGGAGGCGAACAAGAAGCCGCTTCCGCCGCAGGCCGAGCTGTCCTGGTGGTACCAGTTCTACTTCGCCACGGAACGCGGCCGCGAGGGCTACGAGGCCAACCGGCATGATTTCGCGAAGCTGATCTGGAAGCTCGCTTCGCCGCAGTGGAAATTTGATGACGCAACTTTCGACCGCTCTGCCAAAGCCTTCGAAAACCCCGACCATGTCGCGATCACCATCCACAACTACCGCTGGCGGCTTGGCCTTGCCAATGGCGAAAAGAAGTATGACGCGTTGGAAAAGAAGCTTGCCGCCTTTCCGGTCATCACCGTGCCGACCATCACCATGGAGGGCGACGCCAATGGCGCGCCGCATCCGGATCCTTCTGCCTATGCCAAGAAGTTCACCGGTAGGTATGAGCATCGCACCATCACCGGCGGCATCGGCCACAACCTGCCGCAAGAAGCACCGCAGGCCTTTGCCCAGGCCATCCTGGATGTCGATCGCTTCTAAAGTCTGCCTTTGCTGCCGCGAACGGAATTCCCTATTTCGCGGCAGCCAATTCAGAGTCAAAACAGGAACCCAGCGAGTCTGCGTCTAAGATAACAATTCTGCTGACGCCAACAGATAGAGGATCCGAAAGTCCTGACATGGAGCATATCGACCATATCCTGATCGTCGATGACGATCGTGAAATCCGTGAGCTGGTTTCGAGCTATCTGAAGAAGAACGGCCTTCGGGCGTCAGTCGCGGCCGATGGCCGACAGATGCGCAATTTTCTCGAAGGCAATGCGGTCGATCTCATCGTGCTCGACGTCATGATGCCGGGTGACGACGGGCTCGTGCTCTGCCGCGAGTTGCGTGCAGGTAAGCATAAGGCGACGCCGATCCTGATGCTGACGGCCAGGAGCGACGAGATGGATCGCATTATCGGGCTGGAGATGGGTGCCGACGATTATCTGCCGAAACCCTTCGCAGCGCGCGAATTGCTGGCGCGTATAAAGGCTGTGCTGCGACGCACGCGCGCGCTGCCGCCGAACCTGCAGATCTCGGAAGCGGGGCAATGGCTTCGTTTCGGCGACTGGCGTCTCGATACTGTCGGCCGACATCTTCTCGACAAACAGGGAACGGAGATTGCGCTGAGCGGCGCCGAATATCGGCTGCTGCGCGTCTTCATCGATCATCCTCAGCGGGTGCTCAACCGCGATCAGCTCTTGAACCTGACCCAGGGCCGTGATGCGGAGCTCTTCGACCGTTCGATCGACCTTCTGGTCAGCCGTGTGCGCCAGCGATTGGGCGATGACGCCCGCGAGCCGACCTATATCAAGACGGTGCGTAGCGAGGGTTACGTCTTTTCCGTTCCGGTGGAGATTGAAGAGGCGAGGTCATGAGTGCGAGCGGGGGGCTTCGCTTCGGGTTTTGGCCGAGCACGCTGAGGGCCCGGCTTTTCCTTATCCTGCTCTTCGGCCTGGCGATTGCCTACGGCCTGTCATTTACGGTGCTCTTCGTCGAGCGTTCCATGTCGGCCAAGGCCGTCATGCTTGGTACGCTGGAGAGTGACGTTGCAACCTCGATTGCGGTACTCGACCGCCTGCCGGCGGATCAGCGCGGCGACCTGCTCGACCGCCTGAGTCGCGGCAATTATCGTTTCGAACTTGGGCCGGGTCTGCCGGGCGTGCCCGATAACTCCAGCAAGGGCAAGGAAATCGGCGGCAGGATCGAAGAGGCGATCGGGGGTACTTATCCGATCCGCATGGAATCGATTCCAGGCGACATTAGCCGCTTGCAGGCGCATCTGACGCTGAGTGATGGAAGTCCCCTGACGATTGACATCACGCCGCGCCCGCCCATGCCCATTGCGGCATGGCTGCCCTACGTGCTTGCCATTCAAATGGCGCTGCTTGTGCTCTGCACGTGGTTTGCCGTGCGTCAGGCGATCCGCCCGCTTGGCGCTCTTGCCGCGGCAGCAGATGAACTTGACCCGAACAAGAAGGGACCGCCGCTCAGTGAGCGCGGACCGAGCGAGGTTGCCCATGCGGCTCGCGCCTTCAACGCCATGCGGGAGCGAATTGCGCACTATCTCGAGGAGCGTGTGCAGATACTGGCCGCAATCTCCCACGACCTGCAAACGCCGATCACCCGCATGCGGCTGCGCGCCGACATGGCAGATGAGTCCCCCGAGAAGGACAAGCTGGTCCGCGATCTCGGCGAGATCGAACGCCTGGTGCAGGACGGGATCGCTTATGCCCGCAGCGCCCACGGCAGTGGTGAAAAGTTTTCGCGCATTGATCTCTCGTCCTTCATCGATAGCATCGCCTACGACTATCAGGACATGGACAAAGACGTCAGTGTCGTCGGTCTGGTGCAGGGTGTCGCATCGACCAAGCCACATGCCTTGCGTCGTATTCTGACGAATTTTATCGACAACGCCCTGAAATTTGCTGGGGCCGCCGAAATCGGCGTTGAGCGAAAAGGTGAAGAGGCGATCGTTATCACTGTGATGGACCGCGGCCCCGGCATTCCGGAGGCTATGCTCGAGGCTGCAATGCAGCCCTTCTTCCGGCTGGAGCAATCGCGCAATCGCGAGACAGGCGGCACGGGACTCGGTCTTGCCATCGCCCAGCAGCTGGCTGCCGCGATCGGCGGTTCAGTGCGGTTGTATAACCGCGAGGGCGGCGGATTGGCCGCCGAGGTCACCATCCGCGCCAACTGAATTTTTCGCTGTTTTGTATGCGAAAATGTCCAGATCGATCTGCGCTACGCTTTGATACAGTTCGGCCGATTTCGGAAACATAGTGGATACGTCAAACCGTCAAAACCACTCCGTCACCAGATGTCGCAGCTCGCGACACGAAATCGAGGAGTGCTCTCATGACGACGATTGAAAAGGTTCTCTATACCGGCAAGACCCACACGACAGGCGGCCGTGACGGCTCCGCCCGCAGCAGTGACGCGCAGCTCGACGTGAAGCTTTCGCCTCCGGGCGGCGCCCATGCCGGCACCAATCCCGAACAACTCTTTGCTGCCGGCTGGTCCGCCTGCTTCATCGGCGCGATGGGCCTTGCTGCCGGCAAGCGGAAGCTGAGGCTTCCCGCCGATACCGCTGTCGATGCGGAAGTCGATCTCGGCATGACGGGCGACGCCTATTTCCTGCAGGCTCGTCTGAACATCAGCCTGCCGGGTCTGGAGCCCGAGGTCGCCCGGGCGCTGGTCGAAGAGGCTCATCAGACCTGCCCTTATTCGAAGGCGACGCGCGGCAACATCAATGTCGAGCTGAACCTCGTCTAGGGTTACTGATAACAGAAGGCGCAGTCCGGCTGCGCCGATGGAGGCTTCGATGAAAAGGATCATCATCGTTATTCTGGGGGCAGCGGTTTTCGCGGCACCCTGTATTTATGACGTGTTCTCTGATGAGCCGTCGGCACTATACGGACTACTTGCTGCGACCTCGGGAATGTCTGGTTCCCTGTAGGCCGGTCTAAGTTCGATATCGTGGAAGGCAATGATCAAGGCACCGGCCGGTAGGCGGGTGCCTTTATTTTTATGCATGTTTTTCGGTTTGACGCCCTCTACGTCGCGCCGGCAATTTCACTCTTGATTTTAATACGGTCGTACGTATTATGGCAACTATGGCAAAGCACTCACACCGAAACACCATTCTTGAAGCGGGCCGCAAGGTCATGTTCCGCAAGGGTTACATTGGCGCAGGCGTTCGCGACATCGTTGCCGAGGCGGGTGTGCCGCAGGGCTCGTTTACCAACCACTTCCGTTCCAAAGAGGAATTCACGAAGGAGGTGCTCGATCTCTATTTTCTGGATCTTCAGTGTGCCATCGAGGCGGCGCTGGGGGATGTGACGCTGAGACCACGCCAGCGCATCGAGAAATACCTCGATATCATCACCGGCCGTCTGGCTGCTGATGGTTTCAGCCGCGGCTGCCTCATCGGCGATCTCAGCCTGGAGGCGGCCCCACAGAGTGAAATGCTGCGCACGCGGCTCGCGGAAATTTTTGGCGAATGGAGCGCGCCATTTACGGCTTGCATTGCCGAAGGACAGGCCTCCGGAGAGATCGATGATGCGATCGGTCCGGAAGATCTGGCCGAATTCCTCCTTGCTTCATGGGAAGGTGCGATCCTGCGCATGAAAGTATCGCGGGATGCCCAGCCCTTGGAGCGGTTCAAGAAGATCGTTTTTGCCACCGTGTTCAAGGATCACACCCATGAGACATGATATCAGTCTGCCGCGCGTGCCGGTGCTCGATTCCGAAATGGCATATCGCGAGGCCGGCAGGACGGACGGCCCTGTCGCCCTGTTTCTGCATGGCAATCCCACTTCGTCCTATATCTGGCGCAATATCATTCCGCTTGTCGCTAAGGCCGCCCATTGCATCGCCCCCGACCTGATCGGCTTCGGACAATCGGGCAAGCCGGACATTGCCTATCGCTTCGAGGATCATGTGCGTTACCTCGATGCGTTCATCGCGAAGATGGGCATTAAGTCGGCCTATCTCGTCGCCCAGGATTGGGGAAGCGGGCTGGCACTCCATCTCGCAGCCCGCCGTCCCGACTTCGTTCGTGGTCTGGCCTTCATGGAGTTCATCCGGCCGATACCGACCTGGGACGAATTCCTGCAGAACAGTGCCGAGCGTGAGATATTTCGCAGGTTTCGGACGCCGGGAGAGGGCGAGGAACTCATCCTGAGGGAAAATATCTTCGTTGAAGGCGTGCTTCCCGGCGCAACCTCCCGCCAACTCAGCGAGGAGGAGATGGCCGTCTATCGAGCGCCGTTCCCCACACCGGCCTCGCGTCGGCCAACCTGGCGGTTTCCGAATGAACTGCCGATTGCCGGTGAGCCGGCAGATGTCTATGCAAGCATGGAAAAAGCACATGAGGCTTTGGCGGTATCGACCTATCCGAAGCTCCTCTTCGCCGGAGATCCAGGTGCGCTCATTCCGCCGGCGGTTGCAGAGGATTTTGCGAGACGTCTGCACAATTGCCGGCTGGTGAAGCTCCAGTCGGGCCTGCACTATCTGCAGGAGGACCACCCCGAAATCATCGGCGAGACCGTTGCCCAGTTTATCGCCGAAATCGAGGCCGAAAGCCTCGTCGCTTGAGGACTGCCATAGCCTGCCGCGATTAGAGAACGAAGCACGATTTCCGGCTTCGTTCTCTTCTTTAGCTATATCGGCTAAACAGTTGCCTAGTGTGCTCTTTTAGCCGGCCGAACGGTGCGTTGTTCGATCCGTCCCGCGATGGAGAAAATCAACACATCGACATCGGCGTCGATCGTCGACCCATCCAGCAGCCGGACGACGTCATCTATCCCCGATACCGGATGGCCGGCGATTGCAAGCAGATAGTCGCCTTCACGAAGGCCTGCTGTCGCGGCAGGGCCACCATCTTCGACGCGGCGCAGGCGGACCGTTGTCCGTTGCGGAAGGCCGGCTTCAAGCGCAATGCGCCGATGCAGATCGACCGTATCGGCGGCGATACCGATATATCCGCGGCGGACCTCGCCGAAACGCAGGATTTCGGACACGACATGCTTGGCGGTGTTCGAGGCTACTGCAAAAGCGATGCTCTGCGCGCCCTGTATCACGGCCGTATTGACGCCGATGACCTCACCAGACGAAGAGACCAGCGGACCGCCGGAATTGCCGGGGTTAAGCGCTGCGTCCGTCTGGATGATATCTTCCATCAGGCGACCGCTCGCTGCGCGCATCGAGCGTCCGAGGGCAGAAACGACGCCGGCCGTGACGGTCCATTCGAAGCCAAGCGGATTGCCGATGGCGACAGCGATATGCCCACGCTTCAGTTTCTTCGAGTCGGCAAGCTGCGCCCAGGCGCCGGACCAGTCGTTGGCCCGGATCAATGCAAGGTCGGTATCTTCATCTCGGCCAAGCACCCGGCCCTCGACGACCGTACCGTCAGGTGTCTTGATGGTGACGGCCCTTGCATCGCCGACGACGTGATTGTTGGTAACGATGAGACCGTCGGGCGAGATGGCAAAGCCCGAACCATGCCCCGCTCGTCCGCCAATACGCTCGATACGGCTGACCGCCGGGCCGACCATGTCAACGGAATTCGACACCGTTTCGGAATAGGCATCCAGCAGCCCGGCGTCTGACGACGGCTGAATGTCACGATCAATGAATCCCATGAAATCTCCTCCGACGCGTGAGGCGTCGATGTTGAGGACCGGCAGCGACTGCTGATGGCAAAGGGCTGTCGTTCGACAGGTGAACAATGGAGATATCAGGTGAGATTGATGTGCCCGTCTTTCAAGAGCCGCGATCTCAGGAAGCGGCAAGGTAGGACGCCGCGACCTTGCAGGCGGCCAGCGCTGCCGCGCCGGCATCAAGGCCTCTGACCATGGCATCGATATAGCCACCGGCGAAATAATCGCCCGCTCCTGTCGTGTCGCGCGCAGGGGGCGCTGGCGGCACTTCGACGATGATCGAATCCCGCTGGCTGACGATCTCGATGGGTTGCATGCCGCTCGTCAGCACGAGGGTTTCAAGTCGCGGCGCGGCGATTTCCGAAGCCGCCTGCCAGGCCGTTTGCGCTGTTCCTTTCACGTCCGAGCGCGAGGCGATCAGAACATTCGCGGGCCGGCGTTCGGCCGAGAGCGGATATTGCGAAACCACCGCGTCGAAATCTTGCAACTGCCGCAGGGCAGCCGGGCTCATTACGCGTGTATTGAGATAGACAAGCGACGCATCGACCGGCGGCAAGGTATCTATCCCCGGTCGCCGGCGACCTGCCGGCGCGATGATGGTGCGCTCGCCGTTGGGATCGACGAGGATGTCGAGGGGCGCTGTCTCCCCGGGTATAAGATCGACGAAATCGGTGTTGAAACCGCGCTTTCCGAGATCCTTCAGATAGCTGCGGCCTCTATCGTCATCACTAAGGCTGGTGACCAGAACCACCTCGTGGCCAAGATCGAGGAGGGACAGGCCGGTGTGGAAGCCACCGCCACCATAACGCTCCTCGATCGCCTGACAGGAGAGCCTCCCACCCGGCACGAGCGGCCGATCGAGCCGCCAGATCCGGTCGATATTGGCATTGCCGACCACCATTATCCTTGCCATTCCAACTCCCTCGTCGCGATATTCCGGCCTTACCGGGCGCTGTCGTTCTTGCCGATGATCTTGCCGCGCAGCCAGGCGGAGGAGATCGATAGCATAAACGACGGCGACGATCAGGAAGATGATCGTCCAGGCCTCCGGCCAGCTATAGGCGGCAATGCGGTTCGCCAGCGGGAATCCGATTCCTCCGGCGCCGACAATGTCGAGAATGGTGCCGGAGCGGGTGTTGGATTCGAAATTGTGGAGCATGATCGACAGGATGACCGGCAACGCCTGCGGCATGATGGCAAGGCGGACGGTTTGCAGCGGCCCTCCGCCGGCGCCGCTGCGTCCGTTTATGCTGATTTTATCAATCAATACATCCGGAAGTTCCGGATGGCGGGAAGAGAGGCCGTCCGCTGTCCGAGTCGGTGGCCTTCTTATGCAGCCTGTTGGAATCGCAAAACAATTCCGTCCGAATAGACTTGCTTGCCCTTGGAGAAGGTGGCACGCACACGCGGCAGGCGGCCGCGTTCGGCGATGACCAGATCGGCGCGCAGTCCGATCTCGATCGCACCACGATCCGTAAGTCCGAGTGCACGTGCGGGATTGGCGCTGACAAGTGCAACGGAGGCTGGCATCCCGCCCGGTCCTGCCTCGGCCAGCGCGATGATCGCCGGCAGCATGGCTGAGGGGTGATAATCGCTCGCAAGAATATCGAGAACGCCGTTCTCGTAAGCTTCACGGGCAGAAAGGTTGCCCGAATAGGAAAGGCCGCGAAGCGCATTCGGTGCGCCCATAGCGGTTGCCAGTCCAAATTTGCGGGCTTCCTGCGCAGCTGCCATCGTCACAGGAAACTCGCTGATGTGCGCGCCAAGTCCCTCCACGATCGCGACCTTCTCTACGCTGTCGTCATCGTGAGAAGCGATGATGACGCCATGGTCGCGGGCAGTCGCGGCGATCCCCTGCAGATTGTCGACCGCGTCGTTGTTCTGGGCGCGGTTTTCCATGCGTTGCTGAACACGCTGGGCAGCCTGTTCGAGGGTGATCTTGTTGTTGCGCGCAATCGTTTCGATATGCCGTTCGACATCGCGGTATTGCCCCTGGCCTGGCGTGTGATCCATCAGCGAGACGAGATCGAGGGCGCCGGCGCGCAGCAGATCTTCAATGACGGCACGGGCGTGGGTGAAGGTGATTTCGAAGCGCGCATGAACCCTGTGGTCGACCAGGAGATCGTTCTTCCTGAGCTCGACCAGGGTCTGAATGATCGAGCGTGAATGCTCTTCCGAGCGGATGTGGCCGTAGCTGCTGTTGGCGTGGAAGGAAAGCGCAGCATAGGCCGTGGTGATACCATTGCCGGCGAGCTTCTTGTCGAGTTCGAAAATGCCGAGTTCCAGGGGAAAGCGCACATTTGGGCGCGGCTCGATTTCGCGCTCGATCATGTCGCCATGCATATCGATGAAGCCGGGAAGCAGAAGCCTGCCATCGCCGGAAATATCGGCTGCGGCCACTGGCTCTTTGCTGATCTCGGCGATGATACCGTCTTCGATCCTGACTGCGCCGCGCGGTATAACCCTATCGCGCAGCACGATTTCGAAATCACTCAGCCACATCTTCTGCTCCATCCTGGATCTGCGCGCCCTTGGCGCGGGCGCCTTGTAATAGGTTTCGCCGATAGCGACGGCTTCGCCATCCCGCTTGCGGATATGCTTGACGCCGTACTGCCTGTCGGAAACCTCGAAGGTGGAGGAGCCATCGTCCTGCGGCAGTTCGTTCATAAAGCGGCAGTTCGTTCATAAAGTAGCCTGTTACGCCGCTTCGGTGACAAATATTGTCAGCATGGTCCTCGACCCGATAAGGCACATCGTCGAAGACAAGCGGTTCGACGCGCGTATAGGGCGGTACGGCATGGATACGCTTTTCGCGGCCGGCCAGCCACGGGCAATTGGCACTTCACGGCTGGCATAGGGAACCTGATAGCCGGGTTAGACCGCGTAAGGATTTTCCGCCGGCGTCGTAAACCAGTGTGGGCCGTCTTCGCTCATGTAGATATGGTCTTCGAGGCGAACGCCGAATGTGCCGGGGAAGACGACCATCGGCTCGTTCGAGAAGCACATGCCCGGCGCCAGCGGCGTTTTATTGCCGCGGACGATATAGGGCGCCTCGTGGATTTCGAGGCCGAGGCCATGGCCGGCGCGATGCGGCAGGCCGGGCAGGCGATAGTCCGGGCCGAGCCCGTGCCGGGCAAACACGTTGCGGGCGGCCGCATCCAGACTTTCGCAGGGCGTGCCGAGTTTTGCCGCGTCGAAAACGGCTTGCTGGCCCTCCCGCTCGATTGCCCATGCACGTTCGAATTCGCGATTGCCCTCGTCCAGCATATAGGTGCGTGTCAGGTCGGAATGATAGCCATCAATCCGGCAGCCGGTATCGACGAGAATGACGTCACCCGCCTGCAGGATCTGTTCGCCATCGGCCCCGTGCGGCAGTGCGGTCGCCGCACCGAAAGAGACGATGCAGAAGGTCGAGCCGCCATCGGCGCTGGCAGCGCGATGCTGCTGGTCGATGAAGCGCGCAACGTCCGAGGCGGCGGTGCCGGCTGTCAGTGTGTCGCGGACCTTGCGGTGAATATCCAGCGTGATGCCCATCGCATACTGGATGAGGGCGATTTCTGCCGGCGATTTGATGGCGCGCAGCGCGCGGATGACAGGCCCTGCATCGACAAGGCGGCTCGCTCCCATCTCTCCCGTAAAGGCGTGGTAGAAGGCAAGCGGTAACGCATCGTCGAGTGCGAGCTTTCCGGACGGGCTAACGAGCCGTGATACCAATGTGGCAGGGCTTTCCTCTTCTTCCCAGACGGCTATCTCACCCGGCAGATGCGGCAGCGTCTCGACGCGGCTGCGCTCGAAACCGGGTACGATGTAAGTGAGCCTGTCTTCAGTCACGACTGCACCGAGCAGGCGCTCACTCAGGTGCCAGACGAGGCCGGTAAAATAGCGTAGACTCTCGGTCGGACCGAGCAGCGTGGCGGCGATGCCATGCGCTTGCATGCGCTCGCGCAGGCGCGACAGGCGGCTGCGCCGTTCTTCGTCAGTGATGGCTGCGACGGGATGGGACCGGACCGGGAGAGACACGCTATATATCCGTTATCTTTGTCAAAATTGAATGCTTGATTCCAGCATAGGGCAATTGTAGGCAGTGTGTCGACAAACATTCCACAGGATTTGATCATGCTCGTCAGCGAATATACGATCCCCGGCGTCCATGTCCGCGACCATCTCATCAAGGTGCCGCTCGACTGGAAAAAACCTGATGATGCTTCGATCAAGGTCTTCGCGCGCGAGGTGTGCGATCCCACCCGAAAGCAGGAAAAGCTGCCCGTCCTTCTCTTCTTGCAGGGTGGTCCTGGCGGCAAGTCGCCGCGCCCGGTCGGCGGCGGTCCGTCCTGGCTCGGCGAGGCGCTCAAGAATTATCGCGTCGTGCTGCTCGATCAGCGCGGCACGGGCAGAAGCACGCGCATCGAGAGCGCCACTATGGCTGCCTTTCCGAACGGGAAGGCAGGAGCCGATTATCTCAGCCATTTTCGGGCCGATAGCATCATTGCCGATTGCGAGCATCTGCGGAAGACCGTGTTTGACGGCGTGCGCTGGGAGACGCTTGGCCAGAGCTATGGCGGCTTCCTGACGCTGACCTATCTGTCGCAGGCGCCGGAAGGGCTCGCTGCCTGCTATGTAACGGGCGGGCTAGCAGGGCTTTCGGCAACAGCCGATGACGTTTATCGCCGCACCTATCCGCGTGTTGCTGCCAAGAACCGGGAATATTACCAGCGCTATCCCGCCGATCGTGACCGCATCGCCCGGATCGCGGAGCGCATTGCCGCCGATGATGTGCGCCTGCCTGACGGGGATCGCTTGACTGTGCGCAGGCTGCAGACCATCGGCATCGATTTCGGCATGGCGCCGGGTTATGAAAACGTGCACTGGCTGGTGGACGAAGCCTTCTCCGATCCGGAGGAAACGCAGTTCTCGGATGCTTTCCTCGCCTCCGTCATGTCGCTGACCTCCTATGACGGGAACCCGATGTTTGCCGTACTGCAGGAGAGCATCTACGGGCAGGGCAACGGCGCGACCGGCTGGGCGGCGGAGCGTATCCGGTCGGAATTTTCCGAATTCGGTGAAGAGAGCCGGCCGCTCTATCTGACCGGCGAGATGATGTATCCATGGATGTTCGAGGAAATCCGCTCGCTGCGTCCGTTCCGCGACGCGGTGGAAGCGCTGGCGCGCTACGATGGGTTCGAACCGCTCTACGATCGGGCTCGGCTGGCATCAAGCGAGATCCCCTTGGCCGCAGCGGTCTATTTCGATGACATGTATGTCGATGCTGAGCTGTCGCTCGCGACCGCCCGTCACGTCGGCCATGTCCAGACCTGGGTGACGAACGAATTCGAACACGACGGCGTACGCCAGTCGTCCGCCGTCTTCGCGCGTCTGAGACAGTTGGTGCGCGAGCGCGGCGGCCCTCTCGGCTAAGCCGAGGGGCGCCGCTGCCGTTTTGCTACCGCGCTGGACGTCAGACCGAAAGCGACCTGCCGCCGACGGGATCGAAGAGATGCATGCGATTCATGTTGAAGGAGAGCGGCATTTTGGTGCGTGGGCGTGGGTCGCTCTCGGGATCGACATTGGCGCACATGCTGACCGAGCCGATATCGAAATAGATCATCGTTTCCGGTCCCAGCGGCTCCACAAGATCGACATTCGCCTCGATGGTTTCAAAGCCGGGTTTCTGCGTCAGGCTTGATATCGATTCCGGTCGAATTCCGAAGATCACCGGCTTGCCGGCGTGCGCTCGATATTCCTGAAACCGGGTTGCGGGAACAGCGAGCCGGCTGCCGTCTTCCAGGATGACGACCAGCCCATCTCCCTCGGCTTCAAGCATCGCCGTGAGGAAATTCATCGATGGTGATCCGATGAAGCCGGCCACGAACTGGCTGACCGGGTGATGATAGAGTTCCTGTGGCGGTCCAGCCTGCTCGATGATGCCGCCATTCATGACGACGACACGATCGGCCATGGTCATGGCCTCTACCTGGTCGTGCGTAACATAGACCGTGGTGGTCGGCAGCAATTGGTGCAGGCGCTTGATTTCGGTGCGCATTTGCACACGCAGCTTGGCGTCGAGATTGGAGAGCGGTTCGTCGAACAGGAAGACTTTTGGGTTGCGGACGATGGCGCGGCCCATGGCGACACGCTGGCGCTGACCACCTGAAAGCTGGCCGGGACGTCGCGACAGAAGCTCGGTGATATGCAGCGTTTCGGCCGCGCGGCTGATGCGCTCGTCGATCTCCGCCTTCGGCAGTTTCTGCTGTTCGAGGCAGAAGGAGATGTTTTCGCGCACGCTCATATGCGGATAGAGCGCATAGTTCTGGAACACCATGGCAATGTCGCGCTTGCCGGGGCCGAGCCGGTTGACGACCTGATCGCCGATGACGATGTCGCCGCCGGTAATGTGCTCCAGTCCGGCGATCATGCGCAGCGTCGTCGACTTGCCGCAGCCGGAGGGGCCGACGAAGACGACGAATTCATTGTCCTCGATATCGAGGTTGATGCCGCGCACGGCTTCGTAAATGCCGTAGGATTTGACCACGTTGCGCAGTTCAAGGCGTGCCATTGTGATCTCCCTACTTTTCGTGCAGCCAGACGGCCATTGCGCCCGGCTCTCGGTTTGCCCAGAGATGGTAGGGGATCGCCTTGAACCGCCTCGGCTTCAGCGCCGGCGGCTCTGTGCGATAGAGCGTCTCCTGCCAGTCGGATGCATCGGCTTCCAACGCATCGCCCTCGAGAACCGTGGCGCCGCCGAGAAGCGTTTCATCGAAACTTGCGGCGATCTCACCCTGTGAGGGCAGCCTCAGCCGCTGCGGCTCCGTGCCGAGATCTGCTTCCTCGACGCAGAAGATCACCGGGCCGCGCCGCAGCGCGAAACGGCCGTTGTCCTCCGTCGCGGCAGGATGCGCATAGAGGCGGTCTACCGGCATGTCGAAGGCGAGCCGAACCTCGTCGCCATCCTTCCATTCGCGTTCGATGGCCGCATAGCCCTTGACGATATCCAGCTTGATTGCTTCGCCGTTGACGAAAGCCTTTGCATCGCGGCACCAGCCGGGAATGCGCAGGCGCAGTGTGAAATGCTTCGGCTGTTCGAGGCCAAGCGAGATCCCGACATCGCCGTTCCAGGGATATTCGGTCTTCTGGTTCAGACGCAGGAACGCATTGCCGACCGTGAGCTCGGCGGCATTTTCGCCGTAGAGGTGGACAGCAACCTCATCGGCCTTGGTCGAATAGAAATATTGACCGAGCGAGGTGATGAAGCGGGCGATATTTGTCGGGCAGCAGGGGCAGTAGTGCCACTTCCAGCGGCGGTTCTGGCCGTGGCTCTCGAGCACATTCTCATAGAAATAATGTTCGCCGTCGCGGGAGATGCCTGACAGTGCGCCATTGTAGAGCACGGTTTCGAGCTTGTCGGTGAACTTGCTGTCGAGCTCGATCTGCGCCATTCGGTGGCTGAAGAAGCCGAGTGCCACGGCAGCACAGGTTTCGGCATAGGCTGTTTCATTCGGCAGGTCGTATTCCCTGGTGAAACCCTCGTTCGAAGCGGACGGGCCGAGGCCGCCGGTGACATAGAGCTGGCGTCCGACCAGATTGTCGAACAGCCGGTCGCAGGCGCTCTTCAGGCTTTCATCGTCGTTCTCGAATGCGAGATCGGCCATGGCAGAGAACAGATACATGGCGCGTACGGCATGCCCGACCACCTGCGTCTGTTCGCGCACCGGCATATGCGCCTGACTATAGGCATAGGTCTGGAACACATAACTGGCCGGGTCTTCGCCGCGCTTGCGCGCCTCCTCGTCATAATAGGAGGGCATCTGGCCGCGTTCGTCGACGAAATAGGTCGCGAGATCCAGATGGCGGGGATCCCTGGTGACGCGGTAAAGCTTGACCAGCGCCAGCTCGATTTCCTCATGCGCATCGTAGCCGCGCAACTTGCCCGGTTCGCGGCCGAACGTGTCGATGATGTGATCGACGGCACGGATCATCACATCCAGGAATCGGCGCTTGCCGGTCGCCTCGTAATAGGCGACCGCACCTTCCAGCAGATGGCCCATCGAATACATTTCGTGCAGGTCGCGCAGATTGGTCCAGCGCTTTTCCGGCTCGCGTCGGATGAACCAGCTGTTGAGGTAGCCGTCGGCCATCTGTCCATGTTCGAGCTTTTCGACGATCGCGTCGATCTTTGCGTCGATATCAGCGTTCGGGTTGTTCTTCAGCGTGTAGCTCGCAGCCTCGATCCACTTGCCGAAATCGGAATCGAAGAAATGCTGCATCGACAACCCGCTCGGCTGGATCGGCCGCGCCAGCGGACCGGCCGGCTTGTCGAAATCGAGGACTTCGAGGAAGCCTTCCTCGTCGAGCCGCATATGCTGGGTCGGGATGGTCACGTTACGGACGGTTTCCGTCCAGCTCTTCCAGAAGCCGCCATTGAAAGCGACGCGGGTATGGTCGGCGGGCACGTAACGGTCGATCGGCGATCGGGAAGGGGATTTCTGAGCGATAGGCATGGGAACTCCTTGAGCGGACGGGCCGCTTTTCATTTCACGGCGCCGGCCGTCAGGCCGCGCACATAATAGCGTTGCAGAAGAAGGAAGAGGATGATGCAGGGGATCATGGTGACCGCGATGCCCGCCTGCAGGGCGCCCCAGTCGATGATGCCGTAAAGGCCGGAGGAGACATTCACGAGCATGATCGGCAGCGTGAACTTGTTCTGGTCCGACAGGAAGATGAGGGCAGCCAGGAACTCGTTCCACGAGTTGAGGAAGGCAAACATCGCCACTGTCGCGACGCCCGGCAACGCAATCGGCAGCATGATACGGCGCAGGATCGTCGCCTGCGAGGCCCCATCGATACGCGCCGCCTCGATCAGCGCCTTCGGCACCGCGTCAAAGGCATTGCGCATCATGAAGACGGAGAAGGGCAACTGGAAGGTCACGTAGATCAGCACCAGGCCGACCAGGCTGTTCTGCAATCCAAGCAGTTTCAGGATCAGGAACAGCGGCGTCAGGATCGACTGGAACGGGATCATCATCGTTGCCATGATCAGCACGAAGAGGATGGACTGGCCCGGAAACTTGAACTTGGAGAAGCCGTAACCGGCCGGCACGGAGACGATGACGGTCAGGAGAACCGTACCGATCGCGATCATCACGGAATTGGCGGCATAGACATACCAGCCGGCCCCGACATTCTCGAGCCGCCGGTAATTCTCTAGCGAGAAGGTCTTCGAAAATAGCGCGGCCGGATTGGCAAGCGCTTCGGCGGCCGGCTTGAAGGAATTGGCAAGCGACCAGACGATCGGCATGATGAAGAAGATCGCAAACAGGATCGATACGAGCAGGAAGAGGAGATATCCCGTCTGGCCGCCGCGCGAATTGGTGTTTGTCTTCGTTTGAGTCATTAGCCTTCCTCCGGCCGCTCGCGCAGCAGCACGAATTGAATGGCGCTGATGGCGACCAGCACGATCAGCAGCGCAAAGGAGAGCGCCGAACCGTAGCCGAGCCGATAGGACGAGAAGGACGCCAGGTAGATGGAGAACACCGCCGAGATCGTGCTGTTTTCCGGCCCGCCCTGGGTGATGATGAAGAACTGGTCGAAGGCGAGCATGGAGGAGGTGACGTTGAGGACCAGCGCCAGCACCAGCGAATTGCGCATCAGTGGCAGGGTGATACGGCGGAAGCGGCTGAAGACGCTGGCGCCATCGATCTTGGCGGCCTCGATGACATCGTTGGAAATGCCTTGCAGACCGGTCAACAGGATGACCATGGTGAAGCCGGCGGTTTTCCAGACGACCATCAGAATGATCACGGCCATCGCTGGCCAGAAGCTTTCGAGCGGGCGCGGTGCGGAACTGATGAGGCCGATGCCGCGTAAGACTTGCGCGAAAACGCCGCTGTCGGGATTGAGTAGCCACATCCAGAGCGTCGAGGCCGCGCCGAAGCCGATCACGACAGGCATGAAGAAAATGGTGCGGAAAAAGCCGGCCGAGCGCAGCGGGCGATCGACCAGCAGCGCCAGCGGAAAAGCTACTACAAAGATCGCGGCCGTCACCAGCACGGTGTAGAGCATCGTGAAGCCCAGCGAATGCCAGAGCTGCATGTCGCCCAGGAGCTCGCTGTAATTGGCGAGACCGATGAATTTCTTCCGGCCGAGCAGCGGCCAGTTGTAGAAGCTCATCCATATCGTCATGGCGAGCGGAACGAGAAACAGCACCAGGATGAAGAGGAAGCCGGGCAGGATGAAGGCCAGCCCCAGCCAGCCCTTCGGCTCCGGCTCCCCGGAGATCGGCTGTTTGATATGAGTTGTCGGCGTGTCGACCACTATTTTTCCTCGAAGATTTCAAACCGCGCGTCGGCAATCCCGAATTGCGGGGCGGACGGCCGCCCCGCTTCAGATGTTGTTACGGATTTGTGCGGTCGAGGATTTTGGTGAAGTCGTCCTGCGCCTTCTTGATCGAACCATCGACATCGTCGCCGAAGATCGTGCCCTGGATCAGGTTGAGGAACGGGCCGGTGCGGCTGACGAACAACTCATCCGAGGAAAACGTATAGGGCGTGCGCGCTTTGGCGAGGATGTCATAGGCGATGAGGTTGCGCGGGTCGAACTTGGCATAGGCTTCCTTAGCAAGATCGGTGCGCGACGGCATGCCGGATTCCTGCGTGATATAAACCTGCTGCTCGGGCTCCATGTAGAATTTCACGAAGTCGAGCGCGACCTTCTTCTTTTCCTCGCTGATGCCCTTGATGAGGGCCACCGTATCGCCGCCGGCAAAGCTCGATGCACCGCCCTTGGGACCCGGGATCGGGGCAACAGCGAACTTGACGTCGGGATATTTGCTGGTCAGCAGGTTGACGATATAGGAGCCGGTCATGAGGATGCCGACCTTGCCGGAGGCGAAGGCTTCAACGGCGTTGTTGCCGTTGCCCGAACGTGAGGTCGGGTGGATGGCGCCTTCCTTCCACATGTCGCGATAGGCGGCAATCGTGTCGCGCATCGCCGGCGTGTCGACGGTTGCGGTACGGCCGTCATCGCTCAGAACATCGGCATTGGCGGCCCACAGATGCGGCAGGAAGTCGTAGATCAACCAGCTGCCGGAATTGGCGACGAAATAAAAGCCATAGGTTTCCTTGTCGAGCGCATGGATCTTCTTCGCATCGGCAGCAATCTCCTCAAGCGAGGCTGGCGCCTTCTCCGGGTCGAGGCCGGCTTTCTTGAAGAGGTCGGTATTGTAGGCAATGATCGAGGCATCGGGCAGTGCCGGCACGCCGTAGACCTTGCCGTCATAGGTGGCGAGGCGGATATGCGATGGGCTCAATGCTGCCGAATAGGGCAGGCCCTTGACGAAATCGCTGATGTCCTCAAGGCTGTCATTGGCCGCGAAGGTCGGCAAGTAAATCAGGTCGAGGACCGCGCCGTCAGGGGCTGCACCGCCGGCAACCGCGGCGCCGAGCTTCGGCACCATCTGCTCGGCGGTGATCTGGGTGACGTTAACCTTGTCGGAATGCGAGGCATTGTATTTCTCCGCTAGGCCCTGAAGCACGGCACCCGAAGAGGTCCGCACCCATAGCGTGATTTCTTCGGCGCTGGCGAGAGAAGAACTCGCCAGCAGCGCAACGGCGGCAATGGTGGTTTTCAAATGTAACATGTGGGTTCCCCTTCTCTTATGCGAGGCTCCTCTGCCTCGAGACAAAGACGACGTTAAAGGAGAAAATTTTTCATGTCGACAGGTTGTATGCATGAAAAGGCCATGTTTTTGTTAAAACCTTTTAGCAACTAAATTATTTCTGCTAAAAGGTTTTAACAAGCCAGTTGAATGGGTGCGATTTTGAAGGAATCAAGTGGCGGCCGGCATACGATCCGTGACGTGGCGAAGGCTGCGGGCGTGAGTATTTCAACGGCCTCGAACGCGTTGAACGGCACCGGGCGAACCAATGCCGAAACGCGCGAAAAGGTGAGACGGATTGCCGAGGAGATCGGATTTCGCCCGAATGCGCTCGCGCGTGGGTTGCTGACCAAGCGCAGCCATGCGATTGGAATGCTGACCAACGACACCTATGGGCGTCTAACCTTGCCGATGGCGTCGGGCGTGTCGGAAGTGCTGGTCGATCACGGTGTTTCGCTCTTCCTCTGTGCCACCAATAATGATCCGCGACTGGCGAGACTGCATCTTGAAGCGCTGCGCGACAGACAGGTCGACGGCATCATCTTCACCGCGACACGCATCGACATGGAGCCGCCGCCGGAACTGACCCAATTGGGCATTCCGGTGGTCTATGTCTTCGCGCAAGGGCCATCGGATAGCGTCAGCTTTCATCCCGATGATGCTCAAGGCGCGCGGCTGGCAGTCGAACATCTCCAGGGTCTCGGCCGGTCACGCATTCTGCATATCACCGGCGAGCGGAACTATCGTGCTGCCTGCATCCGCGCCGAGGCGTATCAGGAACTCGCCGGGCCGGCAGCCGAGGTCATGTTCGGCGACTGGTCGGAAGAATGGGGACATGCGGCGATCGAGACCGTCTTCTCGCGATCCGGGGCGAAACCGGATGCGATTTTCTGCGGCAGTGACGAGATCGCCCGTGGTGTCATCGATGCGCTGCGCGACAGAAACATCTCCATCCCCGGCGACGTCGCGGTGGTCGGTTTCGACAATTGGGAGGTCGTCTCACGGCAGACACGTCCGCCGCTGACGACCATTGACATGGAACTCAAGGAGCTCGGTCACCGGGCGGGGCTGGCGATCCTTGCCTTGTCGAAAGGCGAGACGATCGAGCCAGGCGTCGAGAGATTGCCCTGTACGCTCGTCTTTCGCCGGTCCGCTGGTCAGGGTGATCAAGCTTGAGGCCGGCGAGCCATAGCCGATCGTTTATACGCGCGCTGCCTGATTGGCTTCGCTCTCGATTCCAGTCTTGTTGTCACTTCCGCGCGGCTTCAGCGCTTTTGTCAGGCACAAGGCCGCAATGATGATGGGAAGGCAGACAAGGTATGAGACCCTGATGCCGGCATGTTCGGCGACGAACCCAAGCAACGGCGGCGCCAGGAAGAACACGACGAAGGACATTTGTCCAAGGGCTGCAACATTCATATGGGTTGGGCGATCGGTCCGCTGTGCCGCGGCGGAAACGGCAAGGGGATAGACCGCGCTGCAGCCGCCACCCATCAGCGCAAAACCGAACAGGGCGACATAGGGGTGTGGCGCAAGCCAGACGGCGCAGAGTCCGACCACCGCAAGAACCAGCAGAAACGTGGCGACGGCGCGTGCGCCAAATCGGTCGACTTGCGGATCGACGAACAGTCGGGCGACCGCCATGAAAAAGGTGAACAGCGTCAGGCCAAGGCCGCCGATAAAGGGCTCGACCGCGAAGGCGTCGCGCATATAGATAGCCGACCAGTCGATGCCGGCGCCTTCCACTAGGAAGGCGGCAATACCGATGATGCAAAGGGGCATGAGCCCCCATGTCGGCAGCGCTATGCTTGGACCTTCCACATGCTCGCCCCCGGCGCGGGCCGGCGCATTCTTGATGCCCGAAATAATGACGGTGCCAACGATCAACACGAAGGTGAATGTCAGTGCGAGGTGGAGAGACATCGGCACGCCCGCTTGTCGAACGGCTGAGCCAACGAGCGCGGTCAGGAAAAATCCGAGGCTCCAGAAGCCATGCGCCCTGTTCATCACGCCGCGGTCGAGTTGGGCTTCGATGCGATCGATCTCGACATTGAGATTGATCTCCAGGGCGCCGGCCAGCAAGCCCTCACAGAATAGAATGAAGAAAACCAGCCAGGCGGCATTGGCCCAGGGAATGGTCGCAAGTAGCGCAGACGTGCCAAGCACCGTCAGGAACGCTGTCTTGCGCGCGCCGAAGTACGCAATGAGCGGTGACGCGAATGTCAGGGAAATCAGCGCACCGATCGCCGCACCGATCAGCGTGAGGCCGAGTTCGGACTTGTTGACGCCCAAGGCGTCCTGCAGGTCGGGCAGGCGCGAAAGCAGTGCTCCCATCGAAATGGCGAAAAGAAAGAAGCAGACATAGATCCGATGTTGCGGCTGGATATGCATTCGATCGCTCCGGGATGATCGGTTCGGGAGTTTGATCTCAATCGCAACGGCGGCGAAAAAAGACAATTTCGAGTGGCATTTCTGAGATATATCTTGTTGGCGACAACCGCAACAACAACCTTAACTGGTTGTCGACAGACTCTCGGACTGTGTCCTGACAGCCGCAGGGCAGAGCGTTAAACCATCGTATATTTGACCTCTCATCGTGCATGGACTTAGTCTGCCCAGGTCGTAGCGAGCCTCAGAGGAGAAAGATACGATGCTCAAGTCCTTGACCACCGCCGCGCTGGCGCTGACCTTTGTTGCAGCCCCGGCTCTTGCGGCCCAGAAAGCCCATAACGCCAAAATCACGGTCGTGTTCGATCATGAATTGCCAAACGTCCCCGGCAAAAGCATGCGCGGCGTTCTCGTTGAATATGGGCCGGGCGGCTATAATCCTGCGCATACCCATGCGAAGAGCGCATTCATCTACGCCACTGTCATTGAGGGCGAAATCAAAAGCAAGGTGAACGACGGCAAGGAAAAGGTCTTCAAGACCGGAGAGAATTGGATCGAAGTGCCTGGCGATCATCACCTGGTCAGCGCGAATGCCAGCAAGACGAAACCTGCAAAAATCCTGGCGGTATTCGTCGTCGACACGAAGGAAACGGAGCTGACGACGCCTGATCCCTGATCGCGAAGCTGATTATTGAGGGGGAGGGGCATGTTCGGCATCACCTTCCCGTATTTTCGGTTTTATTGTGTCGTTCTAGGATCGGCCGGGCCGCGTGGGAACGGATGCCATTAACCGCGCGAATGCCGCTTGAGATCGCACACCCGTCTTGGACAGAAGCCTTGCTGTGTGCGTTTTGACGGTGTTGGGAGACAGGGCAAGCATCCTGGCGGTCTCCGGAACCGAGAACCCGCAGCCGACGAGCACGGCCACCTTCGTTTCCGCGGCGGTCAAGCTGAAGATCCTACGAAGCTGTTCCGCCTGCGCAATGGCCCGGCTTTCCGCGTCGACGATCTGAAGAAGTACGCGGGCGCCGGAGTCCGCCGAATCCCAGGCAACGAAAGAATTTGGCGGCAGGGGAGTGACCTGTGCAAAGTAGGGAGACAGACCTGACGGCCGCAGAATCTGGACGGCGCCCGGCAATTGCGCGGCCATTCCGCCTGCGACTTCGATAGCTTGCCGTATCGCGTGAGCCAGAGCCTTGGAACTGCTTGAAATGCTCGGCAGCGCCGTACGCTCATGTCTGTTGGTCGAAAGGCCGTCGCCGCGTCTCATGAATTTGTTGCTCGCTTCTTGCGGTGACATGCTGCGAGTCTTCTCAAAGCCGGCGTGGGATGCGGCCTTCTTATCGGCGGCAGCTTTGAAGTCGATGACGCCAAGAAGCCATCGGCAACCCAGGCGAGAATTTTGTCGACTTTAACGCTTAACGCGGTGGCGGCAGCGATGCAGCTCCCTGGGTCCATGCATAATGTTGACCATTCAAAATTAAGTAAAAAACAAGTTTTCCCCTCAAGAATTAGGGTCATCGATATTTGAGGGGACGTTATGGACAAGGAAAAGATCAAGCGGCCGATATGGATTCGCATCACGGCCTATGGGTTTGCGGCCGTTTTGTTTGCAAGCGCAGCAATCGGTGGTCTTGCCTGGTATCGTCAGAACGCGATGAGCGATCAGTCGCTTCAGAAGGAGCTTTCGTCTGATCTGCACGTGATTCAGACGGACATGGAGGCTCAGAAGCGGGCGGCTGCCGGGCTTGCCCTCGCTCTTGCCGGCGAGCCTGAAACGGCTGACCTGATCGCAAAAAATGATCGCGCAGCCATTCTTGCAAAATACGCTGCCAGCCTGCCGGCGATCAAAGCGCAGGGTCTTCAGCTCATTACCTTCAGCAATTCCGATGGCTTGGCCGTTGCGCGTGTCCATACTCCGGATACTTTTGGCGACGATCTCAAGGGACGTCGCAAGATGATCGTCGCGGCTTTGACGCAGGGCAAGCTGAACGCCGGCATCGAACCCGGGCGGACCGCCGTCAGCATGTTTGCCTCAGCACCTGTTATCAAGGATAGCAAGACCGTCGGCGTCGTCGATGTCGGCACCTCGCTCACGAACGACTATTTTGCGCCGCTGGCGCGGTCGGTCGATGCGGCCGTCGCAGTGCATATTCTTCAGGATGACAAGTTCGTACCACAGGCCTCGACCTTCGGTGACAAGACAATCCTCACTCAGGAGCAGTTGCAGGCCGCCTTCAACGGTGACCGCATCCGCGTCCATGCCGTTCTCGGCGACAAGGACTACGAAGTCGCGGCCATTCCCTTTGAAGATTTCTCCGGTCGCAAGATTGGCGTCTTCGAAATCGGCTCCGATGTGACGGAGATCGTCGAAGCGTCGCAGCAGGCGCTCTGGATGGCGGCGATTGGTGCGGTAATCGTCTCGCTGATTTCGCTTGTCGGCTTCCTCGTTTTTGCGCGGTCGATTGCTGCGGTTATCAAGAAGACAACCAACACCATGGCGCGTCTGGCCGCAGGCGATCTCAATGTCGAAGTTCAGGGGCAGGCCAGACCGGATGAAATTGGCGCCATGGCTCGCGCTGTTCAGGTCTTCAAGCAGAATGCAATCGAGCGGGTTCGCCTCGAGCAGGAGGCAGAGGCCAATCGCAGCATGAGCGAAAGAGAGCAGATCGAACGCGAGAAGGAAAAGGCGAAAGATGCTGCCGATGTGCAGTTTGCCGTCGACAACCTCGCCGCTGGTCTCTCGAAGCTCGCCGACGGCGATGTGTCCTACCGTATCGACCAGCCTTTCGTGACAAGGCTCGATGGCGTCCGCAGCGACTTCAACAACTCCGCTGACAAACTGCAATCCGCGTTGAACCGCGTGTCGCAGAATGCCCGCGGCATCGACTCCGGAGCAAACGAGATCAAATCGGCCGCTGACGATCTTGCCAAGCGCACAGAACAGCAGGCAGCGGCGCTGGAGGAAACGGCTGCAGCCCTCGAAGAAATCACCACGACCGTGAAGGATTCGAGCAAGCGAGCCAAGGAAGTGGGAGAGCTCGTCTCGCGTGCCAAGACAGGCGCGGAAAAATCCGGCGAAGTCGTCCGCAAGGCGGTTTCGGCCATGCAGCAGATCGAAAAGTCCTCGGGCGAGATCTCCAACATCATCGGCGTGATCGACGATATCGCCTTCCAGACCAATCTCCTGGCTTTGAATGCTGGCGTCGAAGCGGCCCGCGCCGGCGAAGCCGGAAAGGGCTTTGCGGTCGTCGCCCAGGAAGTCCGCGAACTCGCCCAGCGTTCTGCAAACGCCGCCAAGGAAATCAAGGCTCTGATCAACACGTCGAGCGAACAGGTCAATTCGGGCGTCGGCCTCGTCGGGGAAACCGGCAAGGCGCTGGAAGCGATCGTCGCCGAGGTGCAGGAAATCAACCGCCATATTGCCGCGATCGTCGAAGCATCGCAGGAGCAGTCCTCCGGTCTCGACCAGATCAACCTGGCCGTCAACCAGATGGACCAGGATACGCAGAAGAACGCAGCTATGGTCGAAGAGTCGACTGCCGCAAGCCATAACCTTGCGAAGGAAGTTGCTTCGCTCAACGAGCTTCTTGCCCAGTTCAAGCTGAGCGAGGTCAGTTATGCACTGCGTTCCGCTGCTCCTCGCGCCGCCGCACGAAATGATACTCCGGCTCCGTCACCGGTCCGTGCCCTCGGCCGCAAGATCGCTTCTGCATTCTCGGGAAATGCCGCCCTCGATACAAAGGGCGACAACTGGGAAGAGTTCTGAAGCTCGAACCACCAGAGCAAGATACGGTGCGGCGACCGTCGCCGCACCACTTTCAGCGCCAAGCCTTCGTGGACTCGATAGCGCAACCAGCCGCTAGCCGATCGACAGGCGCTTTTCGGTTTTGGCATCGAAGAGATGAAGTTTGCTGAGATCCGGCATCATCCTGACGGTGTCGCCGGCTTTCAGGGAAAGCCGGTCCCGCACCGTGGCGACAAACGGATCCGATCCAATCTTCGCGTTAATCTGGGTCTCGGCGCCTGTTGGTTCGATGACCGCCACCTCGGCGCTCACGCCATCCTGGCTGACGATCAGATGCTCCGGACGGATGCCGTAGACAACCTCTGCGCCGCGCGCGACCGCCGCAGCCTCCGGCAGCGGCAGGCGCGCTCCTCCGTCGGCGATGAATTCAAGCGGCCCGGACGAGCTGATCCTGCCCTTGATAACATTCATGCCCGGAGAGCCGATGAAGCCGGCGACGAAGAGATTGGCCGGGCGGTCGTAGAGATCGAGCGGTGAACCGATCTGCTCAACATAACCATCGCGCATCACGACGATCCGGTCTGCCATGGTCATGGCTTCGATCTGATCGTGCGTCACGTAGATGGTCGTCGTCTTCAGCCGCTGGTGCAGTTGCTTGATCTCCGCGCGCATTTGCACGCGAAGCTTGGCGTCGAGATTAGAGAGAGGCTCGTCGAAGAGGAAGACCTGCGGCTGGCGCACGATCGCGCGGCCCATCGCGACGCGCTGACGCTGGCCGCCGGAGAGATTTCTTGGGTAGCGGTCGAGTAGATGTTCGAGGCCGAGGATCTGCGCCGCATCACGGACACGCGCCTTGATCTGCTCCTTCGGCGCTTTCCCCAGTCGCAGCGAAAATCCCATATTCGCTTCGACCGTCATATGCGGATAAAGCGCATATGATTGAAAGACCATGGCAATGTCGCGCTCCTTCGGAGCGACATTGTTGACGACCTTGCTGCCGATCGAGACATTGCCACCGGAGATTTCCTCAAGCCCCGCGATCATGCGCAGCAAGGTCGACTTGCCACAGCCGGAGGGGCCGACGAGGATGACGAATTCTCCGTCGCGGATATCGATGTCGACACCGTGCAACACTTCGAAGTGACCATAGTTCTTGCGGACATTCGCCACGTTTACGGACGCCATAACTGTCTCCGGCTGAAATCTGATTTCGGATCTGCGATCGCCCCTGAGAGCGACATGTGACATGCCTGCTACCGAGGCGCTGTCGCGGTGGCGTAGGGTGCGAGGGCTGCATCAATGGCGGCAAGGCAAAGATCGCGAGCCTTGGGCGCCAGGCGTTTCTCGACCACATCGGGATAGAGACGGGCAAGATGCTGGCTGATCAGCGTTTCCGGGATCTCGTCGGGCAACTGCGCGAGCAGATTGTCGACCGCCCCGGCAGCGCGCGCGTCCGGCCAATAATAGCGGATGCGGTCGCTGTAACTGAAATGTCGCTGCAGGCGCTGCTCATCTGCCGTACCGCCATAGTGACCGGCCCAATGTCCAGGCTTGCCAAGCATGATCTCTTCCATCGTCGTTGCTAGCCCGCGGGCTTCCTTGCCGCCTGAGAGCGTGTCGGCGATCGCATCGAGGCCGTAGAGCGCCTCGCGCAATGCAAAGGTCAGGCCCGGCCCGACTTTAAGGATAGAAAATCCGCCGTCGACCAGAGAAGCCAGCAGGTCTGCCGGCTGGTAGTCGGTGGAGTGGGCTTCGAAGAGCAGACCGTTCATCTCGTCGAGCGCGGAGATCAGCTCCTGTGCCCGCTCGGGCTTGTAGAGCGCGACATTGGCATTGCCGAATTCCACACCCGGCTGAACGACGATGGCGATTACCCGCTCCAGTGCGGAACCGACCCCAGCCTGGGTAAAAGCCTCGCGATGAACATCGAGCGTCCTTACTGCGGCTTCCCGCCGCGTGACCTCGAGCTCGTCCAGGGCATGTGTGGCGCCACCCGGCGGCGGCACTTCCGTGCCGATGATATAGACCGGCGGGCGACGGCCGCTGCGGCGGGTGGCCTCTTCGGCGGCCCGTGCCAGCCGCGCGGCTCTTGCTGCCGTCAATTCATTGGCAAGGGCCACAGGTTCCCCGGCGCAGCCCATTGATGTGTCGAGATGCAGCTTTTCGAAGCCGGCTTCCACATATGCTGTTACCATGGCTTCGGCGCGTGCCATGGCATCGTCAGCGCTGAGTTTCCGCCACGGGTTCGGGCCGAGATGGTCGCCGCCGAGAATGATGCGCGCGGCAGGAAAGCCGACGCTTGCCGCAATTCGTTCGATGAAGGCGCGGAAATCCGCCGGCGTCATACCGGTATAGCCGCCCTCTTGATTGACCTGATTACAGGTCGCCTCGATCAGGACGACGTCGCTCTGTCGGGCGGCACGTCGCAATGTTGCTTCGATGACCAGGGGATGGGCAGAGCAAACGGATGTGATACCGCGGGGCAGGGGCAGCCCTCTGTCCCCGAATAGTTTCGCCAGGGCAATCTGGCGATTTCGATCGACCGCCGCGCTCATGCGAGTGTGACAACTTTAGTGAGATGACGCGGTGAAACCGTATCGATGTGGCGTGCCTGAGCGGCACGTTCGCCGAGGATCTGCAGCGCCGGCAGAACGGTGAGCCCGGCGAGCGACAGGTCGACATCAACAGTAAGCTCCAGATCGCCAGGGCCGCCGAAGCCGATGACAACAGCGCCTTTTTCGCGCAGCTCGCCAACCAGCTTGGCCTCGGCTTCTCTCTGGTCCGGACTGTAGAGCACGATAACCGCCGTCTTCTCATCGACGAGGCTGATCGGCCCATGGCGGTATTCGAGCGGATGGAAAGCCTGCGTCATGAGCTGGCTCATCTCCATCAACTTCAATGCGCCTTCAAGCGCGATGCCGAAAAGCGGTCCGCCGCCGAGAAAGACGAAGTGCGAACGGTCCTTGATGATATCGGGCAGGGCGGCATCAAGCGTGTTCGCAAGCTGCCGTGCCGATGCGACGATCGAAGCCGGCACGGTCTGGCCGATCGTCTGCAGGCTGAGCAAGACCATGAGGCTCGCCGACACTGTCATGACGATGCCTTCGTCCGGATGGGTTGGCGAGCAGATCAGCTGGTCGCAATTCCTGGCAAGCGCGCTTTCGGGCTCGACCGTGACGGCAGTGACGAACGCGCCGGCAGCGCGGCTTGCCTTGGCCGCAGCGACCGTTTCCGTCGTTTCGCCGCTGCGCGAAAGCGCGACCACATGGGTTTTCTGCCATTCCGGCCAGAAGTAAGAAGGCCGGTTCAGCCATTCCGCCCCCGGGACGGCGATTGCCTTGCGCCTCAGGCTGTTGGCATAGGCGGCCAGAGACAAAGCGAGGTTGAAGGAGGTGCCGCAGCCGACGAAGACGAGGAGGTCATCCGCCTTGCCGCTTGCCGTATTCGATCCGATGGCTTTTTCCCAATAGGGGAACTGCTCGAAGATTACCTTTTCGGTCGTGTTCATGATGTCTCCGATTATTTGACCGAACCAGCCAGCAGACCGCTGACGAGGTACCGGTTGAGAAAGATGACGACGAGGGCAGGGATGACGATCGCAATCGATCCGCTTGCCGTGATCAGCCCGTAGTCGATGAAGTTCTTGGTGACGAATTCGGGAATGAGAACCGTCAGGGGTTTCGTAGCCTGCGGTGAGAAGATGAGGGGGACGAGGTATTGGCCCCAGGCCCCCAGGAAGGTGAGGATGGCGGCCGCCGTCAGGCCGGGTCCGGCGAGCGGCAGCACGATGTTGAAGAAGATGAAGAGGCGGCCTGCGCCATCGAGCTGTGCAGCCTCTTCGAGTGCGATCGGAAGCTGCTCGAAGACGCTGCGCAGCAGCCAAAGGGAGAGCGGCAGATAGGCCGAGACGTAGATCAGCGACACGCCGGTATAGGTGTCGACCAGATGCATCTTGATCATGATCTGATAGAGTGGGATCAGCACTGCATAGGCAGGGATGGCGAGCGTCGCAACGACAGCGCCGAATAGAATGTGACGGCCCGGAAAGCGCATCCTGGTGAAGGCATAGGCACCGAGTGCAGAGATTGCGACGCAGAGAGCCGTGGCGGCAGCAGATGTGATTACGCTGTTGAGCAGCGCTGCACGGAATTGCTTCCACACCTCCACCCCGCCGATCCGGGAAATGTTGATGCCGAGCAGGCGCGAATAGTGGTCGAGCGTGAAATGCTGCGGGAAGAAATGGATCGGCCGCGTGGAGAAATCCTCCGTCGGCGTCACGGAACTTGCGAGCGTCCAATAGATCGGGCCGAGCGACCAGATCAGCAGCAAAGCAAGACCCGTCCATATCATCAGGCGATAGAGAATGGTTGGTTTCATCAGTCGAACCGTGTGTTGCGATAGACGCGGAGGACGTAGACCAGCGAAACCAGCAGCGACACCAGCGTGATGACGACAGACAGCGCCATGCCGTAGGAGAAGCGAAGGTTCTGGAAGGTCTCGAGATAGATCTGCACGAGGATCGGCCGTGTTTCGAGGCTCGATCCGGCAAGCACCCAGGCCTCGTCGAAGAGGTTGAAAGCGTTGACGGTCGCATTTGTCATGGCAACGGCGATGGCGCTGCGCACGAGCGGAAGCGTGACCAGGCTGAACATCTGCACGCGGGTCGCGCCATCGATACGGGCAGCCTCGTAGAGATGCGCCGGAATGCTCTGCATGGCGGCCAGCACAATGACGATCGTCAGCGGCATCATGCGCCAGACATGCACGACGGTCACGGCGATGATCGCGCTCGTCCGGTCATTGAACCAGACATGGTTTTCGAAGGGCAGGCCGAGTGCAACGAGAATGCCGTTCAACAGGCCGGCACCCGGCTGATAGATCCACAACCAGATAACGGAATTGACGACACCGGGGAGCGCCCAGGGCAGGATGACGGCCGCCAGTACCCATTGCCGCCCGACCTTCACTTGGTTGATGAGCGCTGCAGCAAGCACGCCGAAGATGGTTTCGGCAGCGACGGCGAGCACGACGTAGATGAGGGTATTCGTCCAGGTCGTCGCCAACTGTCCGTCCGAGAGCATGCGCGTGTAATTTTCCAGTCCGACAAAGGGCGTTCCGGCCTGCATCGGATTGACCCGGTGCAGCGAGTCCCAGACCGTACGTCCCATCGGATAGAAGACCAGAGCTGCCATCGTCACCAGGATCGGCAGCACCAGCAGCAGTCCGAGCATGGTGTCGGCGTTGAGGCCGACACTACGCTTGGCTGCGACACCTTCAGCGGTGGCTGTTGTCATTGCGCCATCGCCTGCTTGGCTGCATCGGCGATGCTCTGCATGGCTTGATCAACGGTGATCTGGTCCTTTGCCGCGCTGTTGATCGCCGTGTTCACTGCGCTCGAAAACTGCGGATACCACGGCGGCGTTCCCTGCTGGAACAGCGGCTCGACGGTCTTGGACTGTGCGACAAGGGCGTCGCCGCTCGTCAGCTTGCCTTCCGTGTTGAGTTCGGAGAGGGCGGAAGTGCGCGTCGGCAGGAAGCCGTTTGCCGCATTCTTCTTCTGGAACTCCCTGCTGGTGAACCATTTGACGAAGGCGACCGCCGCGTCCTTGTTCTGCGAGACGTTCGGAATGGCGAGCGCTTCCGGAAGACCGAAGCTGCGGGTCTGACCACTTTCGGTCGGCACGAGGATCGCTTCCACCTGGCCGGCGACCTTGGACTGCTTCGGATCGTTCATCTGGCCCAGGCGACCGGGTTCGCCCGAGATCATGATGCTGGTCAGGCCCTGGGCAAACATGCTCTCGTTGATCTGGCTGTCCTTGAGGCCCGTCGAGGCCGGATCGACTAGGCCGTCCTTCAGGAGCTTAAGTTCGAAGGCGAGCGCCTTGTAGCCGGGTGAATCCGGGGTGAGGAAAAGCGGCTTGAAGTCCTTGTCGAAGAGTTCGCCGCCGAAGGCCTTGGTCAGCAGATACCAGCTGGTGGAAGCACCCTCCGTCGCCGAGAGCGGCAGGCCGATCGGATAGGTCGAGATGCCCTTTTCCTTGATCTTCTTGGCGGCTGCGACCAGCGCGTCGAGCGTTTTCGGCATTTCGGCAACGCCGGCGTCGGTGAAATGCTTCTTGTTGACGAGCATGACGCGGAAGTCGTTCGTGTAAGGCACGCCGAGCAACTGGCCGTCGACGGTGAAGATCTTGGCGACGCCGATGTCAGCGACCGTATCCTTGTCGATCACGTCGTTGAGCGGCATGTACCAGCCGGCAGCGCTGAACTGTCCCGTCCACGACCAGTCAAATTCGGTGACATCGGCCGGTGCCGTGCCAGCGACGAGGGCCGTTACCAACTTCGGCCGAATATCGTCCCAGGAGAGGGTCTGGAGATCGACATGAATGCCGGTCTCGGCTTCGAAATCGGCCGCAACCGTGGCCCCCTGCGGCGATGGCATGAGCACCGTGATCGATTGGCCGGCAAGTGGCTTGGCGTCGTCTGCCATGGCAGGCAGGGCAATCGCAAGTGCGGCTGAGGCAAGCAAAGGCAATATGATTTTACGCATGTTCCCATCCTTCTTTATCTTTGACAGTCATTGTCTTGATCGCGCGATCACGGTTTCTGTCGCGACCGCGATTTGCCCGAACCAGCGCTCGTCAAGCTGCCAGTCGAGAAGTTGGGCGGCGGCCAGAAGCGCGCCGCCAACGGGGGGAAGTACAGGTGAGACCGCCCGCCGGCCGATCCGTCGTTCGACGGCCTCGAGCAGCAGCCGGCTGGAAAAGGTCCCGCCCGCATAAGTCCAGTCGGTGCCGGTTTCACAATGGCCCGATATTGCCCAATGGTGCTTGGCAAGCTCTTCAGCTGCTCTTTCGATCAGATCGATTGCTGCTTCGTCGCCTTTGCTCGCTACCTGGTCGACAAGGACGGAGAGAGCCGCAATACCCGCGCGCGGCCTTGCAAGCCCGCTAATCCAGCCGCCGAGAGCGTTGATCGGATCTGACATGTCGAGCTCGAGGTGCTCGTAAACAACCTTTGCCAGCGCGGTGGGCTTGGCGCGTCCATCAAGGCTCTGGCTGATAAGGTGCAATGCTTCGCGGCCGATCCAGTAGCTGCTGCCTTCGTCGCCGATCACATCGCCCCAACCGCCGACGCGTGCGGAGGCACCTGCGCCGTTGCGTGCCCAGGACATGGAACCGGTCCCCGACAGGACGAGTATGCCCGGGCGCCCGGCGAAGGCGCCGAGATGGGCGGCGTCGACATCGTTGAGGACGGTTCTGCGGATATCCGGGAAAGCTTCGTCGATGCATCGCCTCTGGAGAGAGGAGAGATGCGCAACTTCGCCGTAAGCAGGCAAGGCAGCGCCAACAGCGGCCAATCCCGGCTCATTGCGGAACGGTTCGATATGCTGCTCCAGTTCCTGTCGCCAGTCCGGGTTATCCATGGGATTGACGCCGCCGCCAAGCCCGGTGCGCAGTATCCTGCCTTCGTTGTCGGCGAGAGTGACGAGCACCTTGCTGCCGCCGCCGTCGATGCCGAGGATCAACTCGTCGCTCATTCTTTTGCTCCGAGCTCGGCATAGGTTGCATCGACACCGAAATTGGCGAGTTCGGCTCGCCATTGGGGCGCCAGGCCCTTGTCGGTGATGAGTTTTGCCGCAATCAGCGGCGCGACCTTGTATGTCGCCATCGTCCCGAATTTCGAGGAATCGGCGAGAACGTAACCATTGGCAGAGCGGGCGAGCATGCGCCTGTTCAGGCTGGCTTCGGCGCTGTCGACACTATAGATCGCCCCATCCGGGCTGATGGCGCTGGCACCCAGAAAGAGCTGATCGAACCAGATCGTTTCCAGCATGGCTTCAGCCTGCGGGCCGACGAGAGAGGCATTTTCACTGCGCAGATGACCGCCGAGAAGCACGACTTCGAGATGCGGAATGTTCAGGAATTCCTGAGCGACGATCAGACCGTTGGTGAAGATGCGCAGCGGCATCGGATTGATGCGGATCAGCCGGGCAAGCTGAAGGACCGTCGTGCCGGCATCGAGGAAGATCGCCGTGCGCGGCAAAAGCTTTTCATAGGCCGCGTTCGCGATCGCGCGCTTGGCCGAAAGATGGCGCTTTTCACGCTCCTGGAAGGCCAGTTCGACCGAGGACCCTTCGGCGATGCGGGCCCCGCCATGCACCCTGTCGATCGCGCCGTCCTGCTCAAGAACCTGCAGGTCGCGCCGGACTGTTGCGAGCGAAGCGCCGACCGCATCGGCCAGATCCTGAATGGTCGAAAAGCCGTTCGCATAGAGATGGCTGCGGATGGCATCGAGCCGGTCAGTTTTCACGCCGCCAGTCTGATTCACGGATAGTCCCCTGCTGTTTATCGTTTATTTGCGTCAACGTTCCCACTCAATACGATCAATGTCAATCAAGATTCTGATCGTTTATGATTTTTTGAAGACCGCGACGAGGATTTAAAAGACAAACAAAAGCACGCCTCCCGAGGGATGGCGTGCTTCTCGACGAGTAGCGTTCTGGCGGTCGCGGGCTCTGACGGCCTCAGCGGTATTTAGGCAGCAGGTCGCCGTGTGCTTCGATCAAGTCGTCAACCAAGACCCAGATCTCATCCGGCGACAGTTCTGCCGATGTATGCGGATCAAGCAGCGCGGCCTGATAGATGCGATCGCGCTTGCCTGTCAGTGCTGCTTCCACGGTCAGTTCTTGAACCGAGACACTGAGCTTCATGACCGCGGCAAGCTGCGAGGGAATTCTGCCGATGCGGGTCGGCTGGATGCCGTTCCGGTCCACATGGCAGGGCACTTCCACGATACATTCGGGCGGCAAGTTTTCGATCAGGCCATTGTTGGGAACGTTGCCGTAGATCAGTGCGGGATTGCCTGTGACGGCAGCGTTGATAATGCCTGCAGCATATTCATTGCTTCGGCAGACCTCGATCGGCTTGTCGCCTTCGAGATCGCGGCGCAGGGCATGCCATTCGGAAATCTGCCGCTCACAGCGGCTTATATATTCGTCGAGCGGGATGTTGAGTTTGTCGATGAGTTCGGGGCGACGATCCTTGATGTACCAAGACGTATATTCGGAGAAATGCTCACTGGATTCCGTTACGAAATGGCCGAGCCGCTTCAGCACATCGAAGCGTACCCGGTCGTCGTCCGGCACGCGTCCCTCGCCGGTGAGGGCCTTCAGGCGGGGATAGAGATCTTCGCGCCGGCCATCGGCATGCAGCTTCTCGTATTTCAGGAAGAAGGCGACGTGGTTGATGCCAGCCGAGATGTAGTTGATGTCTACAATGTCTTCGTCCAGGCAGGAGGCAAGATGGGCGGCGGTATGTTGTACGCTATGGCAAAGGCCGACCGTGCGGATACTGGGCGCCAGTTCCTTGATGGCCCAGCAATTGATCGCCATCGGGTTCACATATTGCATCAGCAGCGCGTCCGGGCAGACCTCTTCCATATCGCGGCAGATCGCTTCCAGCACCGGAATGGTGCGAAGTCCGCGGAAGATCCCGCCGATGCCGAGCGTATCGGCAATAGTCTGACGCAGGCCGTATCGCTTCGGCACTTCGAAATCCGTCACAGTAGCCGGCTTGTAACCGCCGACCTGCATCATCAGGATAACGAAATCCGATCCGCGCAGTGCCTCGCGACGATCGAGTGTAGCCTCGACCCTGACTTTCTTCAGGTCGAGCGCCTCGCAGATGCGCCGCGCAACGATCTCCGATGTCTTCAGCCGCTCAGGGTCGATATCAAACAGGCTGATCACATAGTCGCTGCCCGAGGGAGTAGAGAGCACATCCCCCAGAATGTTCTGCGCAAAAACGGTGCTGCCCGCACCCACGAGGCAAATCTTCGGCATTTTGGTCTCCCGCCAATCAAGGTCGCCATAGTCGTGCCTCTTCCAAATCAGAATTTCTTCCTGCTATTGAAGGGAGTATTCCCGGATTGAAGCGTTGGATGCATGAGAGACGATCATTTCAACAGGAGCGGCGAATGGGCGGGATCGCCGCGGAGCTTCCTGATCGAGCGCCACACGGCCGATGCCATGAGTGCAGCGCATTGGCACGACCATGTCGAGATCAACCTGCTTCTCGATGGCGCTATGACTTATCTCTTCAATGGCCGGCAGGAGCGGGTCGAGGCCGGGCGTCTTGTCCTCTTCTGGGCGGCCATTCCCCATCAAACAATCCTGGTGACGCCGGAGGCGCCGCTCATCTGCGTCTACCTTCCGCTCGTCGATTTTCTCGCGCTCTCCATCGACAAGAAGGCGAGACAGGCGATCATGCAGGGTGCCTTCGTCGTCGAGCCCCGCCGCCGCGAGACGACATCGCTCACCGTCTCTGCCTGGGTCGACGAATGGGGCAAGGGCGATCCCGTCCGGCGCCAGCTGATCGCCGACGAGGTCAAGCTTAGGGTGCGCCGGCTCATCCTTGATCACGCCGATGATCGAGGCACGTCCGTCGCAGCCGCCGCAACGCCGGTAAGCCCCGCCATCCGCCACTCAGAGGTGCTGACCGACCTGATCAACCGGCATTTTTCCGAACCGCTCAACCTGGTGGATCTTGGAAGGCGTGCCAATGTGCACCCGACTACAGCCAACCGGGCGTTTCGCGATGTGCTTGGCATTTCAGTAATGGAATATCTGACGCGCTATCGTCTCGCGAGAGCAATGCAGCGGCTGGCCGAGACCGAGGACCCGATCCTGGAGATTGCCCTCGACTGCGGCTTCGGCTCCAGCAGCCGGTTTTACGACATCTTCAAGCAGCGAACCGGCACGACGCCCCGGCAGTTTCGCCTGTCGCTCGGCAAGCCGTAACTTTGTCCCGATCGGAACAGGGTTTGAAGGAGGTGCAGGTTCAGCCGCGATGCGACTATCGAATCTTCTCTCAGGCGCGCTAGAGTTTGCAGACGATCCACCCGAACGGATTGAGGTCTATGACGAGTGACAGCAAAAATCCCACTGGTTCCCTGGCACCTCTGGCCGCGATCGAGGATTTCTGCCGAAAGGTCTTCCTCGCCGCCGGCACGGACCAGGAGACGGCGGATGCCGCGACGCGGGGAATGCTGCATGGTACGCGCTATGGCATCGACAGCCATGGTGTGCGCCTGCTTCCTCATTATGTGAAGGGACTGACCGAAGGACGTCTCAATCCACGCCCGCATCTCGTGTTGGCAAACGCCTTTGGCGCCGTCGCGTCGCTCGATGCGGATAATGGCCATGGCGCGCTTGCCACCTATACGGGCATGGAGCATGCCACGCGTCTTGCCGGGGAATTCGGGATCGGTGCGGTTGCGATCCGCAATTCCTCGCATTTCGGACCGGCAGGTGCTTATGCGTTCGAGGCCGCCCAACGCGGCTTCATCGGCTTTGCTTTCTGCAATTCCGATAGCTTCGTGCGTCTGCACGACGGCGCCATGCGCTTTCATGGCACCAATCCGATCGCCTGCGCTGTCCCTGTCAAGGGAGATAACCCGTGGCTCTTCGACATGGCGACGAGCGCCGTGCCCTATAACCGCGTGCTGCTCTATCGCAGCCTCGGCCGCCAACTGCCCGAAGGGGTTGCCTCCGATGAGCGGGGTTACGACACGGCCGATCCCGATGTGGCCGACATGCTGGCGCCGCTTGGCGGCGAATTCGGTTTCAAGGGTGCAGGGCTTGCCGGCATTCCCGAGATTCTGAGTGCCGCACTTACAGGTATGAAGCTGAGTTTCGATATTGCTCCGATGCCCGGGCCGGATTTTTCGACACCGCGCGGTCTCGGTGCTTTCGTCATGGCCCTGAACCCTGCAGCCTTCCTTGATATCGAAATCTTCGACGCTGCCATGAAACGCTACGTCGAAACCTTGAGGGCGTCTCCGCCACGCGAAGGCTTCAGGGTAATGGCGCCTGGCGACCGCGAATGGGCTGTCGCCGCCGAGCGGAAAAAACATGGCGCGATGCTGGATCCGGCGACGGTCGAGGCCCTTAGGACCCTTGCGTCCACTTATCGACTGACCAGCCCGGTCTGAGTGTATGCGTCGGATTGACGCATAACTTCCCGGATGGTAGTTTCGGATTAATTGGTCAGGCCAGTTGACCAGTTGTGCGTTTGAGGAGAAGCGCGCCGGGGAGGCCATAATGTTTTCGGCAGTTGAATCACGCCGCCTCTACAGGCAGGTGGCGGACCAGATTCGTCTGATGATTATCCGAGGCGAACTTGCCGTCGGCCAGAGGCTGCCGGCCGAGCGCGAACTTGCGGAGCAGCTTTCGGTTTCGCGCCCCACGCTGCGCGAGGCGCTGATAGTGCTGGAGGTCGAGGGATACATCAATATCCGCATGGGCTCTGGCATCTATGTCACGCGCAAACATGTGGTCGAAGCGACCGGCAGTGAGCGCGAACCGGTCGAAGGTCCTTTCGAGCTGCTGCAGGCCCGCGCCATCATCGAATGCGCGATAGCAGAGGAGGCCGCAAAAAGCGTCCGCCCTGAGGACATTGCCGTCCTCGACGAGGCGCTGAGAGCAATGAGCGGCGTGGTGGAGGATGCGCGCGCCGTGCTTGTCGCCGACCGCGCCTTTCATACCGGCATCGCCGCTATCGTCGGCAATGCGACCTTGATCCGGGTCACCGGCGAGATGTTCGACATGCGCATGACGCCGTATTTCGAAAAGCTCGCCAGCCATTTCGAAGGACCGGTGTCATGGCGCAGCGCACTGGAAGAGCACCGGGTTATACGCGATGCGATCGCCGCCGGCGATACGGCAGGGGCGAAGGCCGCCATGCGCACGCATCTGACGAATTCGCAGAAGAGGTTTTCCGAAAGCTTCGGGGAGGAGTTTTCGGGCGAGGAGGGGCGCGGCCAAACGGCCGGGCCGAACAAGGGAAAAGCAGCCACTTAACGAGATCTCAGGAGGAGAGAGCGATGAAGTTGAAACTGACGACGATACTCTGCACGGCCGCCGCAATCATGGCGACAACGGCGATCGCACATGCCCAGACTGTGCTGAAATGGGCCCATGTCTACGAGACATCCGAACCTTTCCACACGGATTCCCTCTGGGCCGCGGAAGAGATCAACAAGCGCACCAACGGCCGTTACAAGATCGAGGTCTATCCGGCTTCGCAACTCGGCAAGGAAGCCGATATCAACCAGGGCCTCAAGCTCGGCACGGTCGATATCATCATCTCCGGGTCGAGCTTTGCCGCCCGCGACTACAAGCCGATCGGTGTGACCTATTTCCCCTATATCTTCCGCAGCCCGGAGCACTTGATTGCCTACACCAAGAGCGACGTCTTCAAGCGCCTGGCCAAGGGTTATGAGGACAAGACCGGCAACCATATCGCCGCCGTCAGCTATTACGGGACGCGCCATACGACGGCCAACAAGCCGATCGCCAAATGCGCCGACATGCAGGGCCTGAAGATCCGCGTGCCTGACGTCCCGGCCTATCTCGCCATGCCGCGCGCCTGCGGCGCCAACACCACGCCGATCGCCTTTGCCGAGGTCTATCTCGCCTTGCAGAACGGCACGGTCGAGGCGCAGGAAAACCCGCTGACGACGATTGAGGCCAAGAAGTTCTACGAAGTCCAGAAGAACATCATCCTGACCGGTCACATTGTCGATCACCTGAATACGGTGATCTCGAAGACGTTGTGGTCGAGCCTTTCCGATGAAGACAAGAAGATCTTCGGCGACGTCATGCAGGAAGCTGCCGAGCGCACGACCAAGACCATCGAAGGCAAGGAAAACGGCCTGATCACTACCTTCAAGGAAAAGGGTCTGAGCGTCACCGAGGTCGACAAGGCCGACTTCGAGAAGACGGTTGCGGAAAAGGTCAAGTTCGAGGACTTCGGCTACGATAAAGCCGATTGGGAGGCGATCCGCGCGATCCAGTAAGAGCCCGAGGGCGCGCGGGAGCGCTGCGCGCCCTTCTTCCCCAACCGGAATAAAGCCGATCATGTCTCAAGAAGTCCACACGCAAATCACCGCCGAGGAGATCGGCCACGAGTTCGAAGGGCATGCGCCCACCGCCAATGTCTCGGACTACGCCATCGAAGACTGGATTACGCTGATCGTCTTCTGGCTGATGGCCGGCTGCGTTTTCCTGCAGTTCTTCACCCGTTATGTGCTGAACAACAGCTATGCTTGGACCGAGGAGATCGCCGTCAACTGCCTGATCGGCGTCGTTTTCTTGGGCGCCGTCATGTGCGTGCGCACCTCGCGCCACATCCAGGTGGACGTCTTCTATCATTACATGCCGGCAGGCCTTGCGCGCGTTCTCGCAACCTTCGTGGATATCGTCCGCATCGGCTTCTTCGCCTATGGCTGCTATCTGATGTGGCGCTACGTCCAGATCGTCGCTGACGAGCAGATGGTCACCGTCGATTTGCCGCGCAACATCGTCTTCTACAGCGTGCTTGCCGCCTTCGTGCTGATGCTGATCCGGGCGGTGATTGTCTTCATCACTAATTTGCGCCGCGGCTATTCCGTTCTGGAACGCCCCGAAGAATTCCACGCCGTCGAAGGATGACCCGATGCTGCTCTTGCTTGGCTCGTTTCTGCTGCTGATGCTGATCGGCGTGCCCGTCGCAATCTCGATGGCCGTCGCATCCGTTCTCTACATTGTTCTCTATGGTGTTGCGCCCGACATCATCGTCGCTCAGCGAATGATCGCGGGTGTCGAAAGTTTCCCGCTTCTCGCTGTTCCCTTCTTCATCCTTGCCGGCAATCTCATGAATTCGGCAGGTGTCACCGGCCGCATCTATTCCTTCGCCGTCGCGCTCGTCGGCTGGATGAAGGGTGGTCTCGCGCAGGTCAATATCATCGGTTCCGTCATCTTCTCGGGCATGTCCGGTACTGCGCTCGCCGATGCGGCAGGCATCGGCACGATCGAGATCAAGGCGATGAAGGATCACGGCTATCCGGTCGAGGCCGCAGTCGGAGTAACGGCGGCGTCTGCCACGCTCGGGCCGATCTTCCCGCCGTCCTTGCCCTTCGTAATCTACGGTATGATGGCCAATGTCTCGATCGGCGCTCTTTTCATGGCCGGCATCCTGCCGGGCGTCGTCATGACGTTGCTGATGATGATCACCGTCGCAGCCTTCGCCTACGTGAAGCGCTGGGGTTCCGATGCACCCTTCGACGTGAAACAGCTCCTTTCCGCAGGTTTGGAGATCGTCGTCGTCCTGCTGGTGCCGCTGTCGATCTACGTCATGATGCGGTCAGGCGTATCGATGAACGCTGCGGCGGGCATCGCGCTTGTCGTGCTTCTGGCACTGGACTGGTATTTCCGCTTTTCCGCCGTCATGGCGCTGATGACGCCGGTCATCCTGATCGGTGGCATGACCATGGGCTGGTTCACGCCGACGGAAGCGGCCGTCGCCGCTGTGCTCTGGTCGCTGTTCCTTGGCCTTGTTCGCTATCGCACGATGACGCTCTCGACGCTTGCCAAGGCGAGCTTCGACACGATCGAGACGACGGCCTCCGTTCTCTTCATCGTCACTGCCGCCTCGGTCTTCGCATGGCTGCTGACAGTGAGCCAGGCGGCGCAGCTTCTGTCTGACGCGATCCTGTCGATCACCGACAATAAATGGGTGTTCCTGATCCTTGTGAACCTGCTGATGCTCTTCGTCGGCTGCTTTTTGGACACAATCGCGGCCATTACCATCCTCGTACCGATCCTTCTGCCGATCGTCGCGAAGTTTGGCATCGATCCGGTACAGTTCGGCCTCATCATGACTCTGAACCTGATGATCGGCCTGCTCCATCCGCCGCTCGGCATGGTGCTTTTCGTGCTGTCGCGGGTGGCGAAACTATCGGTGGAGCGTACGACGATGGCGATCCTGCCTTGGCTTGCGCCGCTTTTCATCGCCTTGATCCTGATCACCTTCGTTCCCTCCGTATCCCTGTGGCTGCCGCAGCAGCTTGGGCTTCTGAAGTAGGAGAGTGCGATGCAGACACGTCTGGCACGGCTTTATGCAAAGGGCGATCTCAGGATCGAGACTGATCCGGTCGCAGCCCCCGGTCCGGGCGAAGTGCTTTTGAAGATGGCAGCCGCAGGTATCTGCGGCTCCGACCTGCATTATTACCAGGATGGCGGTTTCGGTCCGGTCAGGGTTCGCGAGCCGATGATACCTGGTCACGAGGCCGCTGGAACCGTGGAGCAGGCAGGTGAGAGCGTCACCCTGAAGGCCGGCACACTGGTCGCGGTCAATCCGAGCCAGCCTTGCGGTGCCTGCGAATATTGCAGCATAGGCTTGCCGATCCACTGCCTGGAAATGCGCTTCATGGGCAGTGCGATGCGCTTGCCGCATGAGCAGGGCATGTTTCGGGAATGGCTGGTGGTGCCGGCCAAACAATGTGTTGAGGTTGGAGCCTCGATAACGGCTGCGGAAGCGGCCTGCAGCGAGCCGCTATCCGTCTGCCTGCATGCCGCATCGCGCGCACCAGGCATTGCCGGCAAGAAAGTCCTGGTAACGGGTGCCGGACCGATCGGCTCCCTGATGGTTGCCGTTGTCAGTCATTATGAGGCGGCAGAGATTGTCGTCACGGATCTTGCCGATGCGGCGCTCGCGCGGGCGAAAGCCATGGGCGCCAGCCGCACGATCAACGCGGTCCGGGATGCAGAGTCATTTGCCGAATTCCAGTCAGGAAAAGGCTATTTCGATCTCGTGTTCGAATGTTCCGCCGCCGCCCCAGCCATCCATAGCGCGATTGCGGCGGCCCGGCCGCGCGGCACTATCGTCCAGGTGGGCGTCTCAGGCGACGTACCGGTGCCTCTCAACGCCATCGTCGGCAAGGAACTGCATATCCACGGAACGCAGCGCTTCCATGAGGAATTTGCCGTTGCCGTCGACCTGATCTCGCGGCGGAAGATCGATGTGCGGCCGATCATCAGCCACAGAATGCCGCTCGGAGACGCTGTTTCGGCCTTTGAAATTGCCGGCGACCGTTCGCTGGCCTGCAAGGTGCAACTGACCTTCCAGTCGCCCTAAACGATGGTTTCGCCGCCGTCGACGACGAGAATCTGCCCCGTCATGTAGGACGAGCGGTCTGAGACCAGGAACAGGATCGGCTCGGCGATTTCCGACACATCCGCCCAGCGGCCGAGCGGCACCTTTTCGGCGATGTAGCCTTCGATTTTGCTGCGCCCGCCCATCTGCGCGATGAACGGCTCATTGAATGGCGTGTCGACCCATCCAGGACAAAGCGCATTCACGCGGATGCCGAATTTTGCATAGTCGCCGGCCATCTGCCGGGTCATGGCGATGACAGCGTGTTTGGTCGTCGTATAGGCGATCATTTCGCGATCGTAGAGCACGCCAGATGAGGACGACGTATTCAGGATTACGCCTTTGCCGGCTTTTTTCATGATCGGCATGACGAAACGCGCTGCCATGAAATGCGCCCGCACATTCAGGCTCCAGGACTTGTCGAAGCCTTCCACGGCGACCTGCTCCAGATCTCCGGCGACCTGAGCACCCGCATGATTGTGCAAAATGTCGATCCGGCCATGGCGTACGGCAGTAGCGGTTATGCCGGTTTCAAGCGCCCTGTCGTCGGTGACATCGATCACCAGGCTTTCGGCACTGCCGCCTGCCGCGGCAATGAGACCGGCGGTCTCTTCGGCATTTGCGAAATTGATGTCGGCAACGATGACATGGGCACCTTCGCGCGCGATGATCTGTGCGCCGGCCCGACCGATGCCCGAGCCTGCGCCGGTGACGATTGCAACGCGATCTCTCAGTATCATGGTATTTCCCCGGTCAGTTTGTCGTTGTCTTTTCACGCATCAGGAAGCGCGCGATGAAAATGAGGGCAAGCGAGGCGATCAGCACCATCGTTGCGACCGCATTGATCTCAGGCGTCACGCCGCGGCGAATGGAGGCGAAGACATAGATCGGCAGCGTCGTATTCGAGCCGGCCACGAAGAAGGCGATGATGAAATCGTCGAAGGAAAAGGTGAAGGCGAGCAGAAAACCCGCCAGGATCGACGGCATGATTTGCGGCAGCACGATCTGCCGGAAGGTGGTGAACGGTGTCGCATAGAGATCGCTGGAGGCCTCGACGATATCGCGCCCGAGGCTCGCTATGCGCGCTTTCACGATCATCGTCACCAGCGCCATGGTGAAAAGCCCGTGGGCGGCAATGATCGAGCCGTAACCGAGTGCCAGCTTCGGCGGTTGATCGCCCGGCCAGAGGGCGGCGATAACAGGATTGACGAAGCCGAAGACCTCGACGAGGGCAACCAGCGTTGCGATGCCGATGACGACACCGGGCACGACGATTGCTGCCGCAAAGAGCCCGTCGAAAACCGCACGCGTCCGGGCACCGAGCCGCTCCATGCCGATCGCGGCCATGGTGCCGAAAATCGCTGCAAGTGCAGCGCTGGTAAAGGCTATGATCAGGCTGTTGCGCAGCGCTTCCATCAGGAAAGTGTTCGAAAGCGCCCGCCCATACCATTGCGTGGAGAAGCCGGTGAACTCGCTGGCATTGCGGCCGGCATTGAAGGAGAACAGCACGACGAGCGCGATCGGCGTGTAGAGGAACAGGTAGACGAAGGTGACGAGTGCGCGCATCAGATGAGGTCCACCTGCCGGGTACCTGCGACGCGCCAGGCGATGCGCATGGCGACAAGCAGCACGATGACGACAACGGCAACCAGCGTGACGGCAATCGCCGATCCGAAAGGCCAGTTGCGTGATTGGAGGAAGAGATCGACAAGCGCGTTGCCGATGAAGAACACCTTGCCGCCGCCGAGAAGCTGCGGGATCAGATATTCGCCGAGAAGCAGGATCGTCACCAGCGCAACGCCGGTCATCACACCCGGCAGCGATAGGGGCAGGGTGATGCCGAAGAAGGTCGAGATGGGCTTTGCGCCGAGATCGGCGGAGGCTTCCAGCAGTCGGCGGTCCAGCTTCTCCAGGCTGACATAGATCGGCATGATCATCAGTGGCAGGTAACCGTAGACGATGCCGAGCAGCACGGCACCCGGCGTATTGATCAGCCTGACATTTTCGATGCCGACGAATTCGAGCAGATGCGGAATGCCGCGCGCGCCAAGCAGATACATCCAGGCATAGGTGCGCATCAGCAGGCTGGTCCAGAAGGGAACGACGACAAGAGAGACGAGCAGCAGCCGACGCTGCGGGCTCGCCTTGACCGCAAGGTAGTAGGCGACCGGGTAGGCAACGATGAGGCAGGCTGCCGCCCCGATCGGCGCCAGGATCAGTGTATTGACGAAGGCTGCCGAGCGAGCCCCGAGATTGGCGAACTGTTCGAAGGTAAAAGCTGCCTGATAGCCGCCTTCCGGCGCCCGTTCGCCGAAGGCAAAGACGATGATCGCGATGAAGGGCAGCACCAGGAAGACGAACAGCCAGACACTGGCCGGGCCGACCAGGGCCGCGGTGATCAGGCGCCGTTTGGTGGCGTGGGGCAGGGGCATGGCTTGATCTTCATCCACCGGATCAGGAAGCTGAACCGGCTCCCCCGCTGCAGGGCGGGGAAGCCGGGATGCAAGATGGTCTTATGCCGACTTGAAGCGCGCCATCAGTTCGGCACGGCCCGGATCGGTGAGCGTCACGGCGGCGCCGAACTCGAGCGGCGTCAGTGCGGCTTCGTCCGGATAGACGATCTTGTTGGACGTGACCTCCTTCGGCAGCAGCGCGATGACGCGGCTGTCTGTGGTCGGCGCACCGTTGGCAATGTGCTCCTTCACCGCATTCTGCGGGTCCATCAGGTAGTTGAGCAGCGCGTAGCCGGCGGCCTTGTTCGGGGCGTCCTTCGGGATCGCGTAATAGTCGGTCCAGATCTCACCGCCGTCGGTACCGAGGATATAGGCAAGCTCCGGCATATCGCGGTTGAGCTGCGCGCCGTCATTGGTCCAGCACATGGTCAGCCATGCATCGGTCGAACGCATCGACGGCTGGTAGTCGGAATTGATTGCGAAGAGATGCGGCTTGACCTTGATCAGCAGTTCTTCTGCCTTGGCAAGCTCGTCAGCCTTGATCGAATTGAAGTCGTAGCCGAGCGAAACAAGCGCGCTGCCGATCGTCGTCAGCTGGTAGTCATGCACCATGGCACGGCCGTCGGCTTCCGTCTGGGCGATCTCGAAAAAGTCCTTCCAGCTCGAAAGCTTGGTCTTGATCTTGGACGTATTGACGGAGAAGCCGGTCGTGCCCCAGTTCTTCGGCACCGCATAGGTCTTGCCGTCAATCTGGCCTTCCTTGGTGAAGCGCGGGCTTTCGCTTGCCTGGCTGAAATTCGGGATCTTCGAAAGGTCGAGCTCTTCGATCAGGCCGAGCTTGTGATGGGTCGAGATCGTGTAGTTGGTCGGCACGAAGAGCGACCAGCCGGAGGCACCAGCCTGCAGCTTGGCGAGCATTTCCTCATTCGAACCGAAGACGTTGACCTCGACGGCAACGCCGGTTGCCGCCTTGAAATTCTCGAAGGTTGCCGGGTCATGGTAGTTCGGCCATGTGGCGATCGACATCTGCGTGCCGAGATCTTCTGCCGCATAGGCTGATGTCGACAGCGCACCCGGGAAACGCGACAGCACGGCGGTCGCAAGACCGAGGCCGGTAATGCCGAGGAAGTGCCGGCGGGTGACGGAGCCGCGCTTCAGGCGCATGAACTCGTCCATAAAACCTTCGGCAGAAATGGGAAGATTGTCCTTATAATCCTTGCTCATGATGCTGTTCCCTTGTTTTGGTTTATGCATTCGATGCTGGAAAGACATGGATGGCGGCGGGGTCGAAACCGAGGAAAACCTCCTCGCCAGGCTCCACGAGATCGCTCTCGTTCATGCTGCGCCGGTCCGCCGTGATCAGGAAATCGCCGAGCCCCGGTACGTTGACGGCATATTCCGCTGATGAGCCGAGGAAGATGCGATGCGTCACGGTTCCCTTTAACGACGTGCCTGATGGCGCAGCCTTGCGCGTCAGATGGATTGCCTCGGGGCGCAAAGCAGCGATGACTTCGCCCGACGCAAGCTGCTTGCCGGAGGCGATCGCTGAGCCATCCGCCAGCCTGAGCGTCGTACCATCGGCTTCCATTGCCGCGGCGATACGGTTCGTCTTGCCGACAAAATCGGCGACGAAAAGATCTGCAGGGCGGTCGTAAACTTCCTGCGGGCTGCCGAGTTGACGGATGCGCCCGGCACTCATGACGCAGACGACGTCGGCCATCGAAAGTGCCTCTTCCTGGTCGTGGGTGACGAGGACGAAGGTGATGCCGAGTTCGCGCTGCAGGGTCTGCAGCTCGATCTGCATGGCCGACCGCAGCTTCTTGTCGAGTGCCGCCAGAGGTTCGTCGAGCAGCAACACGGAAGGGCGGTTGACGATGGCGCGGGCAAGCGCGACACGCTGCTGTTGCCCACCCGACATTTCATGGATGCGCCGCTTGGCAAAACCGCCGAGCCGGACCATTTCGAGCGCCTCAGCGACGCGCCGGTCGATCTCTTTTGCCGTAATCTTAGGGCGCATCTGCTTCAGCCCATAGGCAACGTTCTGCTCGACATTGAAATGCGGAAACAGCGCGTAATGCTGGAACACCATGTTGACGGGTCGGCGATAGGCGGGAACGCCATTCATCTCGTGCCCGTCGATCAGCACCGTGCCTTCGCTCGGCTGCTCGAAACCGCCGATCATGCGCAGGCAGGTCGTCTTGCCGCAGCCGGAAGGCCCGAGCAGTGCCAGGAACGCACCCTTGGGCACAGTAAGGTTGATGTCCGTTACAGCGGTCACGGCGCCATAGTTCTTGGTGACCGAACGGAATTCGATATCGTTCGTCGAAGCGGATGCCACGTCTGTTCCCTGCGGTTGGTTTGGAATGGCAGTCTATCGCTGCCTTATTGCCACCGTCGTTAAGGAAAGAGTAAGCCTGAGCTTCCTGCACGGTATATACCCCGAGAGAGGTATTTGGACGCACAACGTTTCATGGAAGGTGTATATCCGGGCTGCGCGAAATGGCTGGGAAGGGCGGAGGGAAGGGCTAGTGAGTATCGACCTGGAGACGCTGTTTGCCGCTTTCAATGCCACGGTCGGCAAGTCAACCATGACGGATGCGGGCTTCGGCGATGCGTTCCGCCAGATGATGGCCGCACTCGTGCGCTTCGACTATGTCGTCGTCTTCGCCTATCGCGGAAAAGAACGGCCGATCGATCTCCACAGCACCTTCGATCGCGAAGAGCATGTCGTTTTCGTGACGCTCTATCAGGCCGGTCCTTATCTGCTTGATCCCTTCTACCATACCGCTCGCGAGAGGCGGCAAGGCGTCTTCCGGATGCGCGAGCTGGCGCCGGACCGGTTCTTTTCCAGCGAATATTATCGCACCTACTACGTCCAGACCGGACTTGCCGAGGAAATCGGCTTCTTCGTACCTGTCGATGGCGATATCACGGTGGTGCTGTCGCTGATGCGGCGCGAAAAGACCGGCGCTTTCCCACCCGCCGAATTCGCCACGCTGAAGAAGGTCGAGCTGCTCGTGGCCAGCATGGTGAAACATTATTGGGCCGGGCTCGCCCCGCGCTTCGACACGCAGCTTGCCGCAAGAGGCAGGAGCCGCCGCAAAAGCGAAAGCATCCTGCGCGCCGATACCGTCTGGCACGACCTCAACCTCACGGGCCGCGAAACGGCAATCGTCGAGCTGGTGCTGCAGGGACATTCGTCGGAATCGATCGGCCTGAAGCTCAACATCTCGACGGGAACGGTGAAGGTCCATCGCCGCAACGTGTACCGCAAGCTTGGCATCTCCTCGCAGACGCAGCTGCTGTCGATCTATCTTAAAAATCTGAGCTGACCGATGGCGGTGCGGCGCGACCCGCTGTTAGGCGCGCACCTTGGCCTCACGCAACGAAATCAGCCGCTGTGCCGTTTCGTCCCAGAGGATGAGCTTCACGCAGCTGAGGCTGTCACGAATGTTGATGCGCCCAAGCTTCGCCAGTTCCGGATAGTCACGCAGCACTTCCGGCAACCTGTAAAACGGCACTCGGCTCGACAGATGGTGGACATGGTGCATGCCGATATTGGCGGTAATCCATCGCAGCGGGCGCGGCAGATCATAGTGCGAGGCACCGTGCATGGCGGAATAGGGGAACGTCCATTCCGGAGGCTTGGACCAGTGGGTGTCTTCGAATTGGTGCTGAACATAGAACAGCCAGACACCAGCCGATCCGGCAAGCAGAACGATTGGCAGATGGATCAGCAGAAAGGGAACGATGCCGACGGCCCAGATGAGGAGAACGGCCAGCGCAGCGATGCCGGCGTTGGTCGCCATCGTCGAAAGCCAGGGCAACACCCCGGAGCGCATCATGCCGAACGGCAATCTTTGCTTAAAGAGAAAAAGATAGGCAGGGCCAATGCCGAACATGACCAGCGGATGCCGGTATAGGCGATAGGCGAGCTTTCCTCGACCCGTCAGAGCGCGATATTCCTCGACCGTCAGCGTGGTGATATCACCGACCCCCCGCTCATCCAGGTTGCCGGCTGAGGCATGATGTTCCGCGTGCGCGCGGCGCCAATAATCGTAAGGTGTGAGCGTGAGAATGCCGATCGCGCGCCCTGTCCAGTCATCCCACTGACGCCGTCCGAAGAACGAGCCGTGCCCGCAATCATGTTGCAGCATGAAGAGCCGCAACAGGAATCCGGCTGCCGGGACGACGAGGATTAAGCCGAGCCAATAGCCGAAGTGTATCGCAATCCACGCTGCTGCCCAAAGAAGGATAAACGGGATCAGCGTCACGGCCAGTTCGTACAGGCTTCGGCCTGTATTGGGTTTTCGGTAATTCGAGAGAATCTTGAGCCAGGCTTTTTCGGCACCGGCGTCTTGGCCGGCCGTCATCGTTGCGTTCATAGTCGGTCGGCGTCTTTCTGTTGGGCAGCGCTGCGGAGGAAGTGTTCGGCATGCTGGTAGTCATTCTCAGCGCCGATCCGGTCGCCGGCCAAAGACTTCAGCTCGGCAAACCGAAGGTACTGCTTGTATCGATCCAGCAGGCGCTGCCTCGATGGTGTAGCACTTCTGTTGGGGTGGGCGAAATGGTGATTATTCATGATAGATCCGAACCGCGAGGGTTCGCTCCTGATTGTCTGAAAATGATTGCTTGAGCGCGCTGCTTGGCGATGATCCGCCGTCGCAGCTTGCAACTGATGCCTTGTCTTGGGAGACTGCGGCAGGGTGCGTTAGCGCCTGGTGAAGCGGCGTTTCCGCCAGCAGATGGGGTCGTTCTGATATGATCTGCATGGGATCCACGCGCAGAAACAATGCTCCACTGCGGCTGCTACAAATCGCTGATGGGAAGATCGCAAGCGCGTCGGCAATCGGGCAACGGAGCCTGCATCACCGGGGATACAATGTCCTCGGATGTTTATGGTGTTACTGCAGCATTGTGGCTGCATCGCGTCCAGGAAGTCTCCAAGCTATCCGGATCGAAAGAATTCTGCGGTCGCCTCCCGCACGCACTGTTGAGCTGGCGATCGACGCAGGCTATCAGGACGGCCAACAAAGTCCCGGTTCCGAGAGACGCATCTGACAATGACCCCTTCATACCTGGTTACGCATTCCGGCGGTTTTCACGCCGACGAGCTGCTTTCGAGCGTCATCCTGACTCGGCTGTTCCCTGAGGCCAGGATCATTCGCAGCCGAAATGTCGATTGGACCACCCCAGGCACCGATCGCATCATCTACGACGTCGGCGGGCAGTATGATCCCGCCGCAGGTATTTTCGACCACCATCAGCGTGGCGCGCCCGTGCGCGAGGACGGACGGCCCTACAGTTCCTTCGGCCTGGTCTGGAAACACTATGGAGCGGAATATCTTGCAGCACTGCGAGTGCCCGAAGCGCATGTTTCATCGGTGCATGCTTCGTTCGACGCCAAGTTCGTCTTGCCGGTCGATCTGACCGACAATGGTGCACTTGATCCTTCCATTGCAGGCGAGCTGGCCGGCCTTACGCTGCCTGCCTTGCTGGAAACCCTGAAGCCGGTTTTTGATGCCAAGGATCCCGAGGCCGATGAGCGCGCGTTCCATGCCGCCCTTTCAATCGCGCGAAGCTTCGTCGAGGCCGGTATCGCGACGCAAGATGCCAAGCTACGCGCAGAAGCCCTCGTTCTCAAGGCGATCAACGAAACAGGCGAGGGGCGCGTCCTCGAACTGCCGATGGGCATGCCTTTTCGTGCGGCGATCGTAAGGGCGAAGGCCGATCATCTGCTTTTCGTCGTTCACCCCCGGGAAAACGACTGGTGCCTGACCGGTATCCGCCGCGCAGACGAGGGCTTCGAGCTGCGCGCCGATTTGCCTGCATCCTGGGCGGGTCTGACCGGCCACGATCTAGAATTGGCTTGCGGCGTCGACGGGGCAACGTTCTGCCACAAGGGCCTTTTCGTTGCGGCCGCAAAGACGCGAGAGGCTGCACTTGAGATGGCGCAGATCGCTGTAGAACAGGCGTTGGCATGACGATCATCGGGCCTAGGATCACCGCGGGCCTGTTGCTTCTGAGCCTTTCCGGCGCATGTTGCGGGCCATCCCTGGCTGCCGACCGGAAATCCGATAGGTTGAAACTACCTGCAGATGTGCGAGCATTTATGGAGCGTCGCGACGGATGCGATCATTTTCGAGGCGAGGATTCGCCTTACGCAGAACGACGCGCTCAGATTGACGAAGAACTGAAGCGGCTCTGCACCGGGACCGATGCCGAACTTGCCAGACTGAAACGTCTTTACACCGGAAACGAAACCGTACAACGTTTGCTTGCCGAATATGAAGTCAACATCGAGACGGGAAACTAATCCCGCGACGGAAATGCGCGATGAACGTTCCCGTCAGACTTCCATAATATCTTCGAACGATTCCGGGAAATTCTGACGCGCCACCTTCTCGTTGATAACGAGCATCGCGTCATAGGACTTCGGATCGAAATCCTTGTCCACGGCCACCACTTCCCGCCCGAACAGCAGGTTGAGCCGCGCGGCGTCCAGATTGCCACGCTCGAAGGGCTCCGCCCCGAAATGATGCCAAAGCGCATGCAGGAAGGCTGCATCGACCCGGTGTTCCGCCGTGCCGGGCCGTGCACGACGAGGCAGTGCCTTGATCGGCGTCACGCCCTTGGGGTTGGCGCGGCGGATGGTGAACTGAATGCCGCTGCCCGGCATGCCGGATGGAAAGCCGCGGTGCTTCGTCATATCGGGAAGATTGGCCATCGCTGCCCCTCCTTCGCATTGGGATCGTGTCATGCTTCGTTTCGATGCGGGTTCGCCAATGGCGACACCTCGCAATCACACGAATAGCGATCTCCGCGGCACTTTGCGAGCACAGAATATGTGCGCTTGTTGGCCCGTCTGGCTGGGCCTGCGCGAGCACTAGTAAATGCAGCGTCGGTTTTTGAACCCTCGTGACATATTGATCGCTCGCGATACCCAGCGAGCGTCACTCGCCGGGTATCATTTTGAAATCAGCTCACTTCGGCGTCACGTCGAAGCCGAACCACTTTTCCGACAGCGTCTTGATCGTGCCATCCGCTTTTGCGGCGGCAATCGCATCGTTGAACATGGTCTTCTGCTCGGTGTCGCTCTTGCGCAAGCCAACGGAACTGCCGCGGCCGAGGAAGCCGCCCTGGAAGCGCGGACCTGTCGTCGTCATGTCCTCGTTGCCCGGTTTCTGGGATAGGCCATGGACGCCATGACGATATCGACGCGGCCTGCCTTGAGGTCGAGATCATGCTCTTCCGTCGTCGGACTTCATCGGTGCCGGCTTCGCAATGGCGCACGCGGGCCCGTGTGGAACAATCGGGCAGGGAACACCATCTGATGATCGATGCGATCGAAGCCGGCGATGCGGAGCATTTGAAGGAATTGGTGCGGCAGCATATTCTTCAGAGCTAACGTATCGAACCTACCCGGTCTTTCGTTTCACCGTCGTCGTGCGCCGCGGCTGCGCTCGAACAGGCAGGAGTGTCCCATACATCCTCAGGCTTCGAATTGTAGTCGATAAATTTCCGAACCCGTAACATAGTACCTGCTAGTTTTCGATCGTAACCGGCCGAACAGGTTCGAGGCCGTTCGAGCGAAAGGAATACGACGAGGCCGGGCATGCGAGGACAACTTCAGCAGGAAATTTTGGATCTGCTCGCACGAGGGGCTTCCCTCGAAGAGGCGTGCGATCGCATTTGCGAGCATGCCGAACGGCTTGCAGCCGGTGTCCTTTGCTCAATCGTGACCGTTGACCGCGAAGGGCTCCTGCATCCGCTGGCTGGGCCAACGATCGCCAAAACCTATTCGGACGCGCTCGATGGAATACCAATCGGGCCTGATGTCGGCTCGTGCGGTACGGCTGCCCATTTCCGCAGGCCGATCGCCGTCACCGATATCTTTGCAGACCCGCTTTGGATACCCTATCGGCCGCTTGCCGACATCCTTGCCAAAGAACATGGCGTCAAGGCGTGTTGGTCGAGCCCCATCCTGCGCAGCGATGGACGCGTGCTCGGAGCGTTCGGGTTTTATTACAAGGATAATCGCGGCCCCACGGCCGAAGAACGCATGATCGTCGCCGAGTGCCTCGACCTTTGCTCGCTGGTGCTCGAGCGGGAGGAGGTGAAAGCCGATAATCAAAGGCTCGCCTTTTTCGACAATCTCACCGGCTTCGGCAACCGCGCCAATTTTCTCAAGACGCTGGAGGCAGCCGTCGATGGTGCCGCCACCCCTCTTTCTGTCCTGCTCGTCGATATCGATCATCTCGGCCGGGTCAACGACGCCTTCGGACATGCGACGGGTGACAGGTTGATCCTGGACGTTGGTCGAACCGTTGCACGAATCGCTATGCCGGCTGCCACCTTCAGGGTGGACGCCGATGAGTTCGCAATATTGATCGAAAATTGTTCCGCGGCGGAATTATCAGCGGTTTCCGCAGAAATTCTACGGGCCATAGAGAAGCAGACACCGCAACGCAACGAACATCTCCTGCGGGTCTCGGTCACCTGCGGGGGCGCAACCTTCGAACCGAACCGATCACCCGACGTTCCGACCCTTCTGCAACATGCAAATCTTGCACTTCACCACGCCAAACAGACGGCCAGAGGCGGTTTCGTGCTTTATAGCGACGATCTTGCAGGAGCGATCGCAAACCGCTTTCGAGCGCTGCAGACGGTGACCAGCGCCTTGGCCGAAGATCGGATAGAGGCGTATTACCAACCGATCGTCAGCCTTCCGACGCGGGAGATCGTCGGCCTTGAGGCGCTTTGCCGCATTCGTATGGACGGCGGCCAGATCCTCTCACCCGGCGCGTTTGCCGAGGCGCTCCAAGATCCGTCGATAGGGCATCTCCTGACCGACCGAATGCTGGAGCAGGTCGCGCGCGATATCAGATACTGGCTCGATCTCGGGCTTACGTTTCAATATGTCAGCGTCAACGTATCGATGGCGGATTTCAATCAGGGAAATCTCGGCGAACGGATCAAAAGCGTTTTCGCCCACCACCGCACGCCCCTCAAGCATGTCGTGCTCGAGGTGACCGAAACGGTCTACATGGACGAAAAGGATGGGAAGGTCGCAAAAGCGATCGAGGAGCTTCGAAGGGAAGGGCTGCTTGTGGCGCTCGATGATTTCGGCACCGGGTATGCCTCGCTCACGCATCTGCTGAATTTCCCCGTCGACATCATCAAGATTGACAAGACCTTCATCGACCGGATGTCGGATGGACCTGGCGCGGTCATCGTCAAAGCCCTTCTCGACATGTCTATCGGCCTTGGTACCCGTATCGTGGCCGAAGGTGTGGAAACGGAGGATCAGGCAGAACGCCTGCGGCGCCTCGGATGCCCCTTTGTGCAGGGATATCTGTTTGGTCGTCCGGTTGACCGCGACAGGGCAACGGAAACGTTGCGGCCCGAGGTTCCCTCTCCGGCAATCAACGCGAAACGAAAGCGTAAACGACCTGCGACCTTGATGCAGTGATGGTCGGGCGCGTCAGACAATGCGATTGCCGCGACGACAGCCAGACTGCCATCACTCTGCGGCCTCGTTGTGGCGTTCGAGATAGTGCCCCTTCAGGAAGGAGCGATAGGCGTCTGCAATGCCTTCCTTCAGTTCGATCTTCGGTGACCAGCCGAGGACACGGAGCTTGTCGGCGCTCATGAGCTTGCGCGGTGTGCCGTCAGGTTTAGCGAGGTCCCGCATGATCTCGCCTTCGAAGCCGACGATCTCTGCCACGAGCCCTGCCAATTCGAGGATGCTGATATCTTCGCCTGAGCCGACATTCACGTGACTTTCGGCGGAATAGGTCTTCATGAGATGGATGCAGGCGTCGGCGCAATCATCGACATGCAGGAACTCACGCAGCGGCGCTCCTGTGCCCCAGATGCGGATTTCCTTCTCACCGTTGATCTTGGCCTCATGCGCCTTGCGGATCAGAGCCGGCATGACGTGGCTTGAATTGAGGTCGAAATTATCGCCCGGTCCATAGAGATTGGTAGGCATGGCAGAGATGAAATCCTTCCCATGCTGTTTTCGGTATGCGGCGCAAAGCTTCAGTCCGGCAATTTTGGCGATCGCATACCATTCATTCGTCGGTTCGAGCGATCCGGTGAGAAGCGCGTCTTCGACGATCGGCTGCTCGGCGAACTTCGGGTAGATGCAGGACGAACCCAGAAACATCAGTTTTTCGACGCGAACTTTATGCGCGGCGTGGATGATGTTCGCCTCGAGGATCAGGTTGTCATAGAGGAAGTCGGCCGGATAGGTATCATTGGCGAGGATACCGCCGACCTTCGCAGCCGCCAGGAAGACGGCATCGGGACGGTTCTTTGCCATCCATCCCTCCACCTGATCCTGCCGCCTCAGATCGACCTCAGCGTGCGGAACCGTCAGGATCTCGCAGTTCTCGGCAAGGAGACGCCGCACAATCGCAGAGCCTACCATGCCGCGGTGGCCCGCGACATAGACCCTTTTCCCGGCGAGGCTGTAGATGATTTCAGGCATGGATCAGGCCCTTGTTCGCGCCGACCGTCGGAACATTGCGGGCCATGACTTTCAGATCCTCGCGGACCATTTCCGAGACCAGTTGATCGAGACTGATTTCGTGTTTCCAGCCGAGTTTCGTATGCGCTTTCGTTGGATCGCCAAGCAACAGGTCGACTTCGGTGGGCCGGAAATAGGCCGGGTCGACCTCAACCACGCACCGGCCGGATAACTTGTCATATCCTTTTTCCTCGACACCTTCCCCACGCCAATCGATCGGCATGCCCACTCTGGCGAAGGCCTTCTCGACAAAGGAGCGAACGGTGTGCATTTCACCGGTTGCCAGGACATAATCTTCCGGTTCGTCCTGCTGCAACATCAGCCACATGCCGCGGACATATTCCCGCGCATGTCCCCAGTCGCGCTTGGCATCCAGATTGCCAAGGTAGAGCCGGTCCTGCAGGCCGAGATGGATGGCAGCCGCCGCCCGGGTAATCTTGCGCGTCACGAAAGTCTCACCACGGATCGGGCTTTCGTGGTTGAACAGGATGCCGTTCGAAGCATGCATGCCATAGGCTTCGCGATAGTTGACGACGATCCAGTAGGCGTAGAGCTTGGCGGCCGCGTAGGGGGATCGAGGGTAGAATGGCGTCGTTTCATTCTGCGGGACGGCCTGGACCTTGCCGTAAAGCTCAGAGGTGGAGGCCTGATAGAAACGGGTCTTCTTGGTCAGGCCCAGAAGGCGAATGGCTTCAAGCAGCCGCAATGTGCCGGTTCCATCTGCGTTGGCGGTATATTCCGGCGTCTCGAAAGAAACCTGCACGTGGCTTTGTGCGGCGAGATTGTAGATCTCGTCAGGTTGCGTTTCCTGGACAACCCGGATGAGATTTGTTGCGTCGGTCATATCCCCGTAATGCAGGATGAAGCGCGGGTTCTCGACGTGGGGATCCTCGTAGAGGTGCTCGATGCGATTGGTATTGAAGGACGACGAGCGCCGCTTGATGCCGTGAACAATATAGCCCTTATCCAGGAGCAACTCGGCCAGATATGCACCGTCCTGACCTGTTACGCCGGTAATCAGTGCAACTTTCCTGTTATGTCTCATTCCGGTATCCATGATCGCTCTCCAACTCGAATATTAAGGCTGTTTTTGAGAAGCTAATGCGGCAAGGGACGAGGGCTCTGCAGCCTCCGGTGGGCGCATGCCTTGTCGAATACGGCGGCTCTATCTCGCGACTTGAAAGCGCGGTTCCGGCCTTGCCTGTGATGCGGGTGATCGAAACGTCCAGCTCTCATTTTTGCATCCCCAGATACGGGTGCAGCCAACGCAAGGTGAACCATGCCGCGATCGGCGACGTCTCGAAGTTCTGATAGGTCATCAATGACCTTGCGTATAATTCGGAGTCACGGAAGTTATATTTTGCGTGCCGTTTGGGTTTGACATTGTTGATGGCGACGACGATATCGGCATTGCGGGCGCTTCTGAGCTGGTGCAGGCAGAACTCTGCGGCTCTGCGGCTGGTCTTTGCCCATTGCACGACCATCAGCGTTCGTTCCGTCAGCGCCGTCAGATGCATCGTATCGGCCGAGGCGAGCACCGGCGCACTGTCGAAGATGACGATCTGGCCTCTGGCGCGGGCCATCTCGATGATCTCGGCGACGTCGGTCATGCGCATACGCCGCTGCAGGCGGGGATTGCCGGCCGGGATGAAGTCGATGCCGCTCGGATGGTGATGGACGACGTCCTCGAGGCCAGCCTGCCCGCTCAGGAACTCATTCAGCCCCTGTTTGAGGCCGGACCGGAACAGCGTGTCGAGATGTCCGCGCCGGATGTCGCTGTCGACGAGCAGCACCGGCGTTCCGTTGGCGGCGAGCTCGATTGCCAGCGATCCGGCCACCAGCGACTTGCCTTCGCCGCTATGGGCCGAGGTCACGGCAATGCTGTTCGGCAGCTTGCCGCCATTGGCCTGTTTGAGCGAGATCATCACGGTGCGGATGGCTTCGTCGAACATGCCGATCTGCGTTTGCCCGAACAGCCGCGAGGGATCTCTGCGGTCCTTGCGTCGCAAATGCGGGACGAAGCCGGCCGGCACGATGCGCGCCATTCCAGTGATCTGGTCGAAGCTGCGCACCGTCCTGTCCATCATCTCGACCACGAAGGCGGCCGTCACCGCAACCGAGATCGAAGCGAAGAAGGCGCCGATCAGGTAGAACAGCCGGCTGCGCCCCTGCGGCGCAAGCGGCACCGCAGCCGGTGACAGGACCTCCAGTTCGGTGCCCGGCAGCATGGCCTGTCCGGCAAGACCGCGGCGCTGCTCCTCCAGCTTGTCGAGCGCCGTCTGCTCCCTGTCGGCAATGCGCTGCAGCCGCCCGAGCTCGGTCTGCGCCAGCGATGAGCGGGAGCGTTGCTCATAGGCGGACGCCAGTGCCGATCGCACTGTACGATCCTCGTCATCAAGGGTGCTCAGCTTGGCGCGCATGGACTGCAGGTACCGGTCGACCGCCGCGCCGAGATCGGTGCGGGACCTGTCGATCC